>NZ_JBJJTJ010000026.1:0-60145 GCF_054177765.1 Modestobacter lacusdianchii | reverse complement strand
CCCCCCGCCCCCCCCCCCCCCCCCCCCCCCCCCCCCCCCCCCCCCCCCCCCCCCCCCCCCCCCCCCCCCCCCCCCCCCCCCCCCCCCCCCCCCCCCCCCCCAGGGGGTCAGGACGGCGGCGGGGTCATCTGGGCGATGCGCACCGAGTTGCCGAAGGGGTCGCGGAAGCCGAAGTCGATGCCGTAGAGCTGCACGACCGGCTCCTCCGGCAGGTCCACGCCCTTCTCCTTCAGCGCGGCGTGGGCCTTGTGCGCGTCGTCGGTGGTGAAGAACAGGTGCCCGCCGCCGGCGCCCTTGGTGACCAGGTCGCGCACCTGGCCGGCGATCTCCGGGCTCACCGACGGCGGCGCGGGCAGCTCCAGCAGCACGGCGTGGCCCGGGTCGCTGGGCAGCGCCACGGTCAGGAAGCGCATCGGCCCGAACTGCTGGTCGGTCTGCACCTCGAAGCCGAGCGTGCCGACGTAGAAGTCCAGCGCCTGGTCCTGGTCGAGGACGTAGAGGGAGGTGATCGAGATCGAGGTCAACATGGGCAGGACGCTAGGGGCGGACGACGGCCCCGGGCTTCTCCGAAACTGCGCTCTCCCCGCTGGGTCGCAGCCACCGCATGCCGAAGCAGGACGGCACCGCGGCCAGCGGACCACGCCGCCGGTACACGCTGGGTGGCTCGCCGACGATCCCGGCGAACACCCGGCTGAACGTGCCCAGGCTGGCGAAGCCGACGTCCATGCAGATGTCGGTCACCGACCGGTCGGTGCTGCGCAGCAGGGTCATCGCCCGCTCCACCCGGCGCCGCTGCAGGTAGCGGTGCGGCGTCTCCCCGAACGTGGCCTTGAACGTGCGGATGAAGTGCGCCTCCGACACGTGCGCGAGCCGGGCCAGCGCCGGGACGTCGAGCGGTTCGGCGTAGCTGCGGTCCATCGCGTCCCGCGCCCGCAACATCCGCAGGTTCGAGTCCTCCGACGCCCGGCTCACGCCGGTGATCGTGGCAGTCGCCGCCCGGTCACCGCAGCACCCGCGCCCACGCCAGGTCCAGGCTCGCCCCGTACTGGTGCCCGTGGCCCGGCGGCTGGTCCAGGCTCACCGCCAGCTGCGCGGTGACCTGCCAGAACGTGACCACCGGCAGCCAGGGCAGCCCGTCGGGCGGGTTCAGCAGCAGGCGCGGGGACCACCAGCTCACCGGGTCGTCGGCGTTGCGCACCGCGCGGCACGGGCCGGCCGGGCCCGGGTCCAGGGCGGCACCGGGCCGCCCGGCGGCGAGGCAGCCGTCGACGTCGACCACCGCGGCGGCGTGCTCCACCGCGGCCGCGCCGAGGCTCTCGCCGAACAGCACCAGCCGCGGCCGCTGCTCGGCCGGCACCGCGTCCAGCACGGCGCGCAGCCCGCGCACCAGGGCGGTGGTCACCCGGGTCGGGCGGTCACCGCCCAGCAGGTGCTCCAGTGCGCTGGCCCGCTCCGCGTACTGGACGACGACGCTCACCAGGTCGCCACCCGCGGCGTCCTCGGCGGCGGCGACGGCCGCCCGGTCGACCCAGCCCGAACCGGTGGGTGCGACCACGAGGACGACGGCGCGCTGCAGCCCGCCCAGCCGCACCCACTCCTGCACGGCCAGCTGCACCCGCTCGGCCTCGGTCGCCGCGTGGCCGAGGCCGACATAGGCGCGGGCCGGCCCCCGCCCGGCGTCGACGAACAGCCGGCCGTCGGGCCCCAGCCCGGCGCGGTCGACCAGCGACCCCGGCTCGCCGGACGCGGTCACCGCCGCGGGAGCGACGGCCAGGGCGGCGGCGACATCGACGCCGGGGCCCGGCGCGGCCGGCAGGGTCGCCGCTCCCCCGGCGTCGGCGGCCAGCAGCGCGACCAGCGCGGCGGCCGCGAGCACCGGGCGCGGCGGCCGGCCGCGGAGCACCGCCGACACCGCCGCGACGGTGCCCAGCAGTCCGCGCAGCAGGCACCAGACCGTGCCCGTGGTGAGCGCGCCGGCGACCACCCGCAGCCACAGCGGCGCGGGCAGCGACCACCCGGCGGCGGTGGCGCTCAGCCCCGCCGACACCGCCAGGGCGGTCACCGCCGACCGCCGGCTCACCGGTCCACCCCGGCATCCCGCACCACGTCGGCACCGCGCACCACGTCGGCACCGCGTTCGGCGCCGGCAGCGCGCTCGGCGCCGGCGCCGCGGACCACGTCGGCCAGGGCGGTGAGGAACTCCGTGCCCGGCCGGAAGTAGTCGGCGTGGTCGCGGGTGTCCCCGGCCGGCAGCAGCCGCGCCCCGAACGCCGGGTCGGTGGGGTCGGGCCCGTGCCCCAGGTCGCCCACCGCGACCCCCGGCACCCGCCGGATCCAGTCGTCCGCGGCGCGGGCGGCCCAGACGCGGGCCGGGCTGTCCAGCGCGTCGACGTCCGCGGCGCGGGCGCCCGGGCTGGCCACCAGCACCACGTCGTCCACCTGCAGCTGGGGTGCGGCCAGCGCCACGACGACCGCGCCGTAGCTGTGCCCGACCACGGTCGTCGTCGGGGGCACGCCGGGCCGGGCGCGCAGGGCGTCCACCTGCTGCACCAGCGCCGGTGCGGCGGCCCGCGCCAGCCGTCCGGTGGCGGCGTCCAGGCCGAGGCCCTGCGGCGTCGGGTAGCCGACCCACAGCACGACGGCGGTGTCGGGCCCGCTCGCCGCGGCGAGCGCCCGGGCCCAGCCCAGCGGCCGGCGAGCGGGGTCGAGCGGGTCGTCCAGCGTGGCCAGGTCGATGTCGCTGCCCGGCACCAGCACGACCACGTGGGCGGCGGTCGCCGGGTCGCCGAGCGCCAGCACCGCCCGGCCGCGGCCCGTGGGGTCGCAGCCCAGCACGCCGACGTCGGCCACCCGGGCGGCCAGCTCGGCGGCGCAGGCGGACACCAGCGGCACCGGCCGGACCGGGTCGACCGGCTGCGGGCCGGCGGCCAGCCAGACCGACTGCACCAGCGCCGTGGTGGCGAGGAGGGCGAGGGACCAACGCTTCGTCACGGGCCGGAACGCTCCCGGCGAGCAGGGGGGGTGCGTCGTCACACCGCGGGGCCGAAGACCACGCCCCACCCCGGTCGCACCGCGGGCCGTCCCGCGGCCCCGGGAGGCACCCACCCCCTACCGGGGTAGGGGTCGATCGCCCGCCCGCAGGGTGACGCGCCGGGGCCCCCGACCTGGCTACGGTCGCTGTCGTGACCAGACCCGCCGTCGAGCCGAGCCTCCGGGACCAGCTGACCGCCGCCGCCCGCGAGCTGGGCCCGGCACTCCGCGAGGCCCTCGGCGCGATCGTGCGGCCCGGCCCTGCCGACGCCCCGCGCCCGGCCGTGCCGGGCTGGCCCCGGCTCACCCGGGCGCTGCCGTGGCTGGCGGCCGTCTACGGCACGGTGGTGACGCTGGGCGCGACGTCCGTCGTGCCCGGCAACGACTGGCGGGCGCTCTTCCTGATGGTGCTGCCAGCGGTGGTCGGGCTGGTGCTCACCGTGCTCCGGCCGCACGACGGCTGGCGCGTGACCACCGGGTGGCTGGTCGTGCTCGCGTTCATCGTCCAGTCCCCGGGCGACGCCGGCCTCCCGCCGTGGCACTGGCTGCTGTGGATCCCGGTGCTGCTGGTGGCCGCCTGGTCGGCAGAGGGCAGCACCGCGGCCGGCACCTGGCTGGGCTCGCTGCTGGCCGTGCTCGTCGTCGCGGGGCTGACCTCGTGGCGGCTGGACGGCGGCTGGCTGCTGCCCACGCTGATCCTGACCATGGCGCCCCTGGCGCTGGGGGCCGCGCTCGGCGCCCGCCGGCGGGCCCGGGTGGCCGTGGTCGTGGAGCAGAGCCGGGCCGAGCACGCCGACGCCGAACGGATCGCGCTGGCCGAGCGGGCCCGCATCGCCCGGGAGATGCACGACGTGGTGGCCCACCACATGTCGCTGATCGCGGTGCGCGCGGAGACCGCGCCCTACCGGGTGGGCGACCTCTCCGAGGCCGCCGCCGCCGAGCTCAGCGAGGTCGCCGGTGCCGCCCGCGCGGCGCTGCGGGAGATGCAGTCGCTGCTGGGCGTGCTGCGCTCCGACGACGCGGCCGAGCAGGCCCCGCAGCCCGGGATCGGGGACGTCGTGGCGCTGTTGCAGCAGGCCCGCGACGCCGGCACCCAGGTCGAGTGGCGGGTCGACGTGGGGAACGTGCCGGCCGCCGTGGGGCTGACCGTGCACCGGGTCATCGGGCAGGCGATGGCCAACGCCGCCCAGCACGCCGCCGGGGCACCGGTGCGGGTCGACGTCGTCGAGGGCAGCGGCGTCGTCTGGCTGGACGTGGTCAACGGCCCGGGCGAGAGCCGCGGCACCGGCACCGGCACCGGCGTGCCGGGGATGCGCGAGCGGGTGGCCGTGCACGGCGGCGTGCTCTCCGCCGGCCCCACGGACGACGGTGGCTACGCGGTGCGCGCCGCCGTCCCGGCCGGTGCGCCGGCGGATGCACCGGTCGACCCGGCCGCCGGTGGGGCGCGGGGTGTCTGAGCCCACCGTCCGGGTGCTCGTCGTCGACGACCAGGCGATGGTGCGCGAGGGGTTCGCGGCGCTGCTGGCGGCCCAGCCGGACGTCGAGGTGGTGGGCACCGCGGCCGACGGGCAGGCCGCCGTCGAGGTCACCGCCGAGCTGACCGCCGCCGGTCGCCGTCCGGACGTCGTGCTGATGGACGTGCGGATGCCGCGGCGCAACGGCATCGAGGCGACCACCGACCTGCTCGGCGACGAGCGGTTCGCCGGGCTGCGGGTGCTGGTGCTCACCACCTTCGACCTCGACGACCACGTCTACGCCGCACTCCGGGCCGGGGCCAGCGGCTTCCTGCTCAAGCACGCCCCCGCCGCCGACCTGCTGCACGCGCTGCGGGTGGTCGCCCGCGGCGAGGCGCTGCTGGACCCGGAGATCACCCAGCGGCTGATCGACCACTTCGTCGCCGCCCGGCCCGCGGCGCTCACTGACGTCGCCCGCCCCGCCCGGCTGGCGGCGCTGACCCCGCGGGAGACCGAGGTGCTCGCCCTGGTCGCCCGCGGCTTCTCCAACGCCGAGATCGCCACCCAGGTGTACGTCGCCGAGCAGACCGTGAAGACCCACGTCAGCCGGGTGTTCACCAAGCTCGGGCTGCGCGACCGCGCCCAGGCCGTGGTGCTGGCCTACGAGACCGGACTGGTCACCCCCGGCGGCTGAGCGCAGCGAACGCGTCAAGGACCGGCACGGCACCGTCAGGACGGCGTCAGGACCCTCGTACCGGTGGCCGCGCGGGCGTCGGATGAGGGCGTGACCGAACTGATCGTCGTCCTCTGGGGAGTCCTGGCCATCGGCGTGAACACCGCCGTGGGCCGCTGGTGCCGCGCGCACCCGGGCCGGGGAGACACGCGGTGACCGCGGACGCGCGGTGGACGGGGCCCGGGGTCACCCGCCGGGGGGTGTCTTGACGCGATCCTGACGCGCGGCGGGCCCGAACCGTCCGCGACCGGGGTGATCATGGAGGACATGGCCCGCGGGACGCTGCGCATCTACCTGGGCGCCGCCCCCGGCGTCGGGAAGACCTTCGCCGTGCTCGGCGAGGCCCACCGGCGCCGCGAGCGGGGCTGCGACGTCGTCGTCGGTCTGGTCGAGACCCACGGCCGGCCGCGCACCATCGCCGCCCTGGAGGGGCTGGAGGTGCTGCCCCGCGCCCGGGTCACCCACCGTGGCGTCCCCCTCGACGAGCTCGACGTCGACGCGCTGCTCGCCCGCCGCCCCGAGTGGGTGGTCATCGACGAGCTGGCGCACACCAACGTGCCCGGCAGCCGGCACGAGAAGCGCTGGCAGGACGTCGAGCAGGTGCTCGACGCCGGCATCAGCGTGCTGACCACGGTGAACGTGCAGCACCTGGAGAGCCTCAACGACGTCGTCGAGCAGATCACCGGCGTCCCGCAGCAGGAGACCGTGCCCGACGCGGTCGTGCGCCGGGCCGACCAGATCGAGCTGGTCGACATGAGCCCGGAGGCGCTGCGCCGCCGGCTGGCGCACGGCAACGTCTACGCCACCGAGCGGGTCGACGCGGCGATGGGCAACTGGTTCCGGATCGGCAACCTGACCGCGCTGCGGGAGCTGGCGCTGCTGTGGCTGGCCGACCGGGTCGACGAGGGGCTGCGCAGGTACAAGGCCGAGCACGCCATCGACCACGTCTGGGAGGCCCGCGAGCGGGTGGTGGTCGCCCTCACCGGCGGCCCCGAGGGCGAGACGCTGGTCCGCCGCGCGTCCCGGGTGGCCCGGCGCAGCGGCAACGGCGTGCTGCTCGCGGTGCACGTGCTCTCCGGCGACGGGCTGGCCGGCGCCTCCTCCGGTGCGCTGCGCGCCCAGCGGGCGCTGGTGGAGAGCCTGGGCGGCAGCTACCACCAGGTCGTCGGGGACGACGTCGCCGAGGCGCTGCTGGAGTTCGCCCGCGGCGCCGACGCCACCCAGCTGGTCATCGGCACCAGCCGGCGCACCCGGTGGGCGCGGGCGCTGCGCGGCGGGATCGGCGGGCGGGTGATCGCCGGGTCCGGCGAGATCGACGTGCACATCGTCACCCACTCCGCCGCCGGCTCCCAGGGCTGGCGGCTGCCCCGCAGCCAGGGGGCGCTCACCGCGCGGCGCCGCGGGCTCGGGTGGCTGGTCGCCGCGATCGGCGTCCCGGTGCTCGCGCTCACCTGCATCGCCGCCCAGGCGGCACTGTCGCTGGCCAGCGTGCTGCTGGTCTTCGTCCTGCTGGTCACCGCGGTCGCCATCGTCGGCGGGCTGTGGCCGGCGCTGGCCGCCTCGCTCGCCGGCGGGCTGGTCGCCAACTGGTTCTTCACCGACCCCACCGGCCGGCTGACGGTCAGCCAGGTCGACGACGTCGTCTCGCTCTTCGGTGGGGTGGTCGTCGCCGTGGCGGTGGCCGCCGTCGTCGACCGGTCCGCGCGCCGGGCCACCGCCGCGGCCCGCTCCCGCGCGGAGACCGCGATGCTCGCCTCGCTGTCGCGCTCGGTGCTCGCCGGCGACCGCGGCCTGCCCAGCCTGCTGGAGCAGATCCGCGAGGCGTTCGGCCTGCGCTCGGTCACCATGGTGGAGAGCACCGAGGGCCGTGAGCACACCGTGGGCACCTGCGGCGAGCACGGCGCCGACGAGCAGGTCGACGACGTCGCGGTCACCGACACCCTCACGCTGCGGCTCTGCGGTCGGGCGCTCCCCGCCGGTGACCGCACGGTGCTGGTCTCCTTCGCCGAGCAGGCCGCCGTCGCCCTGCAGCAGGGCCGGCTCGCCGCCCAGGCCGCGGAGGCCGCCCGGCTGGCCGCCGGCAACAGCATGCGCAACGCCCTGCTGGCCGCGGTCAGCCACGACCTGCGCACCCCGCTGGCCGGGATCAAGGCCGCCGCCTCCGCGCTGCGCACCGAGGAGCTCGCGCTCAGCGACGAGGACCGCGCCGAGCTGGTCGCCACCGTCGACGAGTCCGCCGACCGGCTCACCGGCCTGGTCGACAACCTGCTGGACATGAGCCGGCTGCAGGCCGGCGTGGTCACCCCCGCTGCCGTCCCGGTCGACGTCGCCGCGGTGGTGGGCCGCGCGCTCACCTGGCTGGAGCCCACCGAACGGCGTCGGGTGACCCGGCCCGACTCCCCCGACCTGGCCCCGGCGCTGGCCGACCCCGGGCTGCTGGAGCGGGTGGTGGCCAACCTGCTGCTCAACGCCGCGGGCCACGCGTCCGGCGCCCTGCACGTCGACGCCGCCCGCGTCGAGGGCCGGGTCGAGCTGCGGGTGGTCGACCGCGGCCCGGGCGTGCCCGCGCGCGACCGGGCGCGGATGTTCGCCCCCTTCCAGCGGCTGGGCGACTCCCCCGCCGGGCAGGGCGTCGGCCTGGGCCTGGCCGTCGCGCGCGGGCTGACCGAGGCGATGGACGGCACGCTCACCGCCGAGGAGACCCCGGGCGGCGGGCTCACCATGGTCGTCTCGCTGCCGGCCGCCCCGGTCGCCACGAGCAGGCCCCGACTGACGGCGGCCGAGGCGTGAGCCGGGTGCTGGTCGTCGACGACGACCCGCAGCTGCGCCGCGCGCTGCGGATCACCCTGCGCGCCGCCGGCTTCGACGTCGTCACCGCCGAGGACGGGCGCACCGCGCTCGCCGAGGCCGCGTCCGCGCACCCGGACGTCGTCCTCCTGGACCTGGGGCTGCCCGACCTCGACGGCACCGAGGTGCTCGCCGGGCTGCGCCCCTGGTTCACCGGGCCGGTGGTGGTGCTGTCGGCCCGCGGCGACAGCTCCGACAAGGTGGGCGCGCTCGACGCCGGCGCCGACGACTACGTGACCAAGCCCTTCGACATGGCCGAACTGCTCGCCCGGCTGCGGGTCGCGCTGCGCCGGGGCACCGCCGAGCCGGGGCAGGCGCGGGTGGTCACCGACCACTTCACCGTCGACCTGGCCGCCAAGCAGGTGACCGTGGACGGCGTCCCGGTGCGGCTGACCCCCACCGAGTGGGCGCTGCTGTCGGAGCTGGTGCGCAGCCCCGGCCGGCTGGTCGGCCAGCGGGAGCTGCTGCAGGCGGTGTGGGGCCCGGCCTACGAGCGGGAGACGAACTACCTGCGGGTCTACCTGGCCCAGCTGCGTCGCAAGCTCGAGCCCGACCCCGCGCACCCCCGGTACCTGCACACCGAGCCCGGCATGGGCTACCGCTTCCTGAAGGACCCTCCTGCCCCCCACCCCTCGCAGGCTCGGGGCGGGCCCCTGCAGGAGGGCCACGAACCACCGGCCGCGGGGTAGCGCACAACGGATCGCGCGTAGTAAATTTGCTACATGCCACCGCGCAAACGCTCTGATGAGCCAGAGCTCTACAACAGGCTCGCCCTGCTGCGCACCGAACGCGGCATGTCCCGCCAGGAGCTGGCCGCCGCCGTCGGCGTGCACTACCAGACGATCGGCTACCTCGAACGCGGCGAGTACAGCCCCAGCGCGACCCTCGCGCTGCGGCTGGCCGCGGTCTTCGGCCTCCCGATGGAGGCGGTCTTCTCGCTCACCCCGTTCCGCACCCTGTCCGAGCAGGTCTACGGCACCCAGGAGTCCCGATGAGCACCCCCACCCGCACCCAGCGTCGCATCGAGCGCCTCGACGACCCGCGCTTCGAGCGCTTCCGCACCCCGCACGCCCGACGGCTGCTGGTCATCGCCCTCGGTGGCCTGCTGGTCGTCGAGGCAGCACTGTTCCTGCTGATCGAAGCGGCCCCGATCCCGGCGGTCGGCGCCCTGGCCGTCGTCCTCGTGGCGTTCGTCTTCTGCCTCGGCACGCTCAAGGCGGGCACCCGCGGCATCGAGGAGCTGCCCGCCGACGCCCTCGACGAGCGCCAGTGGCAGCTGCGCGGTGAGGCCTATGCCGCCGCCTACCGGATCGGGTTCGGCCTGCTGGTCCTCGAGCTCGCCGCCGTCGTCGTCTGGCTCGTCGCCGAGTGGAGCGCACCGGGCACCGGCGTCCTCACCGCCGCCGTGCTGCTGCCCTTCCACGTCGGCCTGGTGCTGCCGACCATGGTCGCCGCCTGGTCACCGCAGGCCTGAGGCCGGCCGCTCGCGCCGTCGCGTCCGGGGATGACCCCGGACGTGGCGGCGCGGACCGCTGGGGTCAGAGCTCGACGCCGCGGGCGCGCAGCCAGCCCACCGGGTCGACGCGCTTGCCGTCCATGCCGCCGGAGTGCACCTCGAAGTGCAGGTGCGGGCCGGTCGACTGGCCGCGGCTGCCGAGCAGCGCGATCTGGTCACCGGCGCTGACCACGTCACCGGCCTCGACCTGGATCTTCTCCATGTGCCCGTAGACGGTCACGTCGCCGCTGACGCCCAGGATGTACACCGCCAGGCCGTAGCCGCTGGCCGCACCGGCGCGCAGCACCACGCCGTCCTCGACCGCGTACTCGGGAGTGAGCATCGGAGCGGCGAGGTCGATGCCCCAGTGCATGGTGCCCCAGCGCTGGCAGAAGCAGCTGGTCAGCCGGGCTCCCTTGACGGGCGCGACCACCTTGGGCCGGGCGGCCTCCGCCGCTGCCTCCGCCGCCTCGGCGGCAGCCGCCTGCTCCTGGGCGACCCGCTCGGCCCGGGCGGCGCGCGAGGCCGCGACCTCGGCCAGCCGGGCGCGCGCCTCGACCTCGGTGATCGCCAGCTGCGGGCTCAGCTCGGTCTCCATCAGGCCCTCGGCGTCCGAGCCGAGCAGCTCGGCGGCCACGACCGACTCGCGGGCGTCGGCGGTCGGCAGGGTCTGCGACCCGATCAGCGCGACCGCGGCGCCCACCACCAGCGCCGCGAGCAGCGCCGCGGGACGACGGCGGGCGACGGCACGTGGGGCGGGCGGCAGCACGATCGGCCACGACCCGGACGACGGCGAGCCGGACGGCTGCGGACCGGAGGCCTGCGGACCCGCGGACTGCGCACCCGAGGTCAGCGGCCCCGCGGACGACGAACCCGGAGACGACCAGCCCGAGGGCAGCGAGCGGGGCGAGGTCAGCGAGCGGGGCGAGGTCAGCGAGCGGGGCGAGGTCAGCGAGCGGGGCGAGGGCGACCCGGTGGACCGGGAGCTCGAGGACGGTGCGACCGCACGTCCGCGGGTGCGGACGGTGGTGCCGGCGTGCCTCGAGCCCATCTGCCTGCCTCTCGTCACCTCCGGCGTCCCCCACGGCCCGGATCGGTTCGGCAGCCATCGAAACACCAAGTGACAGGCTTGTAATTCGTTGCTCGGCGTGTTCGCCGGGACACGCCGTGAAGTCGTTCGGCAGACGGTCAGAAACGGGTGGGATCGGGCTCGAACGGGAGTCCGTTCGGGTCCGGGTCGACTTCTCGACTCGTCGACAGGTCAGTGTGCGGCGGGCGCGACGGACACCGGCGCCCCGGCCCGGGCGTCGTCCCGGAACCGCCGGGCGGCACCGGCCCCACCGATCACCAGACCGAGGCCGACGGCCACCAGCACCGCCACCGCCGCGCGGGCCAGCAGCTGCGGCCCGGTGGCCAGGGCGTGCGCGGTCCAGAGGACGTCGACGTCGGGCAGGCCCTGCACCAGCAGCAGCCAGCCGACCACCACGGCCATCAGCCCGGCGAGCACACCACGCTCCCGCAGGGCGGCTCGCACCCCGATGACCGCGGCCAGCAGCACGAACAGCGCCGGCAGCAGCGCCGAGCCGATCGCCCCGGCGTGCGAGGAGACGGTCGCGGGCGGCACCGGCGTGGTCAGCGCGTGGTACAGCGAGGCGACCGCCGCCAGGGCCAGCACCCCGCCCAGCGGCCGGGCGGTGCGGGCCAGCCACCCGGCGGCCACGGTGCCGGCCAGCAGCAGGGCGTAGACCGGCCAGATCAGCCACCCCGGTGGCGGCGGGCTCCAGGTGAGCACCCCGCGCACGCTCACCTCGGTGCCGCCGAGGGCCATCGGCACCGTCCACTCGGCGACCGTGTGCGACCGGTCCGGTGCGGCGGCCACCAGCGGCGGCAGCTGCCCCTCGGTCATCCAGTGCGTGCGGTGGTCGTGCCAGGCGTACGCCGGCTCGGTCGACACCTGCTCCCAGCGCGGAGCCGCCACGATGTCGACGTCGTCGGGGATCGCGGTGCGGCCGTACCGGTCGAGGTTCAGGTACGTCGCCGGGCTCAGCGCGTTGCGCCAGACGCCGTCCGGGCCGATCCGCAGGTAGGGCTCACCGGAGTAGCCCGGCACGGTCAGCTCGGTGCCGGTGTCGTTGACCACCTCGAGCTCGTCACCGAACTGCAGCACCCGCACCGTCACCCCCGGCAGGTCCGGGGAGACGGAGCCGAGCGCGGCCGCGAAGTCGCTGCCCGCCGCGCCACCCCCCACGTGCGCCGACGCGGGCCCGGCGACGGCCAGGGTGGCGAGCAGGCCGAGCAGCACGACCGCTGCCCGGCCGGCCGCCGTCCGGAGCCGGGCGCCGGTCACTCCGCGGCGACGAGGGCCAGGTCGTGGGCGATGTCCTTGGCGGTGTTCCCCGCGTTGAACGCGACGTCGGCCTCGCCGTCGGTGCCGTAGAGCAGCAGCATCGTCGAGTGCTGCTCGCCGTTCGCCTCGGCCTGCGGGACCCCCGCCGCCAGCTGCGCCTGGTCGATCTGCGCCTGGTCACCGGTCAGCCCGACGAAGGAGGTCGGCAGGTCGGCGTCGAACCGGCCCAGGTACTCCCCCAGCACCTCGCCGGTGTCCCGCGCCGGGTCGGTGGTCACGAACACCACGTTGGTCTGCTCGGCGAGCGCCGGGTCGACGCTGCGCAGCGCCAGCGCCACGTCGGCCATCGTCGTCGGGCAGATGTCCGGGCAGTTCGTGTAGCCGAAGAACAGCAGGGTCGGCCCGTCCGCCGTCCGCGCGGCGAAGTCGAATGGCGCGCCGGTGCTGTCGGTGAGGGTGAACTCCGGCTTCTGGTACGGGTCGGCCAGGTGCAGCCCCTCGTAGCCGCCGTCGTCCTCGGCGAGGGTCGCGGGCGGGTCGCCGGAGTGGTCGTGCCCACCGGCGTCCGCCTCGGCGTCACCACCGCAGCCGGCCAGCAGCAGGCCGGCGGCGAGCAGGAGCGCGGGGACCCCGCGCCGGGCCGTACGGGTCGCAGAGCTCACGAGGACACGGTACGTCGGCGGGCGGCCAGACCGAGGAAGAGACCGCCCAGCCCGGCGAGCAGCCCGAGCACGGCGAGCACCAGCGCGGTGCCGTCGCCGTCCTCGTCCGCACCGTCGGCCGCCGCGGTGTCGGTCGCGCCGTCGGCGGCCGACGAGTGCGTGCCGCCGTGCGCGTCGGTGGCCCCCTCCTCCGCCAGGGTGAGCACCGGCTCGGGGTACGCCGGCTCCGCCTGGCCGTCGACGGTCGGTTCGATCCAGGCCGCCTCCGAGCCGTCGCTGTAGGTCTGGACGGCGTTGAAGGTCAGGCTCTCGGCCTCCGGGAACGGCCCGCCGGACAGCGCGAACTCCTGGAACTGCCCCGGCGCGATGCCGCCGCCGGCCTCGGCGCGGTACTCCACCACCGAGACGACCTGGTCGATGGTCCGCCCGTGCGACTCGACCGGCGGGTCGAGCCGGGCCTGGGTCAGCGACACCGTCCAGCCGGGCACCGGCTGGGCGCGCAGCGAGGTCAGGGGGGTGTCGGTGGGCACCTGGATGCGCAGCGCGACCGTGCTCGCCACGTCGCTCTCGTTGGGCACCCGGAAGGTGAGCTTGCCGTACCCGCCGGCGGCCGCGTCGGCCGAGGAGACCGTGACGTGGGCCGAGGCGACCCCGCCGCCGACGGCGAGCAGGCCGGTCAGCGCGACCGCGCCGGACAGCAGGACGACGGCCGGACGGCGGCCGGAGCGGGACAGGTGCAGGGACAACGGATCTCCTCGATCGGGGTTTCTCAGGGGGTTCAGCGCACCGGGAAGGCGGTGCTGGCGGTGACGGCGGTGAACTCGTCCAGCCGGACCGTGACCGCGAGGGTCCAGCTGCCGGCGGTGGGCAGCACCGGGTCGGCGACGTAGTGGCCGGGGCCGGCGGCGGCCAGCTCGACGTCCAGTGGGCCGATCTCCTGCGCCAGCTCGGTGAGGGTGACCGAGATCTGCTGCGGCTGGGTCAGCCGGCCCTCGGCGTCGTACAGGTAGACGTGCATCGAGGTGGGGCCCGGACGGGCCGGGTCCAGTGACACCTGCACGGTGCCGTTGCCCGCCGTGCCGGCCGAGGACTGCAGCGGCAGGGTGGCCTCGACCGGGACGGCCAGCGCGGCCGCGGCCGGCGGCTGGCTCACCAGCACCGCCGACAGCGCCAGGACGACGACCGCGCCGGCCAGCTCGACGAGCACCGAGCGGCGCAGCACCCCCAGGTGCGCGGGCTGCTCCTCGACCGGGGCGTCCGCGTCGGCGGCGAACGCCTGGGCGACCACCCGCCGGCCGGGGCGGCTGCGGGCGCCGAGCCGCTGCTGCACCCAGTCGCGGCTGACCAGGGCGGCGACGAACACGACGAGCACCACGGCGAGCTTGGCCAGCAGCACCCACCCGTAGGTGGTCTGCACCAGGCCGGCGAACGAGCCCACCTCGCGGACCGACTGCAGCACGCCGGTGACCACCAGTGCGCCGATCAGGCCGGCGGCCAGCTTCGACCAGCGCGGGAGCGCGGCGAGCAGCTCCGCGGCCGGGGTGCCCCCGCGCAGCGCGCCGCCGAAGAGCGCGGCCAGCCCGCCCAGCCAGCCGCTCATCGCCGCGACGTGCACGGCGGCCACGGCGACGGCGAGCACCGGCGTCGCACCGGCGACCGGGTGACCGACGGCCGCGACGGCGACCACCAGGCCGGCACCGAGCACACCGGCGGTGGCCAGCACGGGGACGCCGGGAGCACTCCGGCGCCGCCAGCCGAGCGCGAGGACGACGCCGAGCAGGGCCGCGAGAACCGCGCGCAGCAGCAGGGTGCGCCCGTACGTGCTGCCCAGCGTGGAGCCCAGCAGCTCGGGGTCGAGCACCGAGCCGATCCCGGCGCCAGCCGCGTAGGGCCCCTGCAGCAGCACCGACAGCGCCGCGCCGGCGACGACCGCGGCCGACCCGCCCAGGGTGGCCCGCCGCAGCAGCGGCACCCGCCAGCCGCCCGGCCAGCAGGTGGCCAGCGTCAGCGGCACGCCGAGCCCGAGCGCCAGCCCGAGGTAGCCCAGCCAGCGGGCGGTGGGCAGGGCCGCACCGATCACCGGGTCGACGTCGTCGGTGACGTCCACCGACCCGGCGGCGACCGGTTCGGCGTCCCCGACGACGAAGGAGAAGGCCCCGGAGACCGGGTGGGAGTCGGCGGAGACCACCCGGTAGGTGACCACGTAGCCGGCGTCGGGCAGGTCGTCGCGCAGCGGCACGGTGACCGTCGCGTCGCGCACCTGCGCGGCGCCGGTGTCGACCCGCTCGCCCGAACCGTCCAGCACCCGGGCGTAGCCGGCGCCCAGGGACACCGACTCGTCGAACGAGATGGTGACCTCGGCGGGCACCTCGTCCAGCCGGGCGCCGTCCGCCGGCGTGGTCGTCGTGACCGTCGCGTGCGCCGACGCCGGGCGGGCGGTGAGCACGTCGACCACCAGGCCTGCCGCGAGCAGCGAGAACAGCAGCAGGACGGCGGGCAGGAACCGCCTCACCCGGTCACCGGTCCCTGCTCGCATCGTCTGACGTGCACGCAGGGACAGTCGTCCGCCGACGCCGTCCAGTTCCCGGGACCGCCGAGGCGGGGAGTGACGAGCCCCTCGTCCTGCCCCCTCCCCGTCCGGGCAGACGTCGGCTAGGAAGGTCGGTGTGACCGAGCCCCCGCCTCCGCCGGCGGGAGCTCCCCCGGCGCGCCCCGCCGAGACGGTCGCCCTGGGCACCGCGCGCGGACGGTGGGTGGTGCTGGCCACGGTGCTCGCCTCCGGCGTCGCCTTCCTCGACGCGACCGCGGTCAACGTGGCCCTGCCGACGATCGGGGCCGACCTGGGGGCCTCGCTCGCCGCGCTGCAGTGGACCGTCAACGGCTACACGCTCACCCTGGCCGCGCTGATCCTGCTGGGCGGTGCGCTGGGTGACCGCTACGGACGCCGCCGGGTGTTCGTCGTCGGTGTGGTCTGGTTCGCCCTGGCGTCCCTGCTGTGCGGCCTCGCGCAGGACACCGCGCAGCTGGTGGCCGCCCGGGCGCTGCAGGGCGTGGGTGGCGCGCTGCTCACCCCGGGCAGCCTGGCGATCCTGCAGGCCTCCTTCCGCCCGCAGGACCGCGCCCGGGCCATCGGGCTGTGGTCCGCCCTCGGCGGCATCGCCGGCCTGGTCGGGCCCTTCGTCGGCGGGTTCCTGGTGGACGCGGTGAGCTGGCGCTGGGTGTTCGGCGTGAACGTGCCGCTGGCCGCCGCGGTGGCCGTCGTCGCCGTCCGGCACGTGCCGGAGAGCCGCGACCCGGACGCCCACGGGCGGTTCGACGTGCTGGGCTCGATCACCGGCGCCGTCGCGCTGGGTGGGGTGACGTACGCACTGATCGCGGCCGGGGACGACCCGGGCACCGCGGCGGTGTGGACGTCGGCGGTGATCGGTGTGGCCGCGGCGGCGGCGTTCGTCGTCCGGGAGCGGCGGGCCGCCGCCCCGATGCTGCCGCTGGGCGTCTTCGCCGACCGCCAGTTCACCGGCGCCAACCTGAGCACCCTGGCCGTCTACGGCGCGCTGGGCGGCTTCTCCTTCTTCCTGGTGCTGCAGCTGCAGACGGTGCTCGGCTACGGCGCCACCCTCGCCGGCGCGGCCAGCCTGCCGCCGAGCATCCTGCTCACCCTGCTCTCCGCCCGGGCCGGCGCGCTGGCCCAGCGGATCGGCCCTCGGCTGCCGATGACCGTGGGCCCGCTGGTGGCCGCCACGGGGCTGGCCTGGCTGTCGGCCGTGGACGCCGGCAGCGGTTACTGGTCGGCGGTGTTCCCGGGCTCGGTGCTCTTCGGGCTGGGGATGTCGCTGCTGGTGGCCCCGCTGACCGCGACCGTGCTGGCCGCCGCCCCCGACCACCTGGCCGGCGTGGCCAGCGGGGTGAACAACGCGGTGGCCCGCGCCGCGGGCCTGCTGGCGGTCGCCGCGCTCCCGGTGGCGGTGGGGCTGTCGGCCGGTGGGGAGCTCGCCGCGACCGACTTCAGCGCCGGCTACCAGCGCGCCCTGCTGATCTGCGCCGGGCTGATGGTCGCCGGCGCCGGAACCGCCTGGGCGACGATCCGGAACGACGTGCTGCAGGACTGATCCCACTGCGTGGGAGGTCATTCCACACAATCCCCACCAAAGTGGTAGACATGCCGTCGTGACGACGACGGCCCTCCTCGCGCCCGCCTCCCCGGGCGAGCTGCTGGTGAGCCGTCTGCACGTCGACCTGCTCCGGGTCGCCACCGCAACCTGTCCGGGCCGCTGACCCGAGCGCCGTTCGCGGCGCCCCTCGTCCAGCCAGCCTGACGCGCTCCGCCGCGCCCGGCGCCACGACCCCGGAGCACCCCCCTCGTGAAGACCTTGATCCTGCTCGCCCTCGCCGGCCTGGGCGCCCAGCTCGTCGACGGCAGCCTCGGCATGGGCTACGGCGTCACCTCGACGACCCTGCTGCTGGCCATCGGCACCAACCCGGCCGCCGCCTCGGCCACCGTGCACCTGGCCGAGATCGGCACCAACCTGGCCTCGGGCCTCTCGCACTGGAGGTTCGGCAACGTCGACTGGAAGGTCGTCGCCAAGATCGGCGTCCCCGGAGCGGTGGGCGCCTTCGTCGGGGCCACCGTGCTGTCGAACGTCTCCACCGCGATCGCCGGCCCGGTGATGTCGCTGATCCTGCTGGGCCTGGGCCTCTACCTGCTGGTCCGGTTCACCCTGCGCGGGCTGGACAAGCGCCAGCTCGGCAAGCCGATGCGCGCCCGGTTCCTCGCCCCGCTCGGCCTGACCGCCGGCTTCGTCGACGCCACCGGTGGCGGCGGCTGGGGGCCGGTCAGCACCCCGGCGATCCTGGCCAGCGGCCGGATGGAGCCGCGCAAGACGATCGGCTCGGTCGACACGTCCGAGTTCCTCGTCTCCCTGGCCGCCAGCCTGGGCTTCCTCTTCGCCCTCGGCAGCCAGGGCATCAACCTGTTCTGGGTGCTCGGCCTGCTCGCCGGCGGCCTGGTCGCCGCACCGCTGGCCGCCTGGCTGGTGCGCTTCGTCCCGCCGCGCCTGCTCGGTGCCGGGGTCGGCGGCATGATCGTGCTGACCAACACCACCAGCCTGCTGGGCAGCGACTGGATCGACGCGAGCGACCCCGTCCGCCGCGTCGTCCTGGCCGTGGTCTACCTGACCTGGGCGGCCGCGGTCGTCTGGTCGTTCCGGGAGCACCGCCGCGAGCGGGCGCAGGAGCGGGCCGAGGCGCTGGCCGCCGAGGCCCGGGCGCTCGCCGCGGACGCCGGGCCGGTCGCCGTCGGGGAGCGGGGGGCCTCCGCGAACGCCGTCGCGCCCCTCGACGACGGCGTCGCCGCCGGCCACCGCCGGGCCTGACCCCGGCCCACCGGCCGCCGGGCCCGCGAGTCCTGCACACGAACGGTCCCACCGCACCCAGCACGCTGCGGTGGGACCGTTCTGCGTCCGGGCCTCGTCGGGTGCGGACGGGTGGCCGACACCACCGCTTTGCCGCTTCGGCAATCTTCCTTGTCACTCGCGCACTCCCCGGCGCACTCTCGACACCAGCGGGCACCCACCGGTGGCCGCGGGGGCGAGGGCGAGGAGAGCAGCCGTGGACGAGCGGTACGACGTGGTGGTCATCGGCGGTGGGGCGGCCGGGCTGAGCGGGGCGCTGGCCCTGTCCCGGGCCCGCCGGTCGGTCCTGGTGGTGGACGGCGGCGCCCCGCGCAACGCCCCGGCCGCCGGGGCTCACAACTACCTGGGCCACGAGGGCATCGCGCCGCGGGAGCTGCTGGCGATCGGCCGCGGCGAGGTGGCCGGCTACGGCGGGCAGTTCGTCGACGGCGAGGCGGTCTCCGCCGCCGTGGTCGACGGCGGCTTCCGGGTGCAGCTGGCCGACGGGCGGTCGGTGCACGGACGGCGGCTGCTGGTCACCACCGGCCTGGTCGACGAGCTGCCCGAGGTCCCCGGCGTGCGCGAGCTCTGGGGCAGCTCCGTGCTGCACTGCCCCTACTGCCACGGCTGGGAGGTGCGCGACCAGGCCATCGGCGTCCTGGCGACCAGCCCGATGTCGGTGCACCAGGCGCTGATGTGGCGACAGTGGAGCGAGGACGTCACGCTCTTCCGGCACGCCCGGCTGGAACCCACCGACGAGGAGTGGGAGCAGCTGGCGGCCCGCGGTGTCTCGGTCGTCGACGGCCCCGTCGCGGCCATCGAGTCCGACGGGGACCGGCTGACCGGCGTCCGGCTGGCCTCCGGTCAGGTGGTGCCCCGCGACGCCCTGGTCGTCGCCCCGCGGTTCACCGCCCGGTCCGCCCTGCTGGAGTCGCTCGGCCTGCCGGTCGAGCCGCTGGAGGTGATGGGCCACGTCGTGGGCAGCGCCGTCCCCTCGACCCCGGTCGGCTCGACCGACGTCCCCGGCGTCTGGGTGGCCGGCAACGTCACCGACCTGATGGCCCAGGTGATCGGTGCGGCCGCCGCAGGGCTCAGGGCCGGCGCCGGGCTCAACGGCGACCTGATCGCCGAGGACACCCGGCTGGCCGTGGCGGCCCGGCGGGCGGCTCCGGCCCGGCCGGTGTTCTCCCCGGCCAGCGAGCGGGAGCTGTGCGACCAGGTGCTCGGCGACCGCCGGCACGGGATCTGAGGAGGAACGGTGCACGACCACGAGCACACCCAGCAGGCCGACGGCCACGACCTGGCCTCATGGGAGCAGCGCTACCGCGACTCCCCCGCGCTGTGGAGCGGCCGGGCCAACGCCGCGCTGGTCGCCGAGGCCGCCGACCTCCCGCCGGGCCGCGCGCTGGACGTCGGCTGCGGCGAGGGCGGTGACGCCCTCTGGCTCGCCGGCCGGGGGTGGCAGGTGACCGGGCTGGACTGGTCGGAGGTGGCCCTCGCCCGGGCGGCCGAGCACGCGGCCGCGGCGGGCGTGACCGACCGCGTCGAGTGGGTCCGCGGCGACGTCGTCACCTGGCGGCCGCCGGCGCAGGCCTACGACCTGGTCACCGCGCACTTCCTGCACCCGCAGGAGACCCTGCGACACGAGCTGGTCCCGCGGCTGGCGTCGGGCGTCGCCCCCGGCGGCACGCTGCTGTGGGTCGGCCACCCCTACGACGAGGAGCGGGCCGCGGTGTGGGGCGGGGACCGGTTCAGCACCGCCGCCCAGGTCGCCGCCGACCTCGACCCGGGGCAGTGGGAGGTGCTGACCGCCGAGTGCCGACCCCGGGCCGGCGACCAGAACAGCCACCACCACGCCGACGAGGTCCTGCGGGCCCGCCGCCGGGGTTGAGCCGCGCTCGGGAGGGTGGAGCCGCAGGCGCACGCGGCTCCACCCTGCTCCGGCCGGGTCAACCCGCGGCGGCGAGCAGCGCCTGCTCCAGCTCGGCGGGCAGGCCGGGGAGGCTGCGCCCGGCCGGCGGCTCGGGGCGCGCGGCGGTCTGCATCCACGCCCAGGTGTCGGCGACCGAGTCGCGCACCGGGCGGGAGGGCAGGCCGAGCTCGCGGGCGCGGGTGGTGTCGACCTCCCAGGCGGTTCGGGCGGTGCTCGCCTGCAGCCACAGCGGCAGGTGGGTCCACTCCTGGACGCCGGCCGCGAGCAGGTCGGCGTCGGCGACCGGCACCCACTCGGCGTCGCTGCCGGTGACCTCGCGGCAGGTCTCCAGCAGGCCGCCCAGCGTGGTCATGCCGGCCGGCCCGGTGGCGTTCACCGGCCCGCCCTGGCCGCGTTCGGCCATCTCCACCAGCCAGCCGGCCAGGTCCCGGGCGTCGACCAGCGCGATCGGCTGGGGCAACGAGTCGGCCGGGACGACGACCCGGCCACCGACGGCGATCCGGTCCAGCCACCAGCCCAGCCGGTACAGCGGGTCGTGCGGGCCGACGATCAGACCGGCCCGCGCGGTGAGCAACCGGTCGCCGAGGGCCGCGGCGAGCACCCGCTCGGCGTGCGCCTTGTCCGGTCCGTAGGCGTCCTCGTCGGTGTCCCAGGTCGGCTCGTGCTCACCGGCGATCGGCCCGGGCGGCCAGCTGCGGTAGGCGTTGAGGCTGCTGACGAAGGCGTATCCGGTGACCTCGGCGAGGGCGGAGGCGGCGTGCTCGGCGGCGGCCCGGGTCTGGCAGGAGGTGTCGACCACCAGCTCCGGGGCCCAGCCGTCGAGCGCGGCCGGCAGTGCGGCGGGGTCGTCGCGATCGCCGATCAGCACCCGGGCGCCCTCCGGCGGCGCACCGGAGACCCCGCGGGTGAACGTGGCCACCTCGTGACCGCGCGCCAGCGCCGCGGAGACGACGTGCCGGCCGAGGAAGTGCGTGCCGCCGAGCACCAGGAGTCGCATGCCCCGACCTCAGCGCAGCGGCATGGCCGCCGTCCAGCCGGTTCGCTCCCGGCGCAGCGTCCGGTTCCCGTGCGTCAGCCGGCGCGGACGCCGGTGAGCGGGACGACCTGCGGCCGTGAGCCCGTGGCGACGAGCCCGCGCTGCGGGTTGGTGTCCTCGCGCAGCCCGGCCAGGCGCAGCGCGCGGACGCCGGTCAGGGCGTCGGCCTCCGGCGGGACGACCAGCAGGTCGACCCGGCGCTCGCCGTCGACGGTGAGGGAGACCAGCTGCTGGTCCATGCTGGCGAAGCCGCCGGTGCGCACGGTGCGGCCGCCGATCAGCACCTTGCGGGCCGGCGCCTCGTCCCAGGCGCCCACGGCGTAGGTGAAGCGGTCGATGCGCACGCCGAGGCTGTCCAGCGCCGCCACCAGCTCCGGCAGCTCGACCGACAGCAGCCGGCTGCGCGGCCACCAGGCGCCGTCGAACGTGCCGTCGGTCGGGGCCGTCGCCGGGCGCAGCCGCACCCGCACGTCGATCCCGTTCCGGAAACCTGCTGCTCGCTGGACCGTCATCGGTTCCCCGACCACCTCTCGCGCCCGTCCCCCAGGTGCCCTCGGCCTTCCCCAGCCGAGCCCACCTCTCCGGACCGGAACGTACGACCGCGGGTGCGACACCCCGGCGCGCCACGAGGAAGCATCCGGCGACTCCTCGGTGCGCTCGGCCGGTCATCACGATGTGTGATCGAACGGCAACTGATGACACACGGGCCCCACCCGTCTCGTCAGTCCTCGTGCGCGCGTCGTCCCGAGACGACGAACGCCGCCGTCCCCGGCAGGGACAGCGGCGTCGTCAGTTCGCCTGGTCTCGGCCCGGCTGCAGGGGCTCACGCCGAGGCTGCGAGGCGTAAGGTGCAGCGGGGCCCTCCGTCAGGGCTTGGGCTTCCGGTTCTTGGCCCGCCCGCGGATCGTCTGGTCCAGCTCCACCTTGCGCACCCGCACAGCGCCCGGGGTGACCTCCACGCACTCGTCCTCGGCGCAGAACTCCAGCGCCTGCTCCAGGTTGAGCAGCTTCGGCGGGATGAGCCGCTCCAGCTCCTCGGAGGTGGACTTGCGCATGTTGGTGAGCTTCTTCTCCTTGGTGATGTTCACGTCCATGTCGTCCGGACGGGAGTTCTCACCGACGATCATGCCCTCGTAGACCTCGGTGCCCGGCTCGACCATCATCTGGCCGCGCTCCTGCAGCGAGAACATCGAGTACGTCGTCGCCACACCGCTGCGGTCGGCGACCAGCGAGCCGGTCGGGCGGGCGCGCATGTCACCCAGCCACGGCTCGTAGCCCTCGAGGTTGTGGTTCAGCACGCCGGTGCCGCGGGTCTCGGTGAGGAACTCGGTGCGGAACCCGATCAGGCCACGGGACGGGACGATGTACTCCATCCGCGCCCAGCCGGTGTCGTGGTGCACCAGGTTCTCCAGCCGCCCGCGCCGGGTGGCCAGGGCCTGGGTGAGCGTGCCGACGTACTCGCCGGGGGTGTCGATGGTGACCCGCTCGACCGGCTCGTGGAGCTTGCCGTCGATCTCCTTGGTGACCACCTGCGGGCGGCCGACGGTGAGCTCGAACTCCTCGCGGCGCAGCTGCTCGACGAGGATGGCCAGCGCCAGCTCACCGCGGCCCTGCATCTCCCAGGTGTCGGGGCGCTCGGTGTTGAGCATGCGCACCGACACGTTGCCGACCAGCTCCTGGTCGAGGCGGTTCTTGATCAGCCGGGCGGTGAGCTTCTTGCCGCTCTTGCCCGAGATCGGCGAGGTGTTGATGCCGATGGTGATCGAGATCGACGGCTCGTCGACGGTCAGCGGCGGCAGCGGGCGCGGGTCGTTCGGGTCGGCGAGGGTGTCGCCGATCATGATGTCCTCGATGCCGGCGATGGCGACCAGGTCGCCGGGGCCGGCGCTGTCGGCCGGGGTGCGGGTGAGGCCCTCGGTGACCAGCAGCTCGGTGATCTTGACCCGCTGGATGGTGCCGTCGACCTTGCACCAGGCGACCTGCTGACCGCGCTTCATCTCGCCGGAGTGGATGCGCAGCAGCGCGAGGCGGCCCAGGAACGGGGAGGCGTCGAGGTTGGTGACCTGCGCGCGCAGCGGCTCCTCGGCGTCGTACTCCGGCGCCGGGATGGTGTCCAGCAGCGTCTTGACCAGCGGCGCCAGGTCCGGGCTGTCCGGGACGGTGCCGTTCTCCGGCTTGTTCAGCGAGGCCTGGCCGGTGCGGCCGTTGCAGTAGACGATCGGGAACTCGAGCGCGTCGGCGTCCATCCCGGCGTCCTCGAGCAGCTCCAGGAACAGCTCGTAGCACTCGTCGACGACCTCTTCGATGCGGGCGTCGGCGCGGTCGGTCTTGTTGACCGCGAGGATGACCGGCATCCCCTTGCCCAGCGCCTTGCGGAGCACGAAGCGGGTCTGCGGCAGCGGGCCCTCGGAGGCGTCGACGAGCAGGACGACGCCGTCGACCATCGACAGGCCGCGCTCGACCTCACCGCCGAAGTCGGCGTGGCCGGGGGTGTCGACGATGTTGACGACGACGGGGTTGCCGGCCTCGTCGGCCAGCCGGATCGCGGTGTTCTTGGCGAGGATGGTGATCCCGCGCTCGCGCTCCAGGTCCATCGAGTCCATGACCCGGTCCTGGGTCGAGTCGTTGTCCGTGCCCTCGCCCTTGGCACGGCCCAGGGCACCCGCCTGCCGGAGCAGGGCGTCGACGAGGGTCGTCTTGCCGTGGTCGACGTGGGCGACGATCGCCACGTTGCGCAGGTCGTTGCGGGTGGGCATGCGGAGAGGCACCTCGGGGTCGCGTGGGGGGTCCGCGCGCTACGGCGCGCGACAGTCGTAACGGCCCAGGCGGCCGAGACCTTCCCATGGTAGGGGACGACTGGCCCCCGACCGGCCCGCTGTGACCGGTCCCCCACTCCGGAGGGACCTCGGCCCCCTCGTCCCCCGCAGGCCCGGGACGGACCTCTGGACCGAGCCGCAGGCCTGGGCCGGACCTCTGGACCGAGGCCTCAGGACACCCCGCGGTCGGCGACCGCCCAGGACAGCGCCGCGGCCAGCACGGTCACCAGCCCGACGGCCAGCCAGGCCGGCCAGCCGACGCCGAGGGCCAGCACGTGGGCGAGCACGAACGCGGCGACGTAGGCGACCGCCAGCCCGGCGGCGACGGCCAGACCGCGCCGGCGGTACCAGAGCCAGCCGGCCGCCAGGCCGCCCGCGGCGAAGACGACCCCTCCGAGGGCGCGGACGCCGGTGGCCTGGGCGACGCCGAAGCCTGCGGCCAGCCCCACGGCGACCGGGACCGCCGACGGGAGACGGGTCTGCACGCGGGCGAGGGTGGAGGTCGACATGCCGCCCAGTGTCCCAGCGCCCGGGGTCGCCGTCCGGGCGGTCGGGTCCTGGTCGGTCAGTTCCAGGGCGGGGCCCACGGGGCGATCGCCCAGGCACCGCCGTCGGCGATGTCGAACGGTGCCGCTCCCCCGCCGTCCAGCTCGGCGGCGACCAGCGTGCTCGACGCGTCCAGCGCGACGGTCACCGCCTGCGGGGTCTCCAGGTCGGCCCACCCGCCGTAGCTGCGCCAGGTGAGCAGCGCGATGGCCGTACCGCCCGGGGCGACACCGACCCGCTGCGCCTGGGCCGGTGCGCCCTCCGGGGTCTCTCCCGGGCCGACCTGCAGGGCGAGCGGCCGGCCACCCTGCAGCAGGACGACGACCGGCACGCCCTCCAGCCAGCACGCGGCCGAGCCGTCGTTGGTCGCCTCGACCGCGGCCGCCCGGGCGCCCATCGCCGCGTCGAACCCACCGACCCGGAAGGTGAGGTCGGACTGCGCGCACGGCTGCTCGGCCACCACCGGCTCGGGCGTCGGCTCCGGCTCGGGCGGCGGAGCCGGGGCCGGACTGGGCGTCGGCGGCGGGACCTCCTCGGCCGGCGGCGGCGACACCGTCGGGGCGACGGGCGCCGCCGGGGTCAGCAGCTCGACCAGCAGCAGCACCCCGGCGGCCAGGACGGCGCCCCCACCGGCCACCGACGGCCAGGCGGGACGCCGCCCGAGCCGGCGCAGGGCGCGCTGACCCAGCACGGCGAGCGCCACGACGACCGCGTCGACGACCGGCGGCACGGTGACCGACCCGGCGTCCGACAGCTGCCAGGTCAGCACGACCGCCCCGACACCGAGACCACTGACCAGCAGCGCGGCCAGCCAGTCCTGCCCGGGCACGGGCAGGAGCGAACGGGCCACCCGGCCGGCCAGCAGCACCGCGGCCGCCTGGGCCAGCCAGGCCACGGCGAGCGCGACGACCAGTGCGTGCGCCCCTCCGAAGGCGGCGATCAGCACCGGGAAGCCGGCCAGCAGTGCGGCGCCGAAGGCGATCAGGCCGGCGAGGAGCGCGTGCACCGGCGCGGGCAGCGGCGCCTGCTCTCCCCGGTGCGGGCGCGTCGGCGGGAGCGTCCAGGCGAGCAGCACCGCGGCCACCGCCAGGACCGCCAGCCCACCGGCGACCGGCCACCACAGCCACCGGAGGGCCCCCGCCACCTCGGCCGCCGTGCACTCCCCGGCCAGCTCGCACGGCGACCGGGACTCCAGCCAGACCGGGGTGTACCGGCCGGCCCGCAGCGCGGCGGCGCACGCGACCAGCCCGCCCAGCAGCCCGACCGCCAGGACGACGGTGCGCGCGCGGGTCACCGGGGCAGCCTGCCCCACCCGGCGGCACCCGTCGCGGCACCCCGCCGGGCACCACGACCGCCGGGCAGCGACCGCCCACGGGTGTCAGCCCTGGGCGGCGGCCTCCACCGCGGCGGTGATGCCCTCCGGGGTCAGCTGGGTGCTGTTGTCCAGCGGCTCCCCGTCGACGAGGACGGTCGGGGTGCCGGTCACGTCGGCCTGACTGGCCGCCTCGGTCACCTGGGCGACCCAGTCCTCGAACCGGAGGTCGGTGATCCCCTGTTCCACGGCCTCCCCGGTGGCACCGGCCTGTGCGGCGTACTCGATCAACCGGTCGTCGCCGAGCCCCTCGCCGCCCTCCTCGGGCTGGTTCGCGAACAGCAGGTCGGAGAACTGCTCGAACGCCTCGATCCCGGCCTCGTCGGCCACGACGGCGGCCGCGTTGAGCGCGCGGGTGGAGTAGTCGGTGGTCGAGAACCGGTCCAGGATCGCGATCGGCCGGTGCTCGAGGACGATCTGACCGTCGGCGACCAGCTGGTCGAGGGTGTCGCCGTTGGTCTCCTCGAAGCGCTGGCAGACCGGGCACTGGAAGTCGGCGTACACGCTCACCGTGACCGGGGCGTCGGCCCGGCCGACCGGGAACGCCGTCCCGTCCGCGACGGTCCCGGCCGGGGCGGCGGCGTCGGCGTCGGTCGACGTCCGGGAGGACTGGACGACGAAGACGACGACCAGGGCGATCACCAGCACCGCAGCGGCGGCCACCCCGCCGAGAACGGTGCGGCGGCGGCGCTCGGCCGCCGCCCGGGCGGCGGCCTCGGCGGCGCGCTTCTCCGCGATCCGCCTGCGGGCGGCCTCGCGCTTGGACTCACCGGACATCGGCGTGCTCCGTTCGATCGGGGGTGCCCAGCGCCAGCCGGGACGACGGCCAGCGGGCCAGGGCGAGGGCGATCAGCAGCAGGGCGGTGTCCCGGGCGATCTCGCCGGGGTAGCCGGTGTCCTCGGCGGCGACCTCCCCGCCACCGCCGAAGCAGCCGCAGTCGATCTGCAGTCCGCGGGCCCAGGCCGAGCCCACGCCGACGAGGAACACCACCATCAGCGCCGCGGAGGCGATCGCCGCCGTCCGGACGAACACCCCGGCGAGCAGGGCGAGGCCGACGGCGATCTCCAGCACCGGGAGGCCGAAGGCGACCGGGCTGACCAGCGCCTCGGGCAGCAGCCGGTAGGCGCGCACCGCCCGCTCGGCGGCCGCCGGGTCCGGGACCTTGAGCGCGCCGGCGACGACGAGCACGACGCCGAGCAGCAGTCGGGCGGCGGTCGCGGCCCACGGGCGGATGGTCTGCACGCCGTCACTGTCCTGCGCAGCGGCCCTGTGGTTCCCGCACGCCGGCTGTGAGTTCACTGGCAGTCCCCGGACGCACCGAGGGCCCCGGCGCGGTGCGCCGGGGCCCTTCGGCCCCCTCGCAGGGTCCCGCCACGCGCGGAGCGTGTGGCGGGGGGCGAGGGGGTCCTTCGTCAGGCAGCGCGGAGCACGGCCTCGATCTCGAGCTCGACGTCGATCTTGTCGCCGACGACGACGCCGCCGCCGTCCATCGGCATGTCGATGTCGACGCCGTACTCCTTGCGGGAGATGGAGGTCTTGCCGGAGAAGCCGGCGCGGGTGCCGCCGTAGGCGTCCGGCCCGAAGCCGTTCAGCTCCAGCTTCAGCGTGACGGGCTTGGTGATGCCCTTGATCGTCAGGTCGCCCTCGACGACCCAGTCCTCACCCTCGTTGCGCACGCCGGTGGAGCGGAACTCCATCTCGGTGTGGTTGCCCACGTCGAAGAAGTCGGCGGACTTGATGTGCGCGTCCCGCTGCTCCTGGCGCGTGTCGATCGAGTCCATGTTGATCTTGGCGTGCACGGTGGACAGCGCCGGGTCGGCGGCGGTGACGATCTCCCCGGAGAACTCACGGAAGTAGCCGCGGACCTTGCTGACCATCATGTGGCGGACGGAGAAGCCGACGGTCGAGTGCGACGCGTCGATGTCCCACGTGCCGACGACGTAGCCGGGGATCTGGGTGGTGCTGGCCATGGTGGACTCCAAGTGGTTGAGCGTTTGACTGCCTGCGTCGGGCAGTAGCGTAGTTGAAGACTTGAGTATTCCGCCAGTACCCTCGTCCACATGACGAGTGACGTGTCGTCCGCCGCACCGACGACGGGCGGCGACATCCCTGCGGTGCCCGCCGAGCCGCGCTGGCTCGACGCCGCCGAACAGCAGGCGTGGCGGGCCTGGCTCTACAGCTGGATGCTGCTCGACGACCGGCTCGACCGCGAGCTGACCCGGCAGACCGGCATCTCGCACGCCTACTACGAGATCCTCGTCCAGCTGTCGGAGACCGAGGGCCGGCAGCTGCGGATGAGCGAGCTCGCCGAGCGGTGCCTGTCCTCCCGCAGCCGCCTGTCGCACGCCGTCTCCCGGCTCGAGGAGCGCGGCTGGGTGCGCCGGCAGGTCTGCGCCGAGGACGGCCGCGGCCAGCTCGCCGTCCTCACCGACGAGGGCTTCGCCGCTCTGGAGGGCGCCGCGCCGGTGCACGTGGAGAGCGTGCGCACCCACCTGTTCGACCAGCTCAGCCCGGAGCAGGTCGCCGCGATGCGCGACATCGGCGAGACGCTGCTCCGCCACCTGAACGACCAGTGACAGCTCAGCGGGCTCACCGCCGGCGGAGAGCCCGCTGAGCTGTCACTCGCCGCACGGGAGGGGCGGGACGGCGTCCCGCCCCTCCCGGGGTCAGGCGGCGGGGGCCAGTGCCGGGTCCAGGAACAGCTCGCGGGTGAGGACGCCGGTGTCCGGGTTGTCGGTGAAGATGCCGTCCACCCCGGCCTCCCAGAAGCGCAGCTGCTCCTCGATCGCCCGGCCGTAGGCCGCCGGGTCGGTGCCCTCGTCGAGGTCGGCGGGCAGGAAGGCGTTCTCGTTGCGGAACGTGTACGGGTGCACCAGCAGGTCCACGGCGTGCGCGTCGGAGACGAAGGACGTCGGCTCACCCAGCGTGCCGTCGTCCTCCAGCGGGATGACCTGGGACTTCTCCGGGCCCACCCCGTCGGCGTACTCGGCGATCGCGGCCAGCCCGGCCGCGGTGGAGAGGTCGGCGTAGGTGCGCGGGTCACCGGCGGCGACCAGGTCGGCCGGCGCGCCGCTGGCCGACAGCAGCTGCACCAGCGGCACCCGCACCCGGGCGGCGTCCAGCTCGCGGAGGTTCGCCGTCTCGAACGACTGCAGGAACACCGGCGAGTTGCGCCGGTCCAGCCGCGCCTCCCGCAGGTCGGCCAGCAGCGGCTCCTCCAGCGACAGGCCCACCCCGTCGAAGTAGGTGGGGTGCTTGGTCTCGATGTAGACCCCGATGTCGCGGCGCAGCTCGCGGCTGAGGTCGGCGCGCAGCTCCAGGAACTCGTCCAGGGTCGGCACCGCGAACAGCCCGTCGTAGAGGGTGTTCTCCTCGCGCAGCTCCGGCAGCCGCTCGACCGCCCGCAGCGTCTTGAGCTCGGCCAGCGTGAAGTCCTCGGTGAACCAGCCGGTCAGCTCGACGCCGTCCACGGTCTTCGTCGTCCGCCGGTCGGCGAACTCCCGCCGGTCGGCCACGTCGGTGGTGCCGGAGATCTCGTTCTCGTGCCGGCAGACCAGCACGTGGTCGGCGGTGCTGACCACGTCGCACTCGATGTGGTCCGCGCCCATCCGGGCGGCCAGCTCGTAGGAGGCCAGCGTGTGCTCCGGGCGGTAGCCGGAGGCGCCGCGGTGCCCGATGACCAGGAGGTCCTCGGCGTCGGCGCCGTGGTGCCCCGCGCCGCCGCGCGACGGGGTGGCCGAGGACGCCGGGGCGACGACCAGGGACAGCAGGACGGCGAGCAGGGCTGTCAGCGCAGCGGCGGACAACCGGGACGTACGGCTCATCGGGACCCCCACGGGCTCGGACGGCGACCCTCGCCGACGGCCCGCCCACCCAGCACAGTGCGACCTCAGCCGGCGCACAGGCAAGGCCCGGCGAACAACGGGTGAAGCCGATCGCCGAGACCGGCGAGTCGCCCGGCGCGTCGCGGGCCCACGCCCACCGAGTGACGGCTCAGCGGGCTCCTCCGACCGGGCGAGCCCGCTGGGCTGTCACTCGCCGCGCCAGACCGGGGTGCGCTTCTCGGCGAAGGCGCGGGCGCCCTCCAGGGCGTCGGCCGAGGCGAACACCCGGTCGGCGAGCTCACGCTGCGCGTCCAGCGCGGCCCGGTCGGTCCAGCCGACGGAGCCGGCGATCAGCTGCTTGCTGGCCCGCACCCCCAGCGGCCCGTTGACCGCGATCCGCGCGGCCAGCTCACGCGCCCCGGCCAGCGCCCCACCGGGCTCGGTGAGCGTGTTGACCAGCCCGAACCGGTGCGCCTCCTCGGCGGTGAGCGGGTCACCGGTCAGCGCCATCTCCATCGCCCGCTGGTAGGGCAGCGCCTTGGCCAGCCGCAGCACCCCGCCGCCGGCGGCGAACAGCCCGCGCTTGACCTCGGGGATGCCGAACCGGGCGTCCCGGGCGGCCACCACCAGGTCGGCGGTGAGCGCGAGCTCGCAGCCCCCGGCCAGCGCCCAGCCCTCCACCGCGGCGATCAGCGGCTTCCCCGGCGGCGCCTCGGTGAGGCCGGCGAACCCGCGGCCCTCGATCCGCGGCCGCTCACCGCGGGCGAAGGCCTTGAGGTCCATGCCGGCGCAGAACGTGCCCCCGGCGCCGGTGAGCACCAGCACCGCGACGTCGTCCCGGGCGTCGAACTCGTCGACCGCGGCGGCCAGCGCCTGCGTGGTCGCCAGGTCGACGGCGTTCTTCGCCTCGGGGCGGTTGAGGGTCAGCACCCCCACCCCGTCGGTCACCTCGGTCAGCACGGGTGCGGTCATCCCACGTCCTCTCTCCGTCGAGTGGTGCGCTGTCGGTCAGCCCTGCCAGACCTCGGCGACCCGGGCGGCCACGCTCGCCGCCTGCGCCCGGCCGGCCCGGGCCGAGGGCTCGCGGGCGGCCGGGTCGAGCACGTTCTTGCCGATGGCGCGCAGGCTCGCCTGGTCCGGCGAGACGACGGCGACCCGGCTGACCAGCCCGGTGACCTGGGCGTCGACGCTGGTCATCGGCCCCATGCCGCGGGGCAGCGGGGCGATCACCACGATCCGGTCGGCGTCGGCGGCCAGGTCGGCGTTGGCCGGGGAGCGCATGCCGCCGTCCATGTAGCGGTGCCCGTCGATGGTCACCGGCGGGTAGACGCCGGGGACGGCGCAGCTGGCGCCCACCGCGGCCAGCAGGTCGACCCCCGACGACCGGGTGAAGGTGGTGAACTCCCCGCTGTCGGCGTCGACGGCGGTGACCACCAGCGGGCGGTCGGGCCACTGCGCGTCGGGCAGCCGGGAGGCGATGGCGGCCCGCCGCTCGTCCTCGGGAGGGGTCTTCCCGGTGTCGGCCGCGCGCCGGGCCAGCTCGCCGATGCGGCGGCGGAAGGCCGCGTCGTCCCGGCGGGCGAGCAGCATCGCCAGCCCGTAGCGGGCCAGCGTGCCGCGGCCCAGTCGTGCGACGCGCTCGGCGCCGGCGGGCTCGAGCTGCCGGGCGTAGAGCTGCTCGACGTCGGTGCCGCTGCGCAGCTGGGCGCCGACCACCGACCCGGCCGAGGTGCCGACGACGAGGTCGGCGGTGGACAGGTCGACGCCGGCCTCGGCGAGCCCGGCGATGAGCCCGATCTCCCAGGCGATGCCGGTGATGCCGCCGCCACCGAGGACCAGGGCCGTGCGCTGGGGGTTCATCCCGCCATCCTGGCGCACGCCCGATCACTCGACGCAGGGGGTGACGTGGGCCACGCTGGGGGCTCGGCAACGACGCCGGACGAGAGGACGACGATGACCGCGACGCAGGCGCCCGGCTCCACCCAGCCCTCCGCGTGGCCGCCGAGCCTCCCCCGCTCGCTGGAGTACCCGGACGTGCCGGTCGGGTCGGTGCTGCGGGCCGCGGTGCGCCGCTGGGGTGACCGCACCGCGTTCGTGCACCACGACGTGGAGCTGTCCTTCACCGAGCTGGGCCGCCGGGCGCACGCGATCGCCGCGGGGCTGGCCGCGCGCGGCATCGGCCGGGGTGACGTGGTGGCCGTGCACCTGCCCAACTGCCTGCAGTACCCGGCCGTCTACTACGGGGTGCTGCTGGCCGGGGCCACCTTCTCCCCCACCAACCCGCTGCTGCCGCCGGCCGCGCTGGCGCACCAGCTGGCCGACGCCGGCGCCCGCGCGCTGGTCACCTGGGAGCCGGTGCTGCCCGCCGTCCGGGTGGCGCTGCCGGCCACCGGCGTGCAGACCGTGGTGGTCACCGGGCCGCAGCAGATCGCCGACCCCGCCGCCGCGGTCGAGCTGACCGACCTGCCCGGCGCCGCCTCCCTGGCCGACCTGCTGGCCGCCGATCCCGCCGACGCGCACCGGGACGCCGACCTCCACCCGGCCGACGACCTGGCCCACCTGGCCTACACCGGCGGCACGACCGGGGTGAGCAAGGGCGTCGAGCTGCCGCACCGGGCGGTGGTCACCAACGTGCTGCAGGCGGCGTGCTTCAGCTCCGGCTCGGTGCCGGTGCTCGACGAGGCGGGCGACGTCACCCTCGACCAGGTGGGCAGCGTCGCGGAGCACCCGACCCGGCTGGGCACCGCCACGCTGATCAACCTGACCCCGTGGTTCCACGCCATGGGGGTGATCGGCTACCTCAACGGCCAGGTGATGGCCGGGGCGACCGTGGTGGTGCACGACCGGTTCGACCCGGCGCACTACCTGGCCGACGCCGTCCGGTACCGGGTGACCAGCATCGGCGGCGCCCCGCCGGTGTTCGTCGCACTGCTGCAGGTGCCCGGGATCGCCGAGGCCGACCTGTCGAGCGTGCGCGGCTTCGCCAGCGGCGCCGCCCCGCTGCCGGTGCCGCTGATCGAGCGGATGCGGGCGCTGGCGCCGGGTGCGGTGATCGCCGAGGGCTACGGCCTCACCGAGGTGACCATGCAGGCCACCGGCAACCCGCCGCACACCTCCGGGCTGCGCAAGCCCGGCACGGTCGGCGTCCCGCTGCCGGACACGGAGGTGTCCATCCGGCCGCTCGGCGGCGGTGACCCGCTACCGGCGGGCGAGCGCGGCGAGGTCTGCATCCGCGGGCCGCAGGTGATGCGCGGCTACGCCCGGCGGCCGGACGCCACCGCGGAGGCGATCGACCCCGACGGCTGGTTCCACACCGGAGACGTCGGGGTGCTCGACGCCGACGGCTACCTGGCCATCGTCGACCGCACCAAGGACATGCTGCTCTACAAGGGCTACAACGTGTTCCCCCGCGAGCTGGAGGAGCTGCTGTTCGGCACCGCGGGAGTGGCGGCCGCGGCGGTGGTCGGCCGCCCCGACCCGGAGGCCGGTGAGCTGCCGGTCGCCTACGTGGTGCGCCGGGCCGACGACGCCGGCGCCGCGCTGACCGCCGAGACGGTCATGGCCGGGGTGAACCAGCAGGTCACCCCGTACCAGCGGCTGCGGGACGTCGTCTTCGTCGACGCCCTCCCGGTGTCACCGGCCGGCAAGGTGCTCAAGCGGGAGTTGAGCGCCCGCGAGCGAGCCGGCGCGGCCACCACCAGTTGACGTCGCCGAGCAGCGCGACCAGCGCCGGGGTGAGCACCCCGCGGACGACGGTGGCGTCGAGCAGGATGCCCAGCGCCAGCGTGGTGGCGAAGATCTTCACGTCGACCACCGGCACCGTGGAGAGCGCCACGAAGGCCAGGAAGAGGATCAGCGCCGCCGAGGTGACCAGCCGGCCGGTGTACCCGACGCCGTGCACGGTGGCCTCGTCGGTGGTCATGCCGGCGTCCCGGCCCTCCCGGATCCGGGACAGGATGAACACCTCGTAGTCCATCGACAGCCCGAACAGGAACGAGAAGGCGGCCACCGGCACCCAGAAGGTGAGCGTGCCGGTGGCGGTGGCGCCGAACAGCAGGTCGGTCAGGTGCCCCTCCTGCCAGATCCACACGGTCATGCCGTAGGCGGCGGCGATGGACACCACGTTGAGCAGCAGCGCCTTCACCGGCAGCCAGATCGACCGCAGGGCCGGCGCGAGCAGCGCGAAGGTGACCACGACGACCAGCGGCAGCACCCACCAGGCGTTGCCGTAGATCGCCTCCACCGAGTCCGCGTCGCCGGCCGCCGTGCCACCGACCCGCGCGCCGTCCAGCCCGTCGGCGGCCCCGCGCACCGCGGTGAGCGCCTCCCGGCCGGCAGTGGACGACGGGTCGTCGGCCAGGACGACGTCGACCACCCCGGCGCCGCTGCCCTGCCACGCCTCCCCCTCGGGGGCCAGCACCCCGGCCACCCCCTCGACCGCCGCCAGCTGCTCGACCGCGGCGGCCCGGTCGTCGGTGAGCACCTCGACCGGGCGGGCCAGCCCGGCGGGCAGGCCGTCGCCGGTGAGCTCCTGGAACGCGGTCGCCGCCGGGGACGACCCGGTGGCGGTCGCCGACACCTCGGGGCTGCCCAGCCGGATGCCCAGCACCGGAGAGGCGAGCAGCAGGAGCAGCACCGTGGCGAGCGCTGCCGCGACCCAGCGGTGCCGCACCACCGTCGTGCCGATGCGGTGCCAGGTGGGGCTCTCCGCGCCGCGGAGGCGGCGGCGGGGCCACTCGAGCCGGCGTCCGGCCGAGGCCAGCACCACCGGCAGCAGGGTGAGCGCGACGAGCACGCTGACCAGCGGGATGAAGAGCCCGCCGAAGCCCACGGCGCGCAGGAACGGCAGCGGCAGCACCACCAGCGACAGCAGGGAGATCGCCACGGTGACCCCGCTGAACACGACCGCGCGGCCGGCGGTGGTCATCGCGGTGCGCACCGCGGCCAGGTCGTCGGCGCCGGCGGCGCGCTCCTCGCGCCAGCGCATCACCACCAGCAGCGAGTAGTCGATCGCCACGCCCAGGCCGATCAGCCCGACCAGGTACTGCACGATGAAGCTGACGTCGGTGAGCGTGGTGAGCCCGAGCACCAGCAGGAACGTGGTGGTGATCGCGACCGCGGCGATCAGCAGCGGCACCAGCGCGAGCAGCGAGCCGAACACCAGCGCCAGGACGACGATCGCGCCACCGGCGCCGAGGGCGATCTCCACGATGATCGGCCGCTCGTCGCCGCCGCCCTCGGCCAGCACCGGCGTGCCGGTGACCACCGGCTCGACGCCGGCCACGGTCACGCCCTGCAGCGCACCCTCCAGCTGGGGCAGCGCGGCGGCGTAGGGCGCGGGGCCCTCGACGGCCGGGGGCCAGACCAGCGCGACCGCGGTGCCCTCGGCGGCGAGCACGCCGGTGCCGGGTGCGTCGTCGTCGGGGGTGGCGACCCGCCAGCCCGGCTGGCGGAGCCGCTCGAAGGCGGCGGTGAGCTCGGGACGGGCCTCGTCGACCGTGGTGCCCTCCGGCAGCGCGACGGTCACCACCAGCGGGTCGACGCCCCCGCCGGTGCCCACCTCCTCGACGATCGCCTGGTTCGCCTCGTAGGCGGGCTGGCCGGGGGTGGAGAAGTCGAAGCCCAGCCGGTCGATCGTGGTGGGGGCCAGCACCCCGCCGACGACCGCGACCGCCAGCCAGCCCAGCACCACGAACCGGCGGTGTGCGAGCACCCAGTCGGTCAGCCGCCCCATGTCCGTCCCCCTCCAGCAAGAGCATCAGGAGACTGATGCTCGATGGGCACCCTACGGTGTCCCTTCGTGGAGCACCCATCGGACGGAGGCGGGCAGGAACCGCCGCTGCCCGCCTGGCTGGCCACGGGCCCGACCGGGATCACCGCCTACGCCCTGGCCCGGGCCGGGGCGGAGATGAACGCCGCCTTCGCCCGGCGGCTGGCCACCGTGGGGCTGCGCCCGCACACCTTCTTCGTGCTGGTGCACCTGGCCCGGGAGCCCGCGCTGACCTCCGCGGAGCTGGCCCGCCGGCTGTCGATGACGCCGCAGAGCATGTCCGCCCTGCTGCACGGCCTCGCCGACGCCGGCTGGGTCGACCGGCCGGGGGGTGCGCGCCGCGGTCAGCGGATCGACGTCCGGCTCACCGCGGCCGGCCGGCAGGCCCTGGAGGCCGCCGGGCCGGTGCTGGCCGAGCTCGGCCGCCCCGAGGCGATCGGCCTGACCGCCGAGGAGGGCGCCACCCTGCACGCCCTGCTCGACCGCGTGCTCGACGCCCTCGCCGCAGCACCCGAGGACAGGTGAGGCGGCCGGTCGGGCCGCGCCGCCCGACCCGGACGGCTATCGTCCCGCCGGTGACGGGAGACCGGCCGGGCCGATGAACGACGACCACAGCGGCGTCCACCTGCCGCACACCGAGGAGTCCCCCGCGCGCCAGGTCTGGCGGCGGGTGGTGATCGCCGCCCTGGTGCTCGTCGCCACCGTGCTGATCGTCTACCTCGACCGGGACGGCTACCGGGACGCCAACGGCGGCGGCGAGATCAGCCTGCTGGACGCGACGTACTACGCCACCGTCACCCTCTCCACCACCGGCTACGGCGACATCGTGCCGGTGGACCCGGGGGCCCGGCTGGTCAACATCCTGGTGATCACGCCGCTGCGGGTCACCTTCCTGCTCATCCTCATCGGGACGACCCTGGAGGCGCTCACTGCGCGCTCCCGGGAGGAGTTCCGGATCCGACGCTGGAGGTCTCGCGTGCGCCAGCACGTCGTCGTGTGCGGTTACGGCACCAAGGGCCGCAGCGCGATCCGCGCCCTGCTCAGCACCGGCACCGACGCCGAGCACATCCTCGTCGTCGACCCGGACCCGCGGGCCATCGAGGAGGCCACCTCGGCCGGGTTCACCGGGGTGCTCGGCGACGCCGGGCGCACCGACGTGCTGCGCCGCACCTCGGTCGAGAAGGCCCGGGCCGTGGTGGTCGCCGCCGACCGCGACGACGCCGCGGTGCTGATCACCCTCACCGTGCGGCAGCTCAACCCGACCGTGCCGATCACCGCGAGCGTCCGGGAGGAGGAGAACGCCAGCCTGCTGCGCCAGTCCGGCGCCGACTCGGTGATCACCTCCTCGGCGACGTCAGGGCGACTGCTCGGCCTGTCCACCGACCAGCCCGGCGTGGTCGCCGTCGTGGAGGACCTGCTGACCAGCGGGCGGGGCCTGGACCTGCAGCAGCGCACGGTCACCCCCTCGGAGGTGGGGCTGGGGCCGCGTCAGCTGCGCGACGTGGTGCTCTCCGTGGCCCGCGGCGGGCGCACGCTGCGCTTCGACGACCCGCTCATCGGCACGCTGCAGAGCGAGGACGTGCTCGTCGTCGTCAAGGCGCACCGCTCCGCCGTCGAGCAGGGCTGAGCCGGCCGGCCCCGCTCAGGCGTCGCGGATCGCCGCGGCCACCGCGACGTCCACCGCCGGCATGTCCGGCTCGGCCTTGTCGTGCGCGTGCGCGGCGTGCACCCGGCCGTGCGCGAGCAGCTCCGCGACCGTGGGCGCGCGGAAGCTCGCCCCGCAGCCGGGGACGACGTCGGCGCAGTCGAACTCCTTCACGCCGCGGCCGCCGGGGCGACGTCCCGGATGAGCGACCGGGTGGCCGCCTCGATCTCCGGGGTGTAGTCCTCGCCGTGCACACCGTGGTGGACAGCGGCGTGCACCCGGCCGAGGGCGATGATCTCGTCGGCCGTGGCGGCGCGGAAGCCCGCCCCGCAACCGGGGACGAGGTCGGCGCAGTCGAACTGCTTCATCGGGACGCTCCTGAGGTCAGTGCCGGCACGGCGGGTACCGGGCCGGGGGTCGGGTGGGAGGCGGTGAGCTCGGTGCCCGCGCCGCTGTAGAGCTCGGCCAGGCGCAGGGTCATCCGCTCGGGACGCACCAGCCCGAGCAGCCGGCCGGTCTCGTCGACGCACAGCACCGGGTCGAACCGGCGGGCGGCGACCCGGGTCATCGCCCGGGTGATCACCTCCACCAGCTGGGCGGCGGGCCGCACCCGCAGGCTCACCGGCACCAGCTGCACGTCGGTGCCGGCCTCGGTGTCGCGCTGGCCGGGGCGCACCAGGTGCACCGGGCAGCCGAGGTCGTCGACGGCGACCACCAGGCCCAGACCGGGGTCGGCGGCGAGCAGTCGGGCGGCCTCGGTCAGCGCCGCGGGGTCGCCGGCCGGGTCGCCGGAGCGCACCGTGGGCACGGCCTCGACCAGCGCGGCCACCTGGTCGGCGGCGGCGCTGCGGGCGGCCATCGCCTGCAGCTGGGCGGACACCCCGGGGCGCAGCGCGGGCCAGCCCGGCCCGGGCTCGGCCAGCAGGTAGCCCTGGGCCAGCGGGACGCCGAGTCGGACGAAGGCCTCCAGCTCCTCGACCCGCTCGATGCCCTCCACCAGCAGCCAGGCGTCCAGCCGGCCCGCGTAGGTGCCCAGCAGCTCGGCCAGGGCGAGCTTCGCCTCGTCGCGGTCGGCGTGGTCGACCAGCGCGCGGTCCAGCTTCACGAAGTCGGGGCGCAGCCGGGCCAGCTGCTGCAGCCCTGAGTAGCCGGAGCCGGCGTCGTCCAGGGCGACCGCCGCGCCGACGCTGCGCAGCCGGTCGAGCAGGGCGACCAGCGGCTCGGCGTCCTCGACGGGGACGTGCTCGGTGAGCTCGAGCACCAGCCCGGTGAGGTCGTCGGCGGCCAGCAGGACGCCGGCCAGCTCGGGCTCGGTGAGCAGGTGCGGGCTGACGTTGACGCTGAGGAAGCAGTGCTGCGGCAGCTCGGCTCGCACGGCGAGCGCCGCGGTGACCACCCGGGCCTCCAGCCGGGCGCCGAGGCCGAGCTCGTCGGCCGCGGCGAACCAGCGGTCCGGACCGCAGCCGGCGGGGCCGTCGAAGCGGGACAGCGCCTCGTACCCGGCGATGAGACCGCGGCGCAGGTCGACGATCGGCTGGAAGACCAGCCGTGGCCGGGCGGGGTCGGCGAGCACGGCGTCGAGCGCGGCGGCCCAGCCACCGTCCGGCTCCGTGGCCGGGCGTGCGTGGACGACGTCGTCGGCTCCTGCCCGCACGTCGGTCACCTCCTGCTGTCGCACGCCCGCTGCGCCCGTCCGTGGACGCGCGGTCGTGGTGCTCACCTTGTCGATCACCCATCGGCAACGGGAGGTGGTCGGTTGAGCAGGTCACCCAGGAGGGGCACGTCGCGCGCTGCGGTTGCCGCGCCCGGGACCCCACCTGAGACTCGGCCGGTGGACCAGCATGATCAGCGAACCGGCTCGCCCGCGGGCGAGGACACCGCACTGCGACGGGCGGTGAGCGGCAAGCTGCTCTACCTGTTCATCCTCGGCGACGTGCTGGGCGCGGGCATCTACGCCCTGGTCGGCGAGATCGCCGGCGAGGTCGGTGGCGCGCTGTGGGTGCCGCTGCTGGTCGCCCTCGGGCTGGCCATGCTCACCGCGGTCTCCTACGCCGAGCTGGTCACCAAGTACCCGCGGGCGGGTGGCTCGGCGGTCTTCGCCGAGCGGGCGTTCCGGCGTCCGGTGCTGTCGTTCCTGGTCGGGTACTGCATGCTCGCCGCCGGCGTGACCAGCGCCGCGGGCCTGGCGCTGGCCTTCGCCGGCGACTACCTCGGCGTGTTCCTCGACGTGCCGGCCGTGCCGGCCGCGCTGGTCTTCCTGCTGCTGGTGGCGCTGCTGAACGCCCGCGGCATCCAGGAGTCGGTGCGGGCCAACGTGGTGATGACCGTGGTCGAGGTGTCCGGGCTGCTGCTGGTCGTCGTGCTGGGGGCGATCGTGTTCGGCCGCGGCGACGGCGACCCCGGCCGGGTGGTCGAGTTCCCCGAGGGCGTCTCGGCCGGCTCGGCGGTGCTGGCGGCGGCGATCCTGGCCTACTACTCGTTCGTCGGGTTCGAGACCTCGGCCAACGTCGCCGAGGAGGTGCGCGACGTGCGCCGGGTGTACCCCCGGGCCCTGTTCGGCGCGCTCGTGACCGCCGGCGTGGTCTACGTGCTGGTGGGCCTGGTGGCCTCGGTCGTGCTGCCCGCCGACGAGCTGGCCGCCTCCTCCGGCCCGCTGCTGGCCGTCGTGCAGGCCACCGGGATCGGCGTCCCCGACCAGCTGTTCAGCGCCATCGCGCTGGTCGCCGTGGCCAACGGGGCGCTGCTCACGATGATCATGGCCAGCCGGATGGTGTTCGGGCTGGCCGAGCAGCGGCTGCTCCCGCCGGTGCTGGGCCGGGTGCTGCCGGGGCGGCGGACGCCGTGGGTCGCGATCGTGGTGACCACCGCGGTGGCGATGGGGCTCACCCTGATCGGCGACCTGGGCGCGCTGGCGAACATCGTGGTCCTGCTGCTCCTGCTGGTGTTCCTGAGCACCAACGTCGCGGTGCTGGTGCTGCGCCGCGACCGGGTGGCCCAGGAGCACTTCACCGCCCCCGTCGTGCTGCCGGTGCTGGCGATCGCCTCCCGCCTGCTGCTGCTCTGGCAGCAGGAGGCCACGACCTGGCTGCGGGCCGGGCTGATGCTGGCCGTCGGGGTGCTGCTGTACCTGCTCGCACAGGCGCCGTGGTGGGGTGGGGCACGCACCCGGGAGAGCGAGCCGGCACCGCGGGGGTGACACTCGGGAGCGGGTCGACCCCCGGGGCGTGACGTTCTGGTGAACTCCGCCCGTCACCCCCGGGTCCCGGGTGAGGATGCCGACGACCGGCGAGAGGAACGGACCTGCAGATGACCGTGTCCCAACCGAGCGCGGTGGAGATCGGGCTGATGTCCGGCCGCGCCGGCTACGTGCTCCGGGCCAACGACCGGGGTGCGTTCACCGTCGCCTCACCCACGCTCTACCCGCACATGTGGAGCTGGGACGCCGGCTTCGTCGCCCTGGGCATCGCGACGGTGTCGGTGCCCCGCGCGCTGGCCGAGCTGCGCAGCCTGCTGTCCGGGCAGTGGGCGACCGGGATGATCCCGCACATCCTGTTCCACTCCCCCAGCGACTACTTCCCCGGGCCGGAGCGGTGGCGCACCCAGGTGGCGGCGGCCCGCCCGGCCGGGGTGGCCACGTCGGGCATCTGCCAGCCGCCGATCCACGTCATCGCGCTGTCCCGGATCCTGCACGACGCCCGGCGCAAGGGCGGTGCCGACCAGGAGCTGGCCGAGGAGTTCGTGCGGGAGACCTTCGACCAGTGGCTGGCCTGGCACCAGTACCTGGCCACCGCCCGCGACCCCTACTCCTACGGCCTGGTGGAGATCCACCACGGCTGGGAGTCGGGGATGGACGACTCGCCGCGCTGGGACGAGCCCTACGCCAACGTGCACCCGCAGCCGGACATGCCGCCGTTCGTCCGGGCCGACCTCGCACACGTCGCCGACCCCTCGCAGCGGCCCACCGACGCCGAGTACGCCCGCTACCTGTGGCTGCTCGAGCAGAAGGTCCGGGTGCGCTACGACGACGCGGCCTACCGGGCCAGCGGTGACTTCGTGGTCGGCGACGTCCTGGTCTCCGCGCTGCTGGCCGCGGCCAGCGACCTGCTCGCCGACATGGGCGAGGAGCTGGGCATCGGCGGGGGCACCGCCGGGGGCGTGGAGCAGTCCCGGGCGATCGCGCGGCGGTTCCGCACCGGCGTGCTGCGCTCGGTGGACCCCGGGACCGGGCTGGCGCGCGACCTCGACCTGCGCACCGGCCGGTGGCTGGACGTGGAGAGCGCCGCCGGGTTCGCCCCGCTGCTGTGCGGTGGGGACGACGCCCTGACCCGCCGGCAGCGCGACCTGCTGCTGGGCCCGCGCTGGTGCGGCCACTCCCGGCTGCGCTGGCCTGTCGTCCCCTCGGTGTCCCCGGCGTCCCCGAGCTTCCGGGAGCAGACCTACTGGCGCGGCCCGCAGTGGCCGGTGCTGAACTGGCTGATGGCCTGGGCGTTGAACCGGTCGGGTGAGCCGGAGGCGGCCAACCAGCTGCGGCTGGCGGGGCTCTCGCAGCTGATCGACTGCGACTTCGCCGAGTACTACCAGCCGATGACCGGAGAGACCCTCGGCAGCCGCGACCAGTCCTGGACGGCGGCGATCGCGCTGGACTTCCTCGCCGCCCGGCGGCCCGCCCAGCGGCGGCCGGTGCGCTGGCTGACCAGCGAGCTGCCGCGGATCACCCCGGCGCAGGCGCAGCGGCACGCCGGGCAGGCCGCCCACCGCCCGCCGCCCACCCGCGGGCCGGCGACCCGGCCGGAGAACCGCATCCCCTGACCGCTGCCGACCTGCCGGGATGACGGGTTGGTGACGTCCGGCGCCCGCCCGGTGTCACCGCCGGTCCGCCGGGAACCACGACGCGGACCGGACACGACCCGTCGAGGAGCACCCCGTGAAGCGTTCCCCCGTCCTGCCCGCCGCTGCCCTGCTGCTCGCGCTCGCCGCGTGCGGCGACGACCCAACCGGCGCGGGCGGCAACTTCACCGCGGACGAGCCCGAGATCACCGAGCAGCCGGAGGTGCCGGTCGAGGAGACGGTCGACCTGCTCGACCCCGAGGGCACCCGGGTGGGCAACGTGACCTTCACCGACACCGGGACCGGCGCCGAGGTCGCCGTGCGGGCCAACGGCCTGCCGCCGGGCGACCACCCGCTCGAGCTGTACGGCACGGCCTCCTGCGAGGCGCCGGCCACCTCGGCCGACCCGACCGACGTCGGCACGTGGAGCGGGCTGGGCGACCCGCTGCCCGACACCGACCTGCCCGACCTGGTGGTCACCGACGACGGCGTCGGTGAGGTCAGCTCGCTGGTCGGCTCGCTGGAGCTCGACGCCATCCTGGACGAGGACGGCACCACGCTCATCGTCAGCGCGACCTCGGCCGACCCGTCCGCGACGGCCGAGGCCGGCGCAGGCGAGGTCACCGGCATCGCCTGCGCCGCCGTCACCGGCTGACCCGGAGCCGGGGTGGGGCCGGTCGGCCCCACCCCGGCCAGCCGGTCAGGGGCGCGGGTTCGGGCTCTTCGTCAGCGCCGGATCGGTGTTGGCGACAGGGGCGAGCACCTCGTCGATCCGCCGCTTGACGTCCTCGTCGAGCCGGACGCCGGAGGCCTTGACGTTGTCGGTCACCTGCTCGGGCCGGCTGGCGCCGATGATCGCGGCGGCCACGTTCTCCTCCTGGAGCACCCAGGCCACCGCCAGCGCGGCCATGGACAGCCCGAGGTCGTCGGCGATCGGCTTGAGCTCCTGCACCCGGGCCAGCACGTCGTCGTCCATCCAGCGGGCGATCATGCCCGCGCCACCGCCCTTCTGGTCGGTCGCCCGCGAGCCCGCCGGGGGCTCGGCGCCGGGCTGGTACTTGCCGGTCAGCACCCCCTGCGCGATCGGGGAGAAGACGATCTGGCTGATGCCCAGCTCGCGGGAGGTCGGGATGACCTCGGCCTCGGGCACCCGGTGCAGCGCGGAGTACTGCGGCTGGTTGGACACCAGCGGGACCTTCAGCTCGTCGGCCAGCGCCTTGCCCGCGCGGATCTCCTCCGCCCGCCACTCCGAGACGCCGATGTAGAGCGCCTTGCCGCTGCGGACGACGTCGGCGAAGGCCTGCATCGTCTCCTCCAGCGGCGTCTCGTAGTCGAACCGGTGCGCCTGGTAGAGGTCGAGGTAGTCGGTGCCCAGCCGCTCCAGCGACCCGTCGATCGACTCCAGCACGTGCTTGCGGGACAGGCCGCGGTCGTTGGCGCCGGGGCCGGTCGGCCAGTAGACCTTGCTGAAGATCTCGATGCCGCTGCGCCGTTCGCCGGCCAGGGCCTTGCCCAGCACCGTCTCGGCGCGGCCCTCGGCGTAGACGTCGGCGGTGTCGAAGGTGGTGATGCCGGCGTCCAGCGCCGCCCGCACGCAGGCGGTGGCGGCGTCGGCCTCCACCTGACCCCCGTGGGTGATCCAGTTGCCGTAGGTGATCTCGCTGATCTTCAGGCCGCTGCGGCCGAGGTGTCGGAACTCCATGGCCTGTTCCTACCGTCCCGGGAGCGCTCCCACGCCTGCGGGGAGGTACAGCCTGCGCCACCACCGTTCGGCCTGCCTGCAGGATCGGTCCGGGAGCCGGGCCGGATGAGGCTGGGGTGGTCCGAACGACCGCCTGGCCCGAGGAGCTCCCCGTGTCCGTTCCCCCCGAGACCGTGCCCGCCCGTTCGACCACCTCGCTCTCCCGCCGCACCTGGGCGACGCTGCTGGTCGCCGCGGCCGCGGTGACCACCGTCGGCACCACCGGCCTGCTGAGCCCCGACGCCGCCGAGGCCGGCGGCGGTCCCCGTCCGGCGCACGCGGTGCAGGACGAGCTCGACGCGCTGGTGGCCGAGGACGGCTTCCCCGCCGCGCTGGCCGCCGTCCGCGGTGCCGACGGGCGGGTGCACGACCTCACCGCCGGGGTCGGCGACCTGGCGACCGGCGAGCCGGTGCCGGTCGACGGCGAGGTGCGGATCGCCAGCAACACCAAGACCTTCGTGGCGACCGTCGTCCTGCAGCTGGTCGAGGAGGGCCTGGTCGACCTGGACGCCCCCGTCGAGAGCTACTTGCCCGGCCTGGTGCGCGGCGAGGGGATCGACCCGAACGCGATCACCGTGCGCCACCTGCTGCAGCACACCAGCGGGCTGCCGGAGTACACCGACGTCGTGGTCGCCGACTACCTCGCGGTGCAGCACCGCTACGTGGAGCCGCACCAGCTGCTGGACATCGCCTTCGCCCGCCCGGCCGTGTTCGCGCCGGGCACCAGCTGGGGGTACAGCAACACCAACTACGTGCTGGCCGGGCTGCTGGTCCAGGAGGTCACCGGCCGGCCGGTCGGTGAGGAGATCACCACCCGGGTGATCGAGCCGCTGGGGCTGGAGGACACCTACTGGCCGCACGAGGGCGAGCAGGAGCTGCGCGGCGACCACCCGCACGGCTACCACGCCACCGCCCCGGGCGCGGAGTACGTGGACGTCGACGTGCAGGACCCGGCGTTCGGCTGGGCCGCCGGTCAGCTCGTCGCCACCCCCTCCGACCTGCTGGAGTTCTTCACCGCGCTGGTCGACGGGGAGCTGCTGAGCCCGGAGATGCTCGCCGAGATGCAGACCACCGTCCCCGCACCCACGTCCTCGCTCAACGGCATCGAGTCCTACGGCCTGGGGCTGCAGACCTTCACGCTCAGCTGCGGCGGCACCGCCTGGACCCACGGCGGTGACATCCCCGGCTACGAGACCCGCGGCGCGGTGACCGAGGACGGGCGCGGCGCGATGGTCGCCGTCACCGCCCTGCCCACCGAGGAGGAGGCGGCTGCGAACGTCGAGGCCACCGTCGACGCCGCGATCTGCGGCTGACGAAGGACCCCGCTGCCCCCCACGACTCGCACGCTCGCCGTGGACCCCTGCAGCGGGGCCGAAGTCGCGACTTCGGCCCTGAGATGGCCATCTCAGCGGAGGGGCGCGTGGCCCTGGCCCTGCTGACGCAGGGTCGGGGCCGCGTCACGTCCGGCGGCGGACGTCGTCCAGGTAGCGGAGGACGGCGGTGACCCGGCGGTCGGCGCGGTCGTCGGGCGGCAGGTCGAGCTTGGCGAAGATGCTGCGGATGTGCTTGTGCACCGCCCCGTCGGTGACCACCAGCCGCTCGCCGATCGCGGTGTTGCCCAGCCCCTCGGCCATCAGCGCCAGCACCTCGCGCTCCCGCGGGCTGAGCCGCTCCAGCCGGGTGTCGGTGCGGGTGCGGGCGAACAGCTGGGCGACCACCTCCGGGTCGATCGCCGTCCCGCCGTCGGCCACCCGGTGCAGCGCGCCGAGGAACTCCGTCACTCGGCCGACCCGCTCCTTGAGCAGGTAGCCGAGCCCCGCGGCGCCGCCGGCGAGCAGCTCGGTGGCGAAGGACTGCTCGACGTAGGCCGACAGCACGAGCACCGCCAGCTCGGGCTGCCGCCGCCGGGCCTCGACGGCGGCGACGATGCCCTCGTCGGTGTGCGTGGGCGGCATCCGGACGTCGACGATGGCCACGTCGGGCCGGTGTTCGTCCAGCGCGGTCAGGAACTCCGCCGGGGTGCCGGCGGTGGCGACGACGTCGAGCTGCTCGGCCCGCAGCAGCAGCGCCAGGCCCTCCCGCAGCAGGGCGTCGTCCTCGGCGATCACGATCCGCACGGCAGCTCCGCGGTCAGGGTGGTCGGGCCACCGGGTGGGCTGGTCAGGGTGAGCGTGCCGTCGTGCGCCTCGACCCGCCGGCGGATGCCGACGAGCCCGGAGCCGCGCCCCTCGACCGCACCGCCGGTGCCGTCGTCGGTGACGGTGACGTACAGCCGCCCGTCGCGGGCGTGCACGGTGACGTCGACCCGGCCGGCGCCGCTGTGCCGGGCGGTGTTGGTGAGCGCCTCGGCGACCAGGAAGTAGGCGGTCGCCTCCACCGAGGCCGCGCAGCGCACCGGGACGTCGACGTCCACCCGGCAGGGCACCGCCGAGGTGGCGGCCAGCCCGCTCAGCGCGCCGGCCAGGCCGCGGTCGGCGAGCACCGGGGGCAGGATGCCGCGGGCCACCGTGCGCAGCTCGGCCAGCGCCTGCTCGGCGGCGGCCTGCGCCTTCTCCAGGATCTCCTCGGCGGCGGCCGGGTCGCGGGGCACCGCCCGGCGGGCCGCGCCGAGCAGCACGGTCACCGCCACCAGCCGGTTCTGCGTGCCGTCGTGCAGCGAGCGCTCGATCCGGCGCAGCTCGGTGGCGTGCGCGTCGAGGGCGGCGGCGCGGGTGGCGGTCAGCTGGGTGACCCGCAGCGACAGGTCCGACGGGGCGGTGTCCAGCAGCCGCCGGCCGCGGGTGGCCAGGTACCGGGCGATCGGCCGGATGAGCAGCGCGCCGAGCGCCGTCCACAGCAGCCCGAGCAGGACGACGAGCCCGACCCCGCCCCAGTCGTCGACGTACCAGAAGGCCAGCGAGTCGGTGGCGGCCTCGCGCGGGACGGCCCACCACCACAGCGGGAAGCTGAGGTCGCGGAAGGCGTACAGCGGCAGCAGCACGCCGAGTGCTGCCAGCAGCAGGCCGACGGTCGCGTGCCCGGCCAGCCAGCGGACCTCCCGGCGCAGCGCCGGGTCGGCGAGTGCGGCGCGCAGCGGTTCGGGCAGCGGGCCGGGGCCGACCAGCTCCGGCCCCCAGCGCGCCAGCCGGCCGCGCTCCCGGTCGGCCACGGCGCGCACGCCGCGCAGCGCGGTCGGCAGCGCGAGCAGCCCGACCCCGACCAGGCTGGTGGCGGCGACGACGACCAGGAACACCAGGGCGCCGAGGGCGAGCAGGCCAGTGCCCAGCGCACCCGGCAGCTGCTCGAGGGAGGCGAGGGTCGCGGCCGCGGCGCGGGCCACGGCGCCCCGCTCCCGCGTCGTCCCCTGCTGCCCCGTCGTCCGCACGGCTGCCGACGGTAGGGCGCGGGAGCGGCCGGGGACAGTGAACCGGCCCAGGAGTACAGCCTGCTGTACCCCGGAAGGGGTCAGACCAGCCGCAGCGTCATCCGCTTCAGCCGCACGATCAACCGCATCGCACCGGACCGGTACAGCTCCTCCTGCCGCTCCTGCAGCTGCCGGCCGAGCTGCTCGAGCCGCTCGGCACCCAGCGCGTGCGACTGGGGGAACATCCGCTCCTCCTCCTCGAAGGTGTGGTGGTGCAGCGTCGCGGACAGCATCCGCACCTCGGTGCCGAACTCCGGGTCGTCCACCGGCGTGCGCATCACGGTGGCCAGCTGGTCGTCGATCTGCCGGTGCTCGGCGTGCGCCAGCGAGAGCAGCGGCGACACGTCCCGCACCGCGGGGTAGAACAGCTCGTCCTCGATCTGGGTGTGCACCTCCAGCTCGCGCAGCAGCTCGTCGCGCAGCCGGCTGCGTTCCGCGGTCTGGTCGTCGGTCGTCTCGGTGAGCTGCCGCAGCAGCCCTCGCAGCACGTCGTGGTGGGCGATCAGCACCTGGTCGGCCCTCATCGGGACGCCTCCTCGATCGTCGTGGTGGCGGTGGGGCCCCGCCAGTTCCCCCGCCGGCGCACCTCGACCCGGCCGTCGCGCCGCCGCACGTCGAAGCACGGCAGCGGCGCGGTGGACGGGCCCTGCGCCGGTTCCCCGGTGGCCAGGTCGAACCGCGATCCGTGCCACGGGCAGACCAGCTCCCCGCGGTGCAGCCACCCCTCCCCCAGCGGCCCACCCAGGTGCGGGCAGGTGCCGCCCACGGCGTGCACCTCACCGTCCTGCGCGACCAGCACCACCGGGACGCCGTCCACGGTCGCCCCGACCGGCTCGCCGTCGACGAGCTCGGACTCGGCCAGCACGGGGGTGAACCGGCGCGGCGCCGGGCTGCGGTCGGCGTGGTCGGTGCCCAGCCCGTGCCGGTAGGACAGCGCCCCGCCCAGCCAGCTGCTGGCCAGCGTCAGCGCGAAGCCGGCCGCCGCGGTGACCCGGGCCCGCCCCGGCCGGCGCCGCCCCCGGTCGGCGAAGGACCAGACGTAGAGCGCCAGCGCGGTGCTGTTCAGCCCGGCATGCACCAGGCCGACCCGGCGGGCGCCGTCGTGCGCGTGCTGCCAGTCGGTCAGCCCGCTCGCCGCGGACGCCACCGCCCCGACCACGCCGACGCCGACCGCCGTGCGGGCCGCCGCGCCGGGGCCGGGGCCGCCGCGGCCGGTCGCGTCCAGGCCGTCGAGCACCAGCGCCGCCGTCCAGGACCCCACCGGCACGGTGACCAGCGCGGGGTGCAGCGGGTGGCCCAGCCACACCCCGTGCAGCAGGTCCTGCAGCGGCCGGGCGTACCGGCCGGTGAGCAGGTAGGTGAGGGCGACGCCGTGCTCCAGTTGGTAGCCGGGGCCGTCCAGCACCTGCAGCCGCTCGACGGCCCCCAGGGTGCGTTCCAGTCGGCTCCGCACGCTCATCGAGCAGCTCCGGTCATGGTCGTCCGGTGCCCGGGCTCCGAGGGTCGAAACGGCGTCCCGGACCAGCGGCTCAGAGGTCCCGGCGGACGTTCTCGGCGCGGTCCTCGACGGCCCCGTGCCGGAGCAGGCTGACCACGGCCAGGGCCAGCCCGCCCCAGATCACGGTCATCGCCACCACCATCATCACGATCGCCGCGGTGCTCATCGGGGTCCTCCCTCGTCGTGCCCGGTGGTGGTCGCGCCCAGCGGGGTCGCCGGGTCGGAGCCGGGTGGCGGCCCGTCCAGGTGGGTGCCGGCGCGCCACGGCAGCCGGGCGACCAGGAAGCCGACCAGCGGCAGGGCCACCACCATCGCCCAGCCGAAGACGAGCAGCAGCCAGGTCGGGTAGCCCTCGTAGGCGGCGGCGATGTCCTCGCGCAGCGACAGCACGAGGACGACGGCGAGGGCCGCCGGGGCCACGATGCTGGTCAGCACCCGCCAGCCGGAGCCGACCCGGGGCCGGCCGTGCACGTTGAGGTGGTCGCCGAGCCCGGTCAGGGCCCGCAGCGCCCAGGCGACGGCCAGCATGCTCACCAGCGCGACGACGAGGATCCCGTACTGGTTGACGAAGTGGTCGACGACGTCGAGCACGTAGATGCCACTGGTGGTGCTGAACAGCACCAGGCTGAGCACCGCGGCGGGCACGCCGACCAGCAGGGTCGCGGTGAGCCGGCCGGTGTCGAGCTTGTCGCGGACGGCGGAGATGACCACCTCGATCACGCTGACCAGCGAGGTGATGCCGGCGAGCACCAGGCAGCCGAAGAACAGCACGCCGAGCAGCGCCCCGGCCGGGGCCTCGCTGATGATCGCCGGGAAGGCGACGAAGGCCAGGCCGATCCCGTCGCTGGCCACCTCGTCGACGGCCACCCCGTTCGCCTGCGCCATGAAGCCCAGCGCGGCGAAGACGCCGATCCCGGCGAGCAGCTCGAAGCCGGAGTTGGCGAAGCCGACGACCAGGCCCGAGCCGATCATGTCCTCACGCCGGCCCACGTAGGAGGCGTAGGTGATCATGATGCCGAAGCCGATCGACAGCGAGAAGAAGATCTGACCGAACGCGGCGGCCCACACCGGTGCCGAGCTGAGCGCCGACCAGTCCGGGGTGAACAGCGCGTCGAGGCCGGCCCCGGCGCCGGGCAGCAGCAGCGCCTGCACCACGAGGGCGGCGAAGGCGAGCACCAGCACCGGGATGAACACCAGCGAGGTCGCCCCGATCCCGCGCTGCACGCCCAGCGCCATGATCACCAGGACGGCCAGCCAGACCAGCACCAGCGGCACGAGCACCCCGGGGACGACGTCCGCGGTGACCCGCACGTCGCCGGCCTGCAGGAACTCACCGAAGAAGAAGCCCTCGGGGTCGGCGCCCCAGGCCTCGTCCAGGGAGAAGAAGGTGTAGCGCAGCGCCCAGGCGATGACCGCGGCGTAGTAGACCGCGATGACGAAGCAGATGCCGACCTGCCACCAGCCGAGCCCCTCCGCCCCGCGGCGCAGCCGGGCGAACGACAACGGCGCGGAGCCGCGGTTGCGGTGGCCGATCGCGTAGTCCAGCAGCAGGAACGGGATGCCGGCGGTCAGCAGCGCGACCAGGTAGGGCAGCACGAAGGCGCCGCCGCCGTTCTCGTAGGCGACGTAGGGGAAGCGCCAGATGTTGCCCAGCCCCACCGCCGACCCGATCGCCGCCAGGATGAACACCCGCCGGGAGCTGAACCCGCCCCGGCGCCGCTCCTGGTCGGGCTGCCCGGTGGCCCGCCCGTCCGTCGTGCTCATGCGACCTCCCGCGTCGTGGACCACCGGACCGGCGCACCGGTCGGCGTCCTGCCGTCGAGGAGAGGATGCCAGCACCGTGCCCGCGCCGGTCCCGCACCAGGCCCGGTCGTGGTCGGGACGGGGACGCACGAAGGGCCCGGTCAGCTGACCGGGCCCTTCGTGGTGGAACGGGGGCATCACCTTCGGGTGCACCGGACAGCCGTCCGAGGACCAGCTCTCCGGGGAGCACCCCGCGGTGGAGGCGGCGGGAATCGAACCCGCGTCCTGCGACGCATCACCAGGGCTTCTCCGAGCGCAGTTCGCTCTGCCTCTGCTCGGCCCTCCCGATCTCACGAACGAGTCGGGATGACGGGCCCAGTCGCTGTTTGGTGTCCCGCACGCAACCGCGACCGATGCGTGCGGTGAGTCATCTAGCTGATGCCAGGATCCGGGCCGATGACGAACCCGGGCTGACAGACTCGCCTAGCTGCCGTCAGGCAGCGAGAGCGAAGTCGCGCTGATTGGAATCGGCGCTTGTGTTTTTGCAACGCATGGTTAACGAGGTCATCGTTGCCTTCCTCGGCTCGCTTCCCCTGGTCAGACGACCGCAGTCGAGACCAATCGCCCCCCTGTGTAGTTGTCCGGCCAGTCTAACCGGATCAGCGTCCCCGGTGTTCCCCAGCGCGCCCGGCCCGCGGCCGGGCTCCCCCTAGATCCAGTCGCGGCGCTTGAAGACGACGTACAGGGTCACGCTGACCATGGCCATCAGCACCAGCGCCATCGGGTAGCCGTACTGCCACTCCAGCTCGGGCATCGTCGCGAAGTTCATCCCGTACACCCCGCCCACCAGCGACGGGGCGAACAGGATGGCGGCCCAGGCGGAGATCTTCTTGACCTCCTCACCCTGCGCCAGGCTGGTCACGGTCAGCTCGCGGATCTCCTCGTTCTGCCGCTGGGCGACCAGCGTGGCGTTCACGGTGAGGATGTCGCGCAGCTGCAGCCGGAAGCCCTCCACCCGCTCGGTCACCGAGGTGACGTGGTCGGCGACGTCGCGCAGGTAGCTGCGCAGCTCCTCGTCGACCCCGTACTTCTCGAAGCCGGCGGTGATCGCGGCCAGGATCCCGCTGAGCGGCTGCACCGCCCGCTGGAAGTCCACGACCTCCTGGGACAGCTCGTAGATGCGCCGCGACACCTGCGGGTCGCCGCGGAAGACCTCGACCTCGATCTCGTCGATGTCCTTGTCCAGCCCGGCGACGACCGGTGCGTACCCGTCGACGACCGCGTCCAGGATCGCGTAGAGCACCGCCTCGCTGCCGCGGGCCAGCAGCTCCGGTGAGCTCTCCAGCCGGCGGCGCACCCGCGACAGGTCCGGGGACTCGCTGTGCCGCACGGTGATGGCGAAGTCCTTGCCCAGGAACAGGTGCAGCTCGCCGAACTCCACCTCCTCGGCGGCGTCCAGGTACCGGGCGGCCTTGAGGACGACGAACAGCGTGTCGCCGTAGCGCTCGAACTTCGGCCGCTGGTGGGCGTGGATCGCGTCCTCGACGGCGAGGTCGGGCAGGTCGTACTGCTCGGCCAGCTCACCCAGCTCGGCGGGCTCCGGGCGGTACAGCCCCAGCCAGACCATCCGGTCGTCGAAGCCCTCGGTCAGCCACTCGTGGCTCTCCGCGGCCGACGCCGGCGTGGCGATCCGCCGCCCGGCGGAGTAGACCGCGTTGTCCACCATCCGCGACTGGCGGGCCGGCACGACCTCGACCGGCACCTGCTCGACCGATCGCGGGACCGCCGGCCGCGGGCGCGGACGGAGGGTCAGGGTGGACAGGGCGGTACGGCGACGGTCGGACACGACGGACTCCCGGGAACAGCAGGGCTGAGGGCACCGGAGAGGTCCCCGCGCGCCGCACCCACCCCGGTCAGGGGCGGACCGGGGGGCGTCAGCGGGAGGGGACCTCGGGACTGTGACTGGGGGGCTCGCTGCGCATCTGCCCGGTCACCTCCCACCGTCCGTCGACGGCCCGCGGCGCTCCGCAGGCCGTCGTCCATCGTGACACGCCGGAGGCCGGGTCGGCACCCCTGCCGCCCCGACCGGGTGGTGAACAACGCGTGGCCGGCTCAGCCGGCGACCTCAGCCGCCCCCGACAGCTCTCCCCCGCGCCGGGGGTGCAGCACCTCCGCGGCCGGCCCGTCCTCGTCGACGTCCGGCAGCCGGTCACGCCCGGGCGAGGACGCCGGGTGGGAACGCGCCAGCGGCCAGCAGCCGACCGGTCAGCGCACCGCCGAGCTCGGCGACCCGCTCGGTGCGGGCCACGCCCAGGTGCACGAACGGCGCCGCGGAGAGCGCGTCGGTCTCCTGCTCAAGCGCGGTGCGCAGCTGCTCGCCGGCCGCGGTGAGCGCACCGTCGGCGACCAGCCCGCGGTCGGTGAGCCCGGCCAGCGCCGCCGCCCACTCCTCGTCCGACCAGCCGCGGGACAGCTGCGCCGACTCCTGGGTGAACCCGCGGCCGGTGAGCGTGTGGGTGACCAGCGCCTCCAGACCGGTCAGCCCGTGCCGCACCACGCTGAGCACGTGCCCGTCGCCGCGGTGCTCGCGCAGCAGGGTGACCGCGTGCCAGACCTGCAGCACCGGCTCGTCGGGCCAGGGCAGGTCGGCGTGCGCGGCGTAGAGCGGTCGCCCCTCCGGGGTCAGCGCGGTGCACGCCTCCCGCAGCAGCTCGGCGAGCTCGGCCAGCTCCGGGCCGTCGACCCCGCCCAGCAGCCGGGTGAGCGAGGCGCGGGTGGCCACGGTGCGGGCGGTGAGCACCTGCTCGGGCGAGGCGAGCGTCCAGGCCCGCGGCAGGTGCCGGGCCACGATGGCGGGGGCGAAGTTGGCGAAGGTCGCCGTCACGACGCCGGGGCCGACCGCGCCCATCGCGGCCGTACGGCCGGCGAAGTACACCATCCGGCCCGGCCGGATGCCGATCGCGGTGAGCTGCTCGTCGGTCTCCGGCGCGAAGTAGACGTGCGAGTGCAGTGGCTCCAGGCGCCGGTGGGCCCGGCTGACCAGTCGCAGGTCGGGGGCGTGCGGGACGGCGGGGTGATCGACACTGACCATGCCGGGCACCCTAGCCAGTCAGCGCGGCGCCCCCGGGGTCCACGGTGCCGCACCGTCGTCCTGCGGCAGCGCGCACGAGTGGTCGTGGTCCAGGTCGTCGACGACGTACTGGGTGAGCACCACCTGGCCACCGCCGACCAGCGGTTCGTCGCGGCAGTTCTCCACCGCGCCCACCCAGCTCTGCGCGCCGGCCAGCCAGCTGTCGAGGTCGTAGAGGCTGCTCCACCGCGGCACGTCGCCGACGATCCGGCCCCACTGCCAGCCGGTCGAGTACAGCCCGACCTCACCACCGGTCGAGGTCAGGTGGTCGGCCATGCCCTCGAGGGTGGCCCGGTTGTTGCGCCGGGCCTGGGCGCCGTCGGTCTGCCAGGTGTTCATCGTCTCGACGTCCAGCCACCAGCGCAGGCCCTCGAGGCCGGCCTCGGTGACGGCCGCGTCGCCGGGGAGGTCGCCGAGGGTGTCGAGCACCATCGCGACGTCGTCCTCGGCCCGGTCGAGGCCGTACTCGTAGGAGCAGGCGGCACTGTTCCCCCCGTCGCACACGCCGTACCGGTTGACCCCCGACCGCGGCCAGGTGCTCACCTGCTCGCGCACCTCGCCGGGGTTGGCGGTGTTGACGTACAGCTGCGCGCGCGGCTGGGCCGAGACCGCACCGGAGGAGCTGGTGGCCCACTCCCACTGGTCGGCCAGGCAGGGGTTCTCGGTGGTCGCGATGCCCCCGTTGACCCCGATGACGGCGTAGGCGGCGTCGTCGGGCAGCTCGGTGTCGCACTGCGGGTACGAGACGTCGTAGCCGACCGTGGAGGGCGCGGTCTCCTCGGCGGCGCCGGCCGGCGACGCGACGGCGAGCACGCCGAGCGCAGCCGCCACCGTGAGGGCCGCCCGCCGTGTGCTCCGCATCACGACCACGGTACGCGCCCATCCCTCCCCTGCGGCCATGTCGGCCACCACGGCCGCGGGCGCGGCGCGTCGTCCGGGGCGGCGGACCGACTCGTCACCCGGTCAGGGGACGGAACGAAGTCGGACGCAGTGCGAACTTGTACTCAGTTCAGTTTTCGGTCTACGTTCTCCCCATGGCGAGGTCGGCGAAGGCAGCGAGCGCACCGCGCTGCCCCGTGGACGTCGTCATGGGGCTGCGGGAGCGCAAGAAGCTCGCGGCCTGGCGCACCATCCGCTCCACCGCGCTGCGCCTGATCAGCGAACGCGGGTTCGACGCCGTCAGCGTGGAGGACATCGCCGCCGAGGCCGGCGTCTCACGCACCACCTTCTTCAGCTACTTCCCCAGCAAGGAGGCCGTCGCCTTCGAGTTCGACCCGCTGGAACTGCAGCGGTGGCGCACGCTCCTCGAGGACGACGCCGACGACGACCGCCCGCTGTGGGAGGCGCTGACCGACCTGTTCGTCGACGTCGCCCGGATGCTCCCCGACTGGCTGCCCGTGCAGAAGCAGGTGGTCGCGGACTGTCCGAGCCTGGCGAACTCCGCGCGCGGCAGCTGCGACAGCTTCGCGCCCGACCTCCGCGCCTGGATCTCCCGCCGCCTGCCCGACGGCGACGAGCTCCGGACCGCCCTGGTCTTCAACACCGCCCTGGCCGCGTTCATGACCGCGGTCGAGGCCTGGGACCCCGACGACCCCTTCGACGAGCTCCTGGAGCTGGTGCGGACCTGCCTGCGCTGGGCCGGCGCAGGACTCGCCCACCCCGTGAGCTGACCGCTCCCCCGGCCGGCACCGACGCCGGCCACCTGCCCCGACACGACCGTGACCGCACGGTCGTGCGACCTGACTCGTCATGACGTCGACACGACTGCGCACCGGTGCCGGTCGCGCCGCTCCTCCCACCCCTCTCCTCTACGCACTGCGCAGGAAGGACGGCTCCGCCATGCCCACAGACAGCACCCTGACCCCGCCGGGGGCCGGCGTCCCCGACCTCCCGCCACCGGCGGCCGCGGCACCCGCCGCACCGATCACCTCGGTCGTGCCGTCGACCACCCCGCACGTCGGCCCCGACCCCCGGCGCTGGCTCGCCCTCGCCGTGATCGCCGTCGCCCAGCTGATGGTCGTGCTGGACGCCTCGATCGTGAACATCGCCCTCCCCGACGCCGGCATCGACCTGGGCATCACCGCCGCCGACATCCAGTGGGTGGTCACCGCGTACACGCTCGCCTTCGGTGGCCTGCTGCTGCTGGGCGGGCGGATCGCCGACTTCATCGGCCGCAAGCGCGCCTTCCTCATCGGCCTGGCCGGCTTCGCCGGCGCCTCCGCGCTGGGCGGCCTGGCCCCCAACCAGGAGCTGCTGTTCGCCGCCCGCGCCCTGCAGGGCGGGTTCGCGGCCCTGCTCGCCCCGGCCGCCCTCTCGCTGCTGGCCGTGACCTTCACCGACCCCAAGGAGCGGGCCCGCGCCTTCGGTGTCTTCGGCGCGATCTCCGGCGGTGGCGCCGCCATCGGCCTGATCCTCGGCGGCGTGCTCACCGAGTACGCCTCGTGGCGCTGGACGCTGGGCGTCAACGTGCCGATCGCCCTGGTCACCGCCGTCTTCGCGATCGGCCTGGTGCGCGAGAGCCGGGCCGAGGGCGACCGCCGCTACGACGTCCCCGGCGTGCTGCTGTCGACCGCCGGGCTGGTCAGCCTGGTCTACGGCTTCAGCAAGGCCGCCGAGGAGGGCGTGGGCTGGACCGACCCGGTCACCCTGGCCCTGCTGGCCGCCGCCGCCGTCCTGCTGGTGTCGTTCGTGCTCTACGAGCGGCGCGCCAGCCACCCGCTGCTGCCGCTGCGCGTGGTCCTGGACCGCAACCGCGGCGGGTCGTACCTGGTGTTCCTGCTGGTCGGCGCCGGGATCTTCGCGATCTTCCTGTTCCTGACCTTCTACTTCCAGCAGACCCTGGGCTACAGCCCGCTGGAGTCCGGGTTCGCCTTCCTGCCCTTCAGCGGCGGCATCATCCTGGGCGCCGGCATCGTCTCCCAGGTGCTCCCCCGGGTCGGGCCGCGGCCGCTGATCATCGGTGGTCTGCTGCTCGCCGCGGTCGGCATGTTGTGGCTGACCGGGATCGGTGAGACCAGCTCCTACGTCACCGAGGTGCTCCCCGCCGAGCTGGCGATCAGCCTCGGCATGGCCGCGGTGTTCGTGCCGGCGTCCAGCACCGCGCTGGTCGGCGTGGAGAGCCACGACGCCGGCATCGCCTCGGCGGTGCTGAACACCAGCCAGCAGGTCGGTGGCTCCCTGGGCCTGGCCCTGCTGAACACCTTCTACGCCTCGGCCGTCACCGGGTACCTCGCCGACAACCCGGGCTCGGCCCCGGGCGCGGCGTTCGTGCACGGCTACCACGTGGCCTTCATCTGGGCCGCGGTCTTCCTGGCCGTCGCCCTGGTGATCAGCATCGTGCTGATCCGGGCCAGGAAGGACGACCTGCCCGCCGAGGCAGCGATGGCGGTCTGACCGCAGCAGTTCCGGTGCGGCGGCGCCGGTGGTCCACCCGGACCACCGGCGCCGTCGTGCGTCCGGGGTCAGCGCAGCGGCGCGAGGTGCCGCGACCAGGAGACCTCGGTGCGGCTGGTGGTGAAGCCCAGGCTCTCGTAGAGCCCCAGCGCACCGGTGACGTTCTCGCTGTCGACCTGCAGCCCGGCCGTCGCGCAGTCGTGCTCGGCAGCCACCCGGAGCGCCTGCACGATCGCCGCCTTCGACAGCCCGCGCCCGCGGGCGCTCGGCAGCACCCCGATCTGGCCGAAGTAGCTCTCCCGGTGCCCGGTCGCGGCGGTGTTCGCCTCGTACACGTAGGCCAGCACGTAGGCGACCACCGCGCCGCCCTCGACGGCGAGCACCGACAGGTCGGGCCGGAAGCCGCGCTGCCCGGTGAACATCACCTGCCAGGACGTCGTGTCCCGCTCGCTGGAGCCGTAGTGCTCGGTGAACGCGGCGTTGTGCGCGCGGCGCACCTCGTCGTCCCGCTCCCAGGTGAACGGCACCAGCTCGACCCCCGGCACGGCGCGCGGCTCGGGCAGGTCGGTGAGCGGGCGCTCCATGTGGGAGAAGAAGCGCGCCTCGACCAGGCCGGCCCGGCGCAGCAGCGCGGTGAGGTCGGCCATCGAGGTGTAGGCGGTAACCGTCAGCCGGGCCGGCGCCTCCGGGTGCCGCTCGGCGTGCAGCTGCTCACCCCGGGCCAGCTGCCAGTCCAGCAGCGCCCGGCCGATGCCGCGGCCCCGCCACTGCGGGTGCACCCGGCCCTCCAGGTGCACCCCGTAGGCGTCCCGGAACGTGGGCGGGGCGATCGCCGTCGCCCAGCCGACCACCTCGCCGTCCGCGGTGGTGACCAGCCGGCTGTCCCGCTCCAGGTCGACCAGCTCGTTGACCCAGAAGCCGGTCAGGTCCTCCGGGGACTCGTGCGCGCCGGTGTCGTCGACCGCCTCGGCGGCGGTGAGCAGCTCGGCCACGGCGACGACGTCGTCCGGGCGGATCGGGCGGGCGGTGAGCCCCTCGGGCAGGGCGAGCGGAGCGGGGTGCACAAGATCCAGGCTAGGGGGTGAGCCCGAACAGCCGCGCGCCGTTGCCCCACAGCACCGCCCGCAGCCACTCCTCCCCCAGCTCCAGCCGGTGCAGGGCGGCCAGCTGGTGCGCGTAGGGGTAGGGGATCGACGGGAAGTCGCTGCCCAGCAGCACCTTGTCCCGCAGCGCACCCAACCGGGGCAGCAGCGCGCGGTCGAACGGCATCCGGCGCTCGGTGAAGTCGGTGGCGAACATCGTGGTGTCCAGGTGCACCCGCTCGTACCGCTCGGCCAGGTCGAGGAACGCCGCGTACTCGGGCATGCCGAGGTGGGCGATCACCAGCTGCAGCCGCGGGTGGCGCTGCAGCAGCCCGGCCATCGGCGCCGGCCCGGTGTGCTCCCCCACCAGCGGACCCGAGCCGCAGTGGATGACGACCGGGGTGCCGGCCTCGGCCAGCTGCGCCCACACCGGTTCCAGCAGCGGGTCGCGGGGGTCGAACCGGCCGATCTGCACGTGCACCTTGACCACCCGCGCCCCGGCGTCCAGCGCCTGCGCCACGTACCGCGGCGCCTCCGGCTCGGGGAAGAAGGTCGCCGACTGCAGCACCTGCGGGTGCTCGGCCGCGAACGCGGCGGCCTCCTGGTTCAGCCACGCCGCCATCCCCGGCTTGTGCGGGTACGGCAGCGTCGGGAACGCCCGGACGCCCAGCCGCTCGAGGACGGCGAGCCGCTCGGCGACGGGCAGGGCGTAGGTGACCGGCCACGGCGAGCCGTAGTGCGCCTCCGCCTCGGCGAAGTACTGCCACACCTTGGCCTGCACCCGCTCGGGCAGGAAGTGCACGTGCACGTCGACCAGGCCCGGCAGCCCCAGCTCCCGCCAGTACCGCGGGACGTCGGCGTCATCGACCGGGAGAGCGACCACGGGCCGACCCTAGGCCCGCCCCGCGCTCAGTCGAGCGTGACGACGACCTTGCCGCGCACGTGGCCCTCGGCCACCAGCCGCTGGGCGTCGGCGGTCTGCGCCAGCGGGAAGGTGCGGGCGATGTGCACCCGCAGCTGACCGGCGTCGGCCATCCGGCCGAGCTCCTCGAGGTCGTGCTGCTCGGGGCGGACGAAGACGTAGCGGCCGCCCAGGTCGCGCACCACCGGGTCGACGACGCTGGCAATTCGCGACGGCGTCTTCACCTGGTCGGGGGCGTCGCCCAGCGCCGGCCCGCCGATCAGGTCGAGCACCGCGTCGACCGGCTCGGACAGCTGCCCGGAGATCGGCCCGGCGGAGTGGTCGAGCACCTCGGCGCAGCCGGCGTCGCGGAGGAAGCCGTGGTTGCGCGGGCTGGCCGTGCCGATCACGTGCGCGCCGAGCGCGGCGGCGATCTGCACCGCGAAGAAGCCGACCCCGCCGGCGGCCCGGTGAACCAGCACCCGGTCACCCTCGCCGACGTCGAGCGCCTCGGTCAGCGCCTGGTAGGCGGTCAGCCCGGCCAGCGGCAGTGCGGCGGCCTCGGTGAAGCCCAGCGAGTCGGGCTTGTGCGCCAGGCAGCGCTGCGGTGCGGGCACGAGCTCGGCCGCCGTCCCCCACTGGACGTCGTCCCGGCGGAGGTAGCCGAACACCTCGTCGCCGGGGGCGAAGTCGACGACCGCGGGGCCGACCTGCTCGACGACGCCGGCGAGGTCCCAGCCCGGCACGATCGGGAAGTGGTGCGGGAAGAAGCCGGCGAGGTGGCCCTCCCGGATGCCCATGTCGACCGGGTTGACGCCGGTCGCCCGGGTGCGGACCAGCACCGTGTCCGGCCCGACCGGGGGCTCGGCCAGGTCGTCCCGCAGCTGCAGGACCGACTCGTCGCCGAACCGGTCGTAGGCGATGCCCCTCATCTGCGGCCCTTCACGTAGCGGCCGAAGGCGCGTTCCATCTCCCGGCGGGAGTCACGCTCGGCGAGGTCCTGGCGCTTGTCGTAGCTCTTCTTGCCCTTCGCCAGCGCGAGGGTGGCCTTGACCTTGCCGTCCTTGAAGTACAGGTCGAGCGGGACGAGCGAGAGCCCGCCCTCCTTGGTCTTGCCGATCAGCTTCTCGATCTCGGCGCGGTGCATGAGGATCTTCCGCTTGCGCCGCGGGGCGTGGTTGGTCCAGGTGCCCTCGGCGTACTCGGGGATGTGCACGTGCTGCAGCCAGACCTCGCCCTGGTCGACCGTGGCGAAGCCGTCGACCAGCGAGGCACGACCGGCGCGCAGGCTCTTCACCTCGGTGCCGGTGAGCACCAGGCCCACCTCGTAGGTGTCGAGGATCGAGTAGTCGTGCCGCGCCTTCTTGTTCTGGGCGATGAGCTTCCGCCCCTGTTCACGCGGCATGTCCCCAGGTTACCGGGCCGGTGCCACCGGCCTCCCGGTGACGACGACCTCCCCGCGGACGACGACGGCGGCGGGCCCCGCGAGGGTGCCCGCGGCCGCCCGGTGGAGGTTGGTCCTCGGG
>NZ_JBJJTJ010000025.1:0-64378 GCF_054177765.1 Modestobacter lacusdianchii | reverse complement strand
CAGCGCCTGCCTCCGGTGTCAGGCGCGGGGGGGGACCTCGCCAGGGGCCGAAGTCGCGACTGCGGCCCCTGGGGCGTCAGGCCTGGGCCTGGGCGGGGGTCTCGCCACCTTCGAGGTCGCCCTCGGTGTCCAGGTAGGCCTGCTGCAGCTCGGCCAGCAGCGCCGGGTCCGGCTCGGCCCACATCTTGCGGTCGACGGCCTCCAGCAGCCGCTCGGCGATGCCGTGCAGCGCCCAGGGGTTCGACTGCTCCATGAACTCCCGGTTCTCCGGGTCGAGCACGTAGGTCTGGGCGAGCTTCTCGTACATCCAGTCGGCGACCACACCGGTGGTGGCGTCGTAGCCGAACAGGTAGTCGACGGTGGCGGCCAGCTCGAAGGCGCCCTTGTAGCCGTGCCGACGCATCGCGGCCAGCCACTTCGGGTTGACCACCCGGGCGCGGAACACCCGGGAGGTCTCCTCGACCAGCGACCGGGTCCTGACCTGCTCGGGCCGGGTGGAGTCGCCGATGTAGGCCTCCGGGGAGGAGCCGGTCAGCGCGCGCACCGTGGCGACCATGCCGCCGTGGTACTGGAAGTAGTCGTCGGAGTCGGCGATGTCGTGCTCGCGGGTGTCGATGTTCTTGGCCGCCACCGCGATCCGCTTGTAGGCCGCCTCCATGTCCGGGCGGGCCTGCACGCCGTCGAGGTCGCGGCCGTAGGCGTAGCCACCCCACACCGCGTAGACCTCGGCCAGGTCGGCGTCGCCGCGCCAGTCGCGGGAGTCGATCAGCGACAGCAGCCCGGCCCCGTAGGCGCCCGGCTTGGAGCCGAACACCCGGGTGGTGGCCCGGCGACGGTCGCCGTGGGTCGCCTCGTCGGCGTCCACGTGCGCTCTCACGAAGTTCTGCTCAGGCGTCTCGGACAACCCCGCCACCAGGGTGACCGCGTCGTCCAGCATGGTCACCACGTGCGGGAAGGCGTCCCGGAAGAACCCGGAGATCCGCACCGTGACGTCGATCCGCGGCCGGCCCAGCTCGTCGAGGTCGATCGGCTCCAGCGCGGTGACCCGCCGCGAGGCGTCGTCCCAGACCGGGCGGACGCCGAGCAGCGCGAGCACCTCGGCCACGTCGTCCCCGGCGGTGCGCATGGCCGAGGTGCCCCACACCGAGAGGCCGACCGAGGGCGGGAACTGCCCGTCGTGGTCGGCGCGGTAGCGCTCGACCAGCGACTCGGCCATCGCCGACCCCGTCTCCCAGGCCAGCCGGGAGGGGATCGCGCGGGGGTCGACGGAGTAGAAGTTGCGCCCGGTCGGCAGCACGTTGACCAGGCCGCGCAGCGGGGAGCCCGAGGGCCCGGCCGGCACGTAGCCGCCGTCCAGGGCGTGCAGGGTCATGTCCAGCTCGTCGGTGGTGCGCTCCAGCCGGGGCACCACCTCCTCGGCGGCGAACCGCAGCACGGCCGCGACCTCGTCGTCCTCCCGCCCGAGCACGTCGCGCACGACGTCGGGAATGGCCGTCGCTGCCCATCCTGCGGCCTCCATGCCGGCGACCAGCGCCTCGGCGAGCGCCTCGACCCGGTCGGTCTCGCGCAGCCCCGCCGTCCCGTCCTCGGTGAGGCCGAGCGCCTGCCGCAGCCCCGGCAGCGCCACCGCGCCGCCCCAGATCTGCCGGGCGCGCAGCATCGCCAGCACCAGGTCGATGCGGTCCTGCCCGGACGGCGGGGTGCCCAGCACGTGCAGCCCGTCGCGGATCTGCGAGTCCTTGATCTCACAGAGCCAGCCGTCGACGTGCAGGATCATCTCGTCGAAGTGGTCGTCCTCGGGCCGCTCGTTGAGCCCCAGGTCGTGGTCGAGCTTCGCGGCCTGCAGCAGCGTCCAGATCTGCTGCCGGACGGCAGGGAGCTTCGCCGGGTCCATCGCGGCGATGTTGGCGTGCTCGTCGAGCAGCTGCTCCAGCCGGGCGATGTCGCCGTAGGAGTCGGCGCGGGCCATCGGCGGCACCATGTGGTCGACCAGGGTGGCGTGCGCCCGGCGCTTGGCCTGGGTGCCCTCACCCGGGTCGTTGACCAGGAACGGGTAGACCAGCGGCAGGTCGCCGATCGCCGCGTCGGTGCCGCAGCCGGCGGACATCCCGACGGTCTTGCCGGGCAGCCACTCCAGGTTGCCGTGCTTGCCCACGTGCACCATCGCGTGCGCCCCGAAGACGCTGCGCAGCCACCAGTAGGCGGCCAGGTAGTGGTGCGAGGGCGGCAGGTCCGGGTCGTGGTAGATCGCGATCGGGTTCTCCCCGAAGCCGCGCGGCGGCTGCACCATCACCACGACGTTCCCGGCGCGCAGCGCGGCGAAGACGATGGAGTCGTCGTCGACGAACAGCGACCCCGGCGCCTCGCCCCAGTGCTCGACCATCGCCTCGCGCAGCTCGGCGGGCAGGGTGTCGAAGTGACGGCGGTACTCGGCGGCGGAGATCCGCACCGGGTTGCCGCTCAGCTGCTCCTCGGTGAGCCAGTTCTCGTCCTGGCCGCCGGCGGCGATCAGCGCGTGCACCAGCGCGTCGCCGTCCAGCTCCGCGACGCCGGGCAGCGCGCCCTCGCCGTCGAACGGGCCGATGTCGTAGCCCTGGCCGTGCATCGCGGCCAGCAGCCGGACGACGGACGCCGGGGTGTCCAGGCCGACCGCGTTGCCGATCCGGGCGTGCTTGGTCGGGTAGGCGCTGAGCATCACCACGATCCGGCGCTCGGCGGGCGGCGTGTGCCGCAGCCGGGCGTGCGCCACCGCAGTGCCGGCGACCCGGGCGGCTCGCTCGGGGTCGGCGACGTAGGAGGTCAGCCCGTCGTCGTCGACCTCCTTGAAGGAGAACGGCACGCTGATCAGCCGGCCGTCGAACTCCGGGATGGCGACCTGGTTGCCGACGTCGAGCGGGGAGAGCCCGTCGTCGTTGGCGGCCCAGTCGGCGCGGCTGGACGTCAGGCACAGCCCCTGCACCACCGGGACGTCGAGCTCAGCCAGCTCACCGACGTCCCAGGCACCGTCGTCCCCGCCGGCCTGCGCGGTGGCCGGCTTCGATCCGCCGGCGGCGAGCACGGTGACCACCAGCGCGTCGGCGGTGCGCAGCAGCTCGACCAGGCCCGGCTCGACGGTGCGCAGCGAGGCGGTGAACACCGGCAGCGCGCGGCCCCCGGCGTCCTCGATCGCGCGGCACAGCGCGTCGACGAACCCGGTGTTCCCGGACAGGTGGTGCGCCCGGTAGTAGAGGACGGCGACGACCGGGCCGCTCCCCCGCGACTCCCGCTCCAGCACGCCCCACTCCGGTGCGACCGACGGCGCCTCGAAGCCCTCGCCCTCCAGCAGCACGGTGTCGCCCAGGAAGCGGTGCAGCTGCTCGAGGTTGTCCGGGCCGCCCTGCGCCAGGTAGCCGTGCGCCTCGGCGGCCACGCCCATCGGCACGGTGGAGAGCTCCATCAGCTCGGCGTCGGGCACGTTCTCCCCGCCGAGGACGACGACCGGCGCCGGACCGGCGAGCAGCGGGGCGAGCATCTCCTCGTACTGCCGCCGCACGCCGAGGATCCGGACCACGACCAGGTCGCTGCCGGCCGCGAGCGCCACCATGCCCTCCGCGCCCAGCCGGGCCGGGTTGCCCAGCCGCCACTCGGCCGAGCTCGACCGGGCCGAGAGCAGGTCGGTGTCGGAGGTGGAGAGCAGGGTGAAGGTGCGTGAGCTCAAGGCAGTGCCTCCCTCGGGGTCCGCGCCCCGGGTCGTCGGGCACGGCAGCCGAGGTGTCTGGCTCGCCCTGGCGGGCTCACAGTGGCGGGACCGCGCCGGTCTTGCACCGGCTTCCCTCCTGCACTGCCGTGGTTGCCGCGAACGCTACCGCTCGACACCCCCGCCCGGACCACCGCACAGACGTCCTGCGCCCTGCCCCGGGTCCCGGCCGACCTCCGCGCGACGTCGTCACGGGACCGAGATCCACCGGCCTCGGGTCCGGCCGCCCCGCTCGCCCGGGGCCGGGTCGGCCCATCGGACACGGACCGTCAGGAGGCGACCTCGGGCGGGCACGTGGCCTGCCACCCGATCGCCCGGCCCGGCCCGTCGTTCCGTTCAGCGGACGGCCGCGTCCTCGGTGGCCCGCCCGACCTCGGCCGGCGACGTGGACTGCAGCCACCGCACCCGGCTGCCCTCGGCGCGGTTGCGCCGCACGAAGAAGACCAGGACCAGCACGCTGGTCAGCGCCGCCCACAGGCACCACAGCGAGGCGAAGGCGGCGGCCAGCACGATCAGCGTGACCACGATCCCGATCCCGTTGGCCACCCCGAACACGACGATCGAGCGGTAGCCGGCCAGCACGGCCGCACCCACGGTGGCCAGCACGTACCCGACGGCCGCGACGCCGAGCAGCGGTGCATGGGCGTGGTAGGCGATCGAGTGGTGCACCTGCTCGTAGTCGACGGGGTTGGCCACGCTGGCCCAGAACAGGTAGACCGAGGTGATCGCGCCGATGACCACGAACGGCACCATGTGCCACCGCCGCCGGCCCGGTGGCTCGATCAGCAGCAGCGCGGCCGGCACCAGGACCGGCAGGATCCCGAAGGCGTAGAGCACGTAGAGGAAGGCCGCCACGTCCCCCACCCCGGCGCCGACGCGCCCGTCCAGGCTGAGCCACACGAAGCCCTCGGCGAGCTGGTGCAGGGCGAAGAGCCCCGGGAGGGCGGCGAACGGGACGTCGCGGACGGTGCGGACCTGTGTCGCGGTGGCCACCGCCACCGCGCCGATCCCCCCCGGCGGCCACGAAGTCGGCGGTGGCGGAGAAGCACATGCGGCGACCATCGCACCGGGTGGCCGGTCCTGCCGGTCGGCTCAGCCGGGGTGGCTGCTGCGCCGGCGGGTGAGCAGCCAGTGCAGCCCGACGCCGATCGCCGCGCCCGTGCTGTTGGTGACGACGTCGACGACCGAGGGGTACCGGGCCGGCAGGAAGAGGAACTGCGTCACCTCGATGCCCACCGAGGCCGCCACGCACAGCAGCCAGACGGCCCGGCGGCGCAGCCGCGGCAGCGCCCAGCACAGCAGCAGGCCGAGCGGGACGAACAGCAGCACGTTGCCGCCCCGCTCGGCCACCCGGGCACTGACCTGCCAGGACCAGTCGGTGACGTCGTGCACCGCCCGGGTCACCGGCTACTGCACCCGCCCCATCGGCGAGGGGCGCAGGGTCAGCCACGCCCCGGCCAGCAGGTAGGCAGCGAGCAGGACGCGTGACCACCGCTGCGCCCGATCGGGCGGCGGGTCGGGTCGGCCGGTCACCTCCGGCGCACCGTCAGGCGCTGACCTCGACCAGGTCGATCACGAAGACCAGCGTGGCGTCCCCGGGGATCGGTCCGTAGCCGCTCGGGCCGTAACCCAGGTCGCTGGGGATGGTGACCACCCGCCGGCCGCCCACCTGCATGCCGGTGATCCCCTGCTCGAAGCCCGGGACGACCTGACCGGCACCCAGGGTCACCGGCAGCGTCTCGTCCTCCCCGCGGCTCCACGAGGAGTCGAACTCCTCGCCGGTCTCGTAGAAGGCGCCCACGTACTTCACCGCGACCGTCGTCCCCTCGACGGCCTCGGCCCCGTCGCCGACGACGACGTCGTCGGTGACCAGCTCCTCGGGAGCCGGCTCGTCCGTCGGCGGCACCTCGGGCTGCACCCCCAGGTCCTCGGACACCTCGGCAGCCACGGCCGAGCCGCCCGGCTCGTCGCTGCCGCAGGCGGCCAGCGGGAGGGAGAGGGCGATCGACAACGGGACGGCGACCAGCGTGCGTCGGACGGTGCGGCGGTTCATCGAGCTCCTCGTGACCGGCAGCCGCCCGGATCGGCGGCTGCGGGGCCCACCACGCTACGTACGCCCTGCGGTCGGCGCCGACGACGCACCGGCAGGTGTCAGTCCGGTGACGCTCAGCCTCCAGGGTGCAGGCACCCGCAGGCAGCCACTAGCTTTCCGGCAACGTCCGCGACAGCTGGGGGTCACCCGATGTCCGCTTCGATCATCGTCGGGCTCGACGGCAGCGAGGCGAGCGGGCGGGCCGCGGACGCCGCGGCCGACGCCGCCCGGCACCACCACCTGCGGCTCGTGCTGGCCTGCGTCGTCCCCTGGTCGCCGTACGCGTTCACCAGCGCCGAGGAGAACGAACGGCGGTCGATCGAGAAGGAACGCGAGGCGAGGGCGGCGCGTGAGCGGGTGCTCGACCCGGCGCTCGCCCGGCTCGCGGCCAGCAGCGACCTCGAGCTGGAGGGCGTCGTGCGGCACGGCCACCCCGCCGAGACGCTCGTCTCCCTGGCCCGCGAGCACGACGCGGTCTGGATCATCGTCGGCCGCATCGGTCAGAGCCGGGTCCGCACCCTGCTCTTCGGCTCCACCCCCAGCAGCCTCGTCCAGCTCTCCCCCGTCCCCGTCCTGGTGGTGCCGTGATGACCTCGTCCGTGAACGTCCTGGCCGCCTCGTTCGACGAGCGGGTCGACGACGTCTTCGCGCCGATCTCCGACGTCATCACCTCGATCGTCTTCTTCGCCGTCCCGCTGGACTTCATCGACGAGGGCGTCGAGCTGCCGTTGATCGTGGTCTGGCTGGTGGTGGCGGGGATCTTCTTCACCGTCTACCTGCGCGGCTTCCAGTTCCGCGCCTTCGGCCACGCGATCAAGCTGGTCAAGGGCGACTACAACGACCCCAGGGACGCCGGGGAGGTCACCCACTTCCAGGCGTTGGCCACCGCCGTGTCGGGCACCGTGGGCCTGGGGAACATCGCCGGGGTCGCCGTGGCCATCTCCCTCGGCGGGCCGGGCGCCACGCTGTGGATGGTCGTCGCCGGGCTGGTCGGCATGTGCACCAAGGGCGTGGAGTGCACCCTCGGCGTCAAGTACCGCAACGTCTACCCCGACGGCCGGGTCTCCGGCGGCCCGATGTACTACCTGAGCAAGGGGCTGGCCGAGAAGGGCATGGGCACCCTCGGCAAGGTGCTGGCCATCGCCTTCTGCCTGTTCACCCTCGGCGGGGCGGTCGGCGGCGGCAACATGTTCCAGTCCAACCAGGCGTTCAGCCAGGCCCGGTCGGTCACCGGCGGCGAGGACGGCCTCCTCGGCTTCGGAGCGGCCGGCGCCGTCTTCGGTCTGGTGCTCGCCCTGCTGGTCGGCGCGGTCATCATCGGCGGCATCCGCAGCATCGCCCGGGTCACCGACAAGATCGTCCCGTTCATGGCGGTCTTCTACGTGGTCGCCTGCCTGGCCGTGCTGGTCGCCAACCTCTCCGAGGTGCCCGGGGCGCTGGCCGACATCGTCACCCAGGCGTTCAGCCCCGAGGCCGGCTTCGGCGGCATCGTCGGCGTGCTCATCCAGGGATTCCGCCGGGCGGCGTTCAGCAACGAGGCCGGGCTGGGCTCCGCGGCGATCGCCCACTCCGCGGTGAAGACCCAGGAGCCGGCGACCGAGGGGCACGTCGCCGTCCTGGAGCCCTTCGTCGACACCGTCGTCATCTGCACCATGACGGCGCTGGCCATCGTGATCACCGGCACCTGGGCCGACGACTCGAGCGCACCCGGCGTCCAGACGACGTCGGCGGCCTTCGAGACCGTCGCCTCCTGGTTCCCCTACGTGCTGGCCGTCGCGGTGATCCTGTTCGCCTACTCGACGATGCTGGCCTGGAGCTACTACGGGCTGAAGGCGGCGACCTACCTGTTCGGTGAGTCGATGCTCGTCGACCGCACGTGGAAGGTCGTCTTCTGCGTCTTCGTGGTCATCGGCGCCTCGTCGACGCTGGACGCGGTGATCGGCTTCTCCGACAGCATGATCTTCGCGATGTCGCTGGCGAACATCATCGGGCTCTACATCATGGCCGGGGTGGTGAAGCGGGAGCTGTTCGGCTACCGCAGGCGGCTGGCCGAGGGCGAGGTGCTCCCGTTCGCGGAGCGGGGCACCACCGGCTCCTGACGTGCCACGGGGGCGCGCCCCGGGGCCAGGGCGCGCCCCCGTGGTCGGGACGGCGGTGTCAGGCGACGCCGAGTGCGTCGGCCAGCCGGTGGTGGACGGCGGCGTCGTCGGCGCGGCTCTGCCGCTCCAGCGTGCGGGCCAGGGCACGGCGGGCCCACCCGTTGGCCGGGGCGAGCTCGACCAGGCGGGTCAGCGTCTGCTCGGCGCGGCCCAGCTGCGCGGAGGCGAAGTAGCTGCGGGCGAGCAGCTCCATCGTCGCCTGGTCGTCCGGCTCGGCGGCGAGCACGCCCTCGAGGACGCGGGCGGCCTCGGCGGGCTGCCCCATGGCGAGGAACAGGTCGGCGCGCTGGAACTCGGAGTGGAGGTCGGTCTCGTACTGGGTCATCTCGTGCTCCTTCCACCGCGCGCCAACAGCGCACCGATCGCAGACCTTCCCGCCGTCCACGCCGTCGACAGCGCGTGTTCGTTCGAACACGCAACGGAACTAGAAAGGACGCACACAATCGAGTGGCGGGTGACCGGCCGGGTACGGCGAGCGCGCCGGAAGCCGCCCCGGCCCGGTACCCGACTCCTCCCCCGGAGTTCCGAGATGAGCCACTCCCTGCACCTGCCCGGTTCCACCACCGACCCCGCCGAGAAGGGCCGGGTGCCCGCCGTCCACCGGCTGGGCGCACTGGTCGTCGCCGCGGTCATCGCCGTCTTCGGCGTCCTCGGCCTCGTCGACGGCCTGGCCTACTTCTCCACCGACGGCGAGCGGATCGCCGGCCTCTCCTCCAACGGCCTGCTGTCCACCATCTCCCTGGTGACCGCCGCCGTCCTGGTCGTGGCCGCGCTGCGCAGCTCCCGGGTCGCCTCGACCACCATGCTGGTCGTCGGCACCCTCTTCCTGGTCTCCGCGCTGGCGAACCTGGCGGTGCTGGAGAGCGACCTGAACGTCCTGGCGTTCTCGATGGCCAACGTGGTCTTCTCCGTCGTCGCCGGCCTGGTGCTGCTCACACTGGGCGCCTACGGCCGGGTCAGCGGCAACCTGCCTCCCGACAGCCCGTACCGGGCCGCCGCAGACGCCACCCCGGACGACGACGAGACCGGCCAGCAGCTGCCCGAGACGCCGGCCGAGCAGGCCGCCGAGCGGGCGATGCGCGAGGCCGAGCTCGCGGTGATCGAGCACCGGGCCACCGAGGACCAGCAGCGCCGGGTGACGGCCATGGCCCGGGTGCGCACCCGCGGTGACCGTCGCGCCGTGTGGATGTCGTTCGACCAGGCGACCAGCCGCTGACGGCGGGCGCGGGGCACGGTGGCCGACGGGAAGTAGCCTCGCGGACGCCATGTCGTCCTCCCCCGCCACCGTGCCCCCGCGCGAGCGCGCCGACGCCTGCCCCGGTGCGCTGCAGACCCACGCCGCTGCCGACGGTGGCCTGGCGCGGGTGCGCGTCCCCGGCGGGGTGCTGACCGCCGACCAGCTGCAGGTGCTCGCCGCGGCCGCCCGGGAGCTCGGCGACGGGCACCTGGAGCTGACCAGCCGCGGCAACCTGCAGCTGCGGGGCCTGCCCGACGGCGCCGAGGCCGCGCTGGGCGACCGGCTCGCCGCCGCCGGGCTGCTGCCCAGCGCCACCCACGAGCGGGTGCGCAACGTGCTGGCCAGCACCCTGTCGGGCCTCACCGGTGACGGGCACGTCGACGTCCGGCCGTGGGTGGTCGCCTTCGACGCCGGGCTGCGCGCCGACCCGGCGCTGGCCGACCTGCCCGGCCGCTTCCTGGCCACCTTCGACGACGGCCGCGGCGACGTCGCCGGCCTCGGCGGGGACGTCGGCCTGCTGGCCCTCTCCCCCACCACCGTGGCCCTGCTGCTCGGTGGGGTCGACTCCGGCCTGCGCAGCACCCCGGACGACGCGGTGCCCCTCGCGCTGGACGCCGCCCGCGCCTTCCTCGCCGAGCGCACCGCCCAGACCTCGACCGCCTGGCGGCTGGCCGAGCTGACCGACGGCCCGGCCCGCGTCGCCGCCCGACTCCCCGGCCGCGTCGGCGAACACCGCCGCCCCGTGGCCGTGCCGGCGGCGTCGGCGGTCGGGCCGGTCGGGGCGGCGACGCAGGTCGACGGGCGGACGGCGCTGATCGGCGTCGTCCCGCTCGGGCGGGTCTCCGCCGACCAGGCCGAGCTGCTCGCCCGGCTCGCCGCGGAGGTGCAGCTGACCCCGTGGCGCAGCGTCGTCGTCCCCGACCTGGCCGAGGACGCGGTGGACGACGCCGCCGTCGACCTCTTCCGCACCGGGATCGTGTTCGACGAGGCGAGCCCCTGGCTGCAGGTGACCAGCTGCGCCGGCCGACCGGGGTGCGCGAAGTCGCTGGCCGACGTGCGCGCCGACGCCGCGGCCGCCGTCGCCTCCCGGGCGCTGCCGGCCGGCGGCGCCCGACAGCACTGGGCCGGCTGCGAACGCCGCTGCGGCCGACCACAGGGCGGGGTCGTCGACGTCGTCGCGACGCCGTCCGGCTACGACATCCGGATCGAGAAGGACTGATGTACGACTACGAGCACGACGGCGCCGAGATCTACCGGCAGTCCTTCGCCACCATCCGCGCCGAGGCCGACCTCTCCGGCCTGCCCGAGGACGTCGCGCAGGTGGCGGTGCGGATGATCCACGCCTGCGGGCAGGTCGACCTGGTGTCCGACGTGGCGTTCTCCCCCGACGTCGTCCGGGCCGGGCGCAAGGCGCTGGAGTCCGGCGCCCCGGTGCTGTGCGACGCCCAGATGGTCGCCTCCGGCGTCACCCGCAAGCGGCTGCCGGCGTTCAACGAGGTCGTCTGCACGCTCAACGACCCGCGCACCCCCGACCTGGCCCGGGAGATGGGCACCACCCGCACCGCGGCCGCCATGCACCTGTGGGGCGACCGGCTCGACGGCGCCGTCGTCGCGATCGGCAACGCCCCGACCGCGCTGTTCCACCTGCTGGAGATGGTCCGCGACGGCGCGCCCCGCCCGGCCGCGGTGATCGGCATCCCGGTGGGCTTCATCGGGGCGGTGGAGTCCAAGGAGGCGCTCACCGCCTCGGACCTGGAGTTCCTCGTCGTCCGCGGCCGCCGGGGCGGCAGCGCGATCACCGCCGCCGCGGTCAACGCGATCGCGAGCACCGCGGAATGAGCGGCCGAAGTCGCGACTTCGGCCCCTCGGCGGGGACGGGGCGGCTGTACGGGGTCGGCCTGGGGCCCGGCGACCCGGAGCTGGTGACGGTGAAGGCCGCCCGGCTGATCGGCGCGGCGGACGTCGTGGCCTTCCACGCCGCCCAGCACGGCCGCTCGGTCGCCCGCGGGCTGGCCGCGCCGTACCTGCGCGAGGGCCAGGTCGAGGAGCTGCTGGTCTACCCGGTCACCACCGAGACCACCGACCACCCCGGCGGGTACCAGGGCGCGATCGACGAGTTCTACGAGTCGGCCGCCGCACGGCTGGCCGCGCACCTGGACGCCGGCCGGGACGTCGTGGTGCTGGCCGAGGGCGACCCGTTCTTCTACGGCTCGTACATGCACATGCACAAGCGGCTGGCCCACCGGTACCCGACCGAGGTGGTGCCCGGCGTGACCAGCGTCAGCGGCGCCGCCGCGGTGCTCGGCCGTCCGCTGGTGGAGCGGGACGAGGTGCTCACCGTGCTGCCCGGCACCCTGCCCGCCGACGAGCTCGCCGAGTGGCTGGCCACGACCGACTCGGCCGCGGTGATGAAGCTCGGCCGCACGTTCGCACGCGTGCGCGAGGCGTTCGACGCCGCCGGGGTGCTCGACCGGGCGGTGTACGTCGAGCGCGCCACCACCGACCGGCAGCGGGTGGCGCCGCTGGCCGAGGTCGACCCGGAGACCGTGCCGTACTTCTCCCTGGCCCTGCTGCCCAGCCAGCTCACCGGCCCGGGCAACGACCCCGAGCGCACCGAGGACACCCTGCCCCGCACCGGCGAGGTCGTCGTCGTCGGGCTGGGCCCGGGCAAGCGCGCCTGGACGACGCCGGAGACCGCCGAGGCGCTGGCCGGAGCCGACGACCTGATCGGCTACGGCCCCTACCTGGACCGGGTGCCGGCCAACCCGCGGCAGACCCGGCACCCCAGCGACAACCGGGTGGAGGCCGAACGTGCCGCGCACGCCCTCGAGCTCGCGCGGTCCGGACGCCGGGTGGCGGTCGTCTCCAGCGGTGACCCGGGCGTCTTCGCCATGGCCGCTGCCGTGCTGGAGGTGGCGGCCGAGGGCTTCCCGGACGTCGAGGTGCGGGTGCTGCCCGGGCTCACCGCCGCCCAGGCGGTGGCCTCGAAGGTGGGCGCCCCGCTCGGCCACGACTTCGCGGTGATCTCGCTGTCCGACGTCCTCAAGCCCTGGGACGTCGTCCTGGACCGGCTGCGCGCCGTGGCCACCGCTGACCTGGTGATCGCCCTCTACAACCCGCGGTCGAAGGCCCGGCCGCACCAGCTGGGCGAGGCGACGAAGGTGCTGCTGGACGTGAAGCCGCCGGAGACCGTCGTCGTGGTCGGCCGGGACGTCGGCGGGCCACAGGAGACGCTGACCGTGACCACCCTCGGCGAGTTCGACCCGGAGACGGTCGACATGCGCTGCCTGGTGATGGTGGGCTCCACCCAGACCCGGGTGACGCCGTCCGGTCAGGTGTTCACCTCCCGCCGCTACCCGGGCTGACGGCTCCGGGGCGGCGGCCGTGTTCGCCGACATGGCCGCCCCCGGAACACGACCAGCTCGTTGGTGCTTGCATCGGTGCGTGCCCCGCCGCGAGCTCGCCCGCCCCGCCGCGTTCTGGACGGTCGCCGTCCTGCTGACCCTGATGCTCGCCGCGTCCGGGGTGCCCTCGCCGCTGTACCGGGTCTACGCGGCGGAGTTCGGCTTCGGGTCCGGGCTGATCACCGTGGTCTTCGGCGTCTACGCCTTCGCCCTGCTGCTGTCGCTGCTCGTGGTCGGGGCGCTGTCGGACCACGTGGGGCGCCGCCCGGTGCTCGCCGCCGCGCTGCTGCTCGAGGCCGTCTCCATGGTGCTGTTCCTGACCGCCGACGGGGTCGAGTGGCTGCTGCTGGCCCGCATCGTCCAGGGGCTGGCCACCGGGGCGCTGACCGGCGCGTTCGGTGCGGCGCTGCTGGACCTGCAGCGCCCCGACCGGCCGCTGGGCGCCCTGGTCAACTCGGCGTCCCCCGCGGTCGGGCTCTCGGTCGGTGCGGTGAGCGCCGGGCTGGCCGTGGAGTTCCTCCCCGCGCCGACCGACTGGGTCTTCGGCGCGCTCACCGTGCTGTGCCTGGCCGCTGCGGCCGGGGTGTGGGTGTTCCTGCCGGAGTCCTCCCCCCGCCTGCCCGGCGCTGTGCGGTCGCTGCGGCCCAGCGTGCAGGTGCCCGCCTCGCAGCGCCGCGCGTTCCTCGTCGTCCTGCCCTGCCTGGTCGCCACCTGGGCACTCGGCGGGCTGTACGCCTCGCTCGGCCCGTCGCTGGTGTCGGGCGTCTTCGACGTCCAGGACCACGTGGTCGGCAGCCTGGTGATCCTGGCGCTGAACGGGACCGGCCTGGTCGGCTCCCTGTCCCTGCGCACCGTGGCGCCGGCCCGGTCGATGGTCGTCGGCGCCCTGGTCTTCGCCGGCGGGGTGGCCGGCACCGTGACCGCGCTGACCACCGGCTCGCTGCCGCTGTTCTTCGTCGCCGCCGTGGTCTCCGGCTTCGGCTTCGGGGCGGCGTTCCTCGGCGCGATGGCCACCGTCACCCAGGGGGTCGCCCCCGGCCAGCGGGCCGCGCTGCTGTCGGCGGTGTTCACCGCCAGCTACCTGGCCTTCAGCGTGCCGGCGATCGCCGCCGGCGTCACCGCCGGGCACGTCGGGCTGGAGCGGACCGCGCAGGTCTACGGCGTGGCCGTGATCGTGCTGGCGCTGCTGGCGGTCGCCGGACTGGCCCTGCACGCCCGCCGCCCGGCTCCCGAGCCGGCCACCGAGCCGTCCGTCCCGGCTGCCGCGGGTTGACCCGCCGGCGGCAGGGTCGAGCCGCGTGCGCAGGCGGCTCCACCCTGCCGCGATCGGCTCAGCTCCCCGCGCGGGTCACCGCGGCGCAGAAGCGGGCGTGGTCGGCGCGGGCCTCCCCGAGCGGCTCGACCACCTCGACCTCGGCCACCTCCCCCACCCGGTCCAGCAGCCGCCGCCGCACCTGTCGAGCCCGCCGCCGGGCGCCGGCGCGCACCAGCGGCCGGGCGACCAGCGCCAGCAGCAGGCCCGCGAGCAGGCCGCCGACCAGCAGCAGCGTGGGCAGCGGGATGCCCTCGACCCGGGGCAGCGGCACGACGTCGTCCAGCTGGAGCAGGCCCAGCCCGACCAGACCGAGCAGCCACAGCGCCCCGGCCAGCGCGACCAGCGCCAGCACCCACTGGAGCCCGCCGACGGCGCGCTGCCACAGGGGGGTGCGGTCCGGGCCGAGGTCGGCTCCGGTGACGGCGCGGTCGAGCTGGTCGGCCAGCCGCTCCTCGGAGAACTCCGCGGTGCGGCGGAGCTCGTCGCGCCAGGCCTGCGGCAGGCCGGCCCCGGCAGCGTCCCGGGCCCGGCGCAGCGCCGCACCCAGCGCCGCCTGCTGCACGGCCCCGGCCTGCGGGAGGGAGCTGCGCGCGGCCTCGCTGCCCAGGTGCAACCGGCTCAGCGGGTCGGCCCTGAGCTTCGACGTCCAGCGCAGCACGGGCCAGCCGGTGTGCTGGTTGCCGCGGCGGCGGGCCGAGCGCTCCACGGCGGTGACCACCGCGGGCACGCCGGCGGCATCGGCCAGGGCAGCGGTGAGCCCCGCTCGCTCGGCGGGGTCACGGCTGCGGTCGTCCCCGGCGGCCGGTGCGCAGTGGGCCGACAGCGCCTGCGCCGCGCCCCGGGCGTCGGCGGCCAGCCGGTCGGTGGCGGCCCGGCGTGCCGAGACCCGGCGGGCCAGCTCGGTGCGCAGCTCCGGCAGCCCGGCGCCGGTGCGCGCGGCGGTGGGCACGATCGGGGTCGCGGCCAGCCCCTCCCGGTCCAGCAGCCCACGCAGGTCGGCCAGGCAGGCCCGGGCGGCGGCTTCGTCGAGCCGGTCGACCTGGTTGAGCACGACGACCAGCACCCCGGCGTGCCCGGCCAGCGGCGCCAGGTAGCGGGAGTGGACGGCGGCGTCGGCGTACTTCTGCGGGTCGAGCACCCAGACCAGCACGTCGACCAGCTCGACCAGCCGGTCGACCTCCAGCCGGTTCTCCAGCCGGATGCTGTCGTGGTCGGGCAGGTCCAGCAGCACCAGCCCGTCCAGCGCCGGGTCGGCGCGCTCGACCCGGTGGCGTCGGGGCACCTGCAGCCAGTCGAGCAGCCGGTCCGCACCGTCCGGGCCCCAGACGCTGGCGTGCGCGACGCCGGTGGTCGGCCGGCGGACGCCAGGCGTGCTCACCTCCGCGCCGGACAGCGCGTTGAACAGCGTGGACTTCCCGCTCCCGGTCGCCCCGGCCAGCGCGACGACGGTGGCGTCGCCCAGCGCCTCGCGGGCGCCGGCCTTGGCCAGCAGTGCGCGGGCGCTGCCCACCTCGGGCACCTCGAGCCGGCCCTCGGCGACCTCGACGGCCTCGCGCAGCGCGGTCAGCCGATCGGTCAGGGAGAGCTCCCGGCGCCTCACGCGGCAGCCCGCCGGGCGTCGGCCAGCGCGGCGAGCGCGGCGCGCAGCTCGGCAGCCGCACCCGGCTGCGGGGCGGCGTCGTCGAGCAGCGCGTCGAACCGGTCCTGCTCGGTGCGCAGCAGCCGCGCGGCGCGGGCGTCGAGATCGGCCCGGGCCCGCGCGGCCAGCTCCCGCACCGCGGCGTCCCCGAACACCGCCTCCAGCACCCGCTGGCCGATCGCGGTCGTGCCGCCGGCGACCACCACCTCCGCCCCCGACAGCCCCGCGGTGGACGCGAAGACGGCGACCATCACGACCGCCCCCGCCCCGTTCACGCCCCAGGAGAGCAGCCGGGCCCGGGACCGCTTGCCCGCCCCCTCGCTGCGCACCAGGTCCAGCACGTGGCCCTGCCAGGCGCGCACCTCGTCGGCCGAGGCGCCGGCGAAGGAGGGCGAGACGCCGTCCAGCTCGATCTCGCGGCCGTCGAGCAGGGAGATGCCGCCGGGCAGCGTGCGCCAGCTGGTCACCGTCGTCTCCGCCGCCCGGTCGGCCTCGGCGCGCAGCAGCAGCTCGACGCCGGACTCCAGCGCCCCGGTCAGATCGGCGGCCGGGGTCGCGCGGCCGGTGAACGCGGCGGTCACCCGGTCGCGGATCCGGCCGACCTGGCCCTGCAGGCTGCGCATCCACTCGCCGGTGCCGACGAACTCCTGCCAGCGGGAGAGCACCTCCCCGCGCAGCAGGCTGCCGTTGCCGACCGCCTCGTCGACCGCGGCCCGCGCCCGGGCGTAGGCGGCGTCGGCCGCGGCATCGAGCGCCTCGGCGGCGACCGCCTGCTCCTCCACGCCGGCGACGACCACCTCGACCCGGTCGCCCAGGCTCTCCAGCGCCCCGGCCAGCGTCTGCCGGACGACGGCGGCCCGCTGCTCGGCGTCCGCCGCCAGCCCGTGCAGCCAGTCGCGGAGCGGGGCGACCTGGTCCTCGGGCAGGAAGCCGTCGACCAGCGGGCGCTCCTCGATCACGAACAGCCGGGCACCGGCCAGCTGCGCCCGCTGCAGCATCCCGGCCAGGTCGTCGGCGACCTCGCGCACCGCCTCCGGCGGCACCCGGTCCAGGACGACGGCCAGCGCGGTGCCCCGCTCCTGCGCCGTGCGCAGCAGGTCCCAGGGGACGGCGTCGGCGTAGCGGGCCGCGGTGGTCACGAACACCCACAGGTCGGCGGCGGCGAGCAGCTGACCGGCCAGGTCGCGGTTGGCCTCCACCACCGAGTCGACGTCCGGGGCGTCGATCAGCGCCAGACCCGGCGGCAGGCCCTCGTGGGTGACCAGCTGCAGCCCACCCGGACCGGCCTCGCCACCGGTGGTGCGGGTCAGCCCCGGCAGCACCCGGTCACCGGCGAAGGCGGCCCGGTCGGCCGGCGCGCAGACCAGCACCGGCGACCGGGTGGTCGGGCGCAGCACGCCGGGCGTGGTCACCCGGGCCTGCAGCACGCTGTTGACCAGCGTCGACTTGCCCGCGCCGGTGGAGCCGCCGACGACGGTGAGCAGCGGGGCGTCGAGGTCTCGGAGGCGGGGCAGCAGGTAGTCGTCGACCTGGTCGACGACGGCGTGCGCGGTGCGTGCGGCGGCGTCCCGGCCGACCGTGTCCAGGCCCAGCGGCGCAGCGGCGACCTGGTCCCGCAGCAGTTGCAGCGCATCGGGGAGCGTGGCTCGGCTCGTCACTGCCCGTGGGTAGCCCGGGAACGGCCCGGTTACCCGTCCGTCCTCGTCACGGTCCGCCGCCGGTGCCCGAAACAGATCGGTGCCCGGCCGCCTTGCACCTGGCATGACGACGATCGCGATCATCGGCGCCGGGCGCGGGCTCGGTGCGGCAGTGGCCCGCAGGTTCGGGGCGGAGGGCTTCGCCGTGGCGTTGCTCTCCCGCTCCCAGTCGAAGCTGGACGCGCTGGCCGAGGAGCTGGCCGCCGACGGCGTGCAGGCGCGCGGGTTCGCCGCCGACGTCCGCGACCCGGGCTCACTGGCCCGGGCGCTGGAGCAGGCGACCGAGACCCTCGGGCCGATCGAGGTGCTGCAGTACAGCCCACTGCCGCAGAAGGACTTCATGCGCCCGGTGCTGGAGACCACCCCGGCCGACCTCGTCGGCCCGGTGGAGTTCTCGGTCTACGGCCCGGTCGCCGCGGTGCACCAGGTGCTGCCGGGCATGCGCTTCCTGGGTGCGAACCGGGGCACGATCCTGTTCGTCAACGGCGGCTCCGCCGTGACCCCTGGTCGCAACGTCACCGGGACGTCGGTGGCGTTCGCCGGGCAGGCCGCCTACGCCCAGCTGCTGCACGAGGTGCTGGGTGAGGAGGGCATCCAGGTCTCGCAGCTCGTCATCCCGGGCAAGATCGAGCCGGGCAGCCCGGACAAGGACCCGGCCGTGCTGGCCGACCTGCTCTGGGACCTGCACACCCGCCGCGACCGGTTCCGGCACCAGGTGGCCGGCACCGACTGACCGGTCGGTGGGTTCCCGGGTCCGCCCTCACCGGTCGGGGCGGACCCGGGGGCAGCCTCAGGCGGTGCGCAGCTCACCCGGGTCGGCGCTGCGGCGCAGGATCGGCAGCGCGACCAGCGTGAGGGCCGCGGTCGCGAGCGTCGTCCCACCGACGATGACCGCCAGCGCCGTCCAGGGCACCGGCACGGGCAGCTCGGTCACCCGGAGCTCCGTGCCGGTCGTCGAGTAGACGACCTCCCGGACGGTGGTGCCCAGCACCCCGCGGGCGGCCAGGATGCCGGCGGCGGCGGCCAGCAGCGTCGCCGGGACGATCGGCACCAGCACCTCCAGCAGCAGTGCCCGGCCGAGCACACCGCGGGGCACCCCCGCGGCGGTGAGCGCGGCTGCCGCCCGCCGCCGGCTGAGCACGCCCTCGATGGTGCCGACCAGCAGGCCGGCCGCGGCGATGACGCCGGCGACGACCAGGGCGAGGTCGACCGTGTCCAGCGCGCGGGCGTAGAACTCGTTGCCGCTCTGCCGCTGGGACAGCAGCGTGTGCGCGCGGAAGCCCTGGATGGCCGCGGCGAGCAGGACGACGAGCAGCAGCGCGGCGTTGCTCCGGCTCGCGGCGAACGGCGCGGCGACCAGCCGCCGGGCGGCGATCAGCAGCGCCGGGCGTCCGGTGCGCCGGGCCAGGAGCTCCCCTGTTCGCGCCGACATCCCCGCGGTGCCCGCCACCAGGCCGGCGCCGGTGGCGAGGAACAGCACCAGGACGACGACGGCGATCACCTCGGGACTGGCCCGGTCCAGCCCGGTGACCCGGGTCAGGACGGCGAACAGCGCCATGCCCAGGGCGCCGGTGGTGAACAGCACGGCGGGGACCACCTGCACCGGCCGCACCTGCTGGCGGCGCACGACCCCGAACGGCGTCGTCGTCACCCGCCGCAGCGCGGCCAGGGCGAAGGCCGTGGCGGCAGCCGGCACCGCGGCGACGAGCAGGGCGATCAGCCAGGCCGGCGGCAGGACGTCGGTCGGCAGCCGGAGCACCGGACCGGTGACCTCCTCCAGCAGGTAGCTGCCAGGCGTGAGCTCGGTGCGCCGTCCGTAGGCGGCCGTCACCGGGTCGTCCAGCAGGACCCGGCCGGCCAGGTACACGGCGAGCCCCAGGACGGCGCCCAGCGTCGCGGCCACGCCGGTCTCGGTGGCGGCCACCCGGGCGACGTCCGCCGGGGTCGCGCCGGTGAGCCGGAGCGCGGCCAGCCGCCGGTCCCGGGCCGGTGCGCCGATCCGGGCGCACTGGCCGGTGAACGCCAGCACCGGCACGCACAGCAGCACCAGGGCGATGACCACGCCGACGTGCAGCCCGGGCTCGTTGAGCAGCTCGCTGGTGTAGGGCCCGTCGTCCGGGCCGATGCTCGCCACGGTGGCGGCCGCGAGCAGCGCCACCACGCCGGCGGCGGCGCCGACCGCGGTCAGCGTGATCCGGGTGCGGTCGGCCCGCCCGCCGACGGTGGCCAGCCACAGCAGGGTCGACCGGCGCATCGTCCGGGTGTCCGCCTGGCTGCGCTCCACGGTGGTCACCGGGCGCCGGCCCGGCCGAGGGCGCCGCGCAGCGCGGAGGTGGGGGCGCCGTCGTCGGCCATGCCGTCCCGGATGACGATCTCGCGGTCGGCGTACGCGGCGACCTTCGCGTCGTGGGTGACCATCAGGACGGTGGTGCCGGCCTGCCGGGTCACCCGGACCAGCTGGGTGAGCACCTGCTCCCCGGCGAGGGTGTCCAGCGCGCCGGTCGGCTCGTCGGCGAAGAGCACCTCCGGCTCGGTCACCAGCGCGCGGGCCATCGCGACCCGCTGCGCCTGGCCGCCGGACATCTCGGTCGGCCGGTGCGTGGCCAGGTCGGCGACCCCGAAGCGGTCGAGCCAGGTGCCGGCGGCGGTGAGCGCCGGACGCCGCTTGACCCCGGCCAGCAGCAGCGGCATCGCCACGTTCTCCGCGGCCGTCAGCTCGGGCACCAGCTGCCCGTACTGGAACAGCACGCCGAACCGGGTGCGGCGCAGCCGGGAGCGCTCGGCCTCGCTGTCGGTGTCGATCCGGCGGCCGGCGAACCAGACCTCGCCGGCGTCCGGGCGGAGGATGCCGGCCAGGCACAGCAGCAGGGTGGACTTGCCCGATCCGGACGGGCCGGTGATCGCCAGCACCTCCCCGCGCCGGGTGCCCACGCTGATCCCGCGCAGCGCCGGGGAGTGCCCGTAGGAGCGGACCAGCGCGCGACCGGCGACCAGCAGGTCCTCGTCGGTGCCGCTGTCGTGCGGGGTGGACGTCATGGCTCGAGCTCCTCGGCGAGGGTGGCGACGCGGGCCAGCGCGGTGTCGATCCACCGCAGGTCGGCGTCGAGGTGGTTGAGGGCGTAGTCGGCCGCCAGGACGCCGGCCAGGGACGTCTCGGGGTGGGTGGTGATGCGGGTGTACTCGCGCATCCGGGCCAGGTGGGCCGCGCGCTGGCGGTGCAGGTAACCGGCCGCGGCCTCGTCCCCGGCGACGAGGAGAGCGAGGGTCACCTTGACCGCCAGCGGGTTGGACACGAAGGGGCTCGGCGGCTCGACCTGGGCCAGCCACTCGTCCAGCTCCTGCCGGCCGGCCGCGGTCATGCCGTACGCCGTCCGGTCCGGGCCGCCGGCCCGCTCGGTCTCACCCATGGCGACGAGTCCGTCGCGGAGCAGTCGCTCGAGCGTCGCGTAGACCTGCGCAGCCGCGATCGGCTTGGCCATCGGGAAGCGGGCGTCGTACTGCCGCTTGAGGTCGTAGCCGTGCCGCTCGCCCTGCGCGAGCAGGCCGAGGAGGACGTGCCCGAGCGCCATGCGCCCGACTATGCACTCAGTTACTAGTTGTTGTCCAGACTCCCGCCGGGCGCGCCGAGGCGGCTCTCAGTCGCGGACCGGCCAGGCCACCACCGGGCCGAGGAGAGCACCCTCGTGCGCCAGGCCGTCGGGAGCCCGGGTGTCATCGGCCTGCTCGTGACTGCCGGCCGCATGGGCCACGGCGGCCAGCAGCAGGGTGAGCTCGGCCCGGTCGACCCCCGCCGTCAGGTCGGCGAGGTCGACCGGCTGCCCGTCGGCGAGGCTGGCCGCGGCCCGCAGCAGGCGCAGCTCACCACCCGTTCCGGCGATCGCCCCGGTGCGCAGCGCGTGGTCCAGCTCGCCCCACAGCACCGCCGCCCACGGACCACCGTCGGCGGCGTCCTCGTCCAGGGCGATGTCGATCAGCCCGGCGACCTGCAGCCGGGACAGCCACGACCCGGAGTTGGCCAGCAGCAGCACGGCCGCCTCGGCCGCGTAGTCGCCGACCGCAGCGCGCAGCAGGGCGCTCTCCACGTCGACCAGGTCCAGGTCGGCTGCCCGTGCTCCACCGATCACCGCCGGCCACCTCCTCGCGTCGTCCCCCACTGTGCACCCGGGGTCCGACAGAACCGAGCCGCGCTCCTCTGTACCGGACCACGGCGACCCGGATCGACGCCCAGGTGCCGGGGGTCGAGTCGACCAGCGTGCCGTCGAGGTCGAGGAGCAGCAGCCGGCCGGCCTCTACCGGTCAGCCACCGGACCTGCTTGTATGAACCTTCAAGTACTTCTCCTCCGGAGGGACCTCGCGATGACCCGCACCCAGCCCGTGCCCACCGCCACTCGCGAGGCGGGACCGATCCGCGCCGTCCGGGCCGCGGCGGTGGCGTCCGTGGTCGTGCTGCTCTGGCAGTTCGCCACCGCGGGGCAGGTGATGAGCGAGGCCGACGCGATGGACGCCCACGGCGCCGGCGCGATCGCCCTGCACGTGGTCGGCGCCCTGCTCGTGGTCGCGACGCTGCTGCACGCCCGCGCCGGCGGGGCCCGGTGGCCGGTGGTCGTGGCCGCTGCCGTGTTCGTGGCCGGCTTCGTGCAGGCCGCGGTCGGCGACGCCGGCGCCATGGCCGCCCACGTGCCCGGGTCGCTCGTCCTCGCCGTCGGCACGGTGTGGATCACCGCCTGGGCGTTCCAGCGGCACCCGGCGGCCTGAGCCGCTCGTCCAGCCAGGCCAGTGCCTCCTCGACGGTCGCCACGGTCGCCACCCCCGCCGGCAGCGGAGGCCGGCGCACCAGCACCACCGGCAGGCCCAGCTCGCGGGCGGCGGTCAGCTTGGCCTCGGTCAGGTGCCCGCCGGAGTCCTTGGTGACGACGACGTCCACCTCGTGCTCGCGCATCAGCGCCAGCTCGTCGGCGACGCTGAACGGGCCGCGGTCCAGCAGCAGGGTCGCCCCGGCCGGCAGCGGCTCGTCCGGCGGGTCGACCGAGCGCACCAGCACCCGGCCGGGCAGTGCGGCGAACGCGCCGACCCCCTGCCGGCCGGTGGTGAGGAAGACGCTGCGGTACCCCGCCACCGCCTCGGCGGCCGCGGCCAACGAGTCGACATGTCGCCATGTGTCCCCCGGCTGCGGCGTCCAGCCCGGCCGCTGCAGCCGCAGCAGCGGGACGCCGTGCCCGGCCGCGGCGGTCGCCGCCGATGCGGTGATCTGCGCGGCGAACGGGTGGGTGGCGTCGACCACGGCGCGCGGCCGGTGCTCGGCCAGCCAGGCGGCCAGCCCGTCCACGCCGCCGAAGCCGCCGATCCGCACCTCCCCCACGGGCAGCACCGGGTCGGTGACCCGCCCGGCGAGCGAGGACAGCACGCCGACGTCCCGCTCGACCAGCGCGGCGGCCAGCCGGCGGGCCTCCCCGGTCCCGCCGAGCACCAGCACCTGACCGGTCACGCCGCCCCCGCACCGAGGAACGGCCGGCTGCGGTGACCACTCGGCCGGACACCGCATCGAGGCGCATCTCGGCGAGTGGCACGACCAGGGAGGATGGTGCCGTGAGCAGGGACGGCAGCGCGGGGCTGCGGCACGGCTGGACGACGGGCGCCTGCGCGACCGCGGCCACCACCGCCGCCTACACCGCGCTGCTCACCGGCGAGTTCCCCGACCCGGTGTCGATCGACCTGCCGGGCGACAAGCACCCGGCCTTCGCCCTGGCCACGGAGCACCTGACCGACGGCGAGGCTCGCGCGAGCATCGTCAAGGACGCCGGCGACGACCCCGACGTCACCCACGGCGCGCTGGTGAGCGCCCGGGTCACCCACGGCGCGCCGGGCAGCGGTGTGGTGTTCCGGGCCGGCGAGGGCGTGGGCACGGTGACCAAGCCCGGCCTGCCGCTGGCGGTGGGCGAGCCGGCGATCAACCCGATGCCCCGGCAGTTCATCCGCGAGCACGTGGCGGCGGTGGCGCGGGAGCACGGCGGCACCGGCGACGTCGTCGTCGAGGTGTCGGTGGAGAACGGCGCCGAGCTGGCGCGGAAGACCTGGAACCCGCGGCTGGGCATCCTCGGCGGGCTGTCGATCCTGGGGACGACGGGGGTCGTCGTCCCGTACTCGTGCTCGTCCTGGATCGACTCGATCCGCCGCGGCATCGACGTGGCCCGCGCCGCCGGGCGGGAGCACGTGGCCGGGTGCACCGGGTCGACCAGCGAGCGGGTGGCGCAGGAGCTGCACGGCCTGCCCGAGGACGCGCTGCTGGACATGGGCGACTTCGCCGGCGCGGTGCTCAAGTACCTGCGCCGCCACCCCGTGCCGCGGCTGACCGTGGCCGGCGGCATCGGCAAGCTGGCCAAGCTGGCCGAGGGCCACCTCGACCTGCACTCGGCCCGGTCGCAGGTCTCCTTCGCCGCGCTGGCCGGCCTGGTCGCCGAGGCCGGCGCCGGCGCTGAGCTGGTCGACGGCGTCCGGACGGCGAACACCGCGCTCGACGCGCTGCACCAGTGCCAGGCCGCCGGGCTGCCCCTGGGTGACCTGGTCGCCGCCGGCGCCCGCCGGACGGCGGAGGGCGTGCTCCGCGAGGCGCCGGTCGAGGTCGACGTCGTGGTGATCGACCGCGCCGGCACCATCGTCGGCCGCGCCTGACGGCCCCATCGCAGGGGCCCACCGCGAGCCTGCGAGCGGTGGGGGGCGATGGGGTCCTTCGACCTTCACCGCGGGCGGGTGGTGGAGTAGAGGTGGCTGTCCAGGAACTGCTCGGCGGCCAGCACCCGGCCCACGACCACCACCGCCGTGCGCCGTACCCCGGCCTCGGCCACCTGCTGGGCGATGTCGGCGAGCGTGCCGCGCAGCACCAGCTCGTCGTCCCGGCTGGCCTTGGCGACCACCGCCACCGGGCAGTCCGCGCCGTAGTGCGCGGCGAGCTCCGGGGCGAGGACGTCCATCCGCTGCACGGCCAGGTGCAGCACCAGGGTCGCGCCGGTCGCCGCGTAGGCGGCGAGGGTCTCCCCCGGTGGCATCGGCGTCGACCGTGCCGAGGTCCGGGTCAGGACGACGGTCTGCGCCACCCCCGGCACGGTGAGCTCGCGCTTCAGCGAGGCGGCCGCCGCGGCGAACGCCGGCACGCCGGGCACGACGTCGTAGGGCACCCCGGCCGCGTCCAGCCGGCGCATCTGCTCGGCCATCGCGCTGTACACCGACGGGTCGCCGGAGTGCAGCCGGGCGACGTCCAGGCCCGCCTCGTGCGCGGCCACCAGCTCGGCGGTGATCTGGTCGAGGTCCAGGTCGGCGGTGTCGACCAGCCGGGCCCCGGCGGGTGCGGTGTCCAGCAGCTCGCGCGGCACCAGCGCGCCGGCGTACAGGCAGACCGGCGACGATGCGATCAGCCGCGCCGCCCGCACGGTGACCAGGTCGGCGGCCCCCGGGCCGGCCCCGATGAAGTGCACGGTCACCGCGCACTCCCAGTGCTCGATCGCGCGGAAGCGCGGGTGCTCGAACGCGCGAGAGCGCAGGCGGTCATCGGGTGACGCTCCAGACGGTGACGGGCATGGCGGGCTTCCAGCCGGTGAAGCCGCCGACGGGCTGGGCGTGCGCGACCGACAGCCGGGTCAGCGAGCCGCCGCAACGGCCGTGCCACTCGGCGAGCACCGCCTCGCTCTCCAGCGTCACCGCGTTCACCACCAGCCGGCCGCCGGGCGGGAGCGCCGCCCAGACGGTGTCCAGCAGCAGCGGGGTGGTCGCGCCGCCCCCGACGAAGACGGCGTCCGGGGTCGGCAGGTCGACGAGTGCGTCGGGCGCCGAGCCGGTCACGACCTGCAGGCCGGGGACGCCGAGCCGGTCGGCGTTCCGCACGATCCGCGCCGCGCGCTCCGGATCGACCTCCACGGCGACCGCCCGGCAGGCCGGGTGCACCCGCATCCACTCGATGCCGATGGAGCCGGCCCCGGCGCCGACGTCCCAGAGCAGCTGGCCGGGCAACGGAACCAGCCGGGCCAGCGTCACCGCCCGGACGTCGCGCTTGGTCAGCTGGCCGTCGGAGTCGTAGACGTCGTCCGGCAGGCCCGGCACGGTCGGCAGCGGCACGGCGCCCGGGTCGGCGACGACCTCGACGGCGATGAGCACCAGGGGGTCGGTCTCCGGGTGCGGCCAGCCGGCGGCGGTGCCGGTGAACCGCCGCTCCGCGTCGCCGCCGAGCTGGGCCAGGGCGGTCAGCCGGCTGGCGCCGTAGCCGGACCCGGCGAGCAGCGCGGCGAGGTCGGCGGGGGTGCGGGTGTCCGAGCCGAGCACCAGCAACCGCCGGCCGGGGGTGGCGTGCGGCAGGACCAGCGAGACCGGCCGGCCGACCACGGTGACGACGGTGGTCTCCTCCACCGCCCAGCCCAGCCGCGCGCAGGCCAGCGTGACCGACGAGGGGTGCGGCAGGACCTGGACGGCGTCCGCCCCGAACAACCGCACCAGCGAGGTGCCGACGCCGGAGAGCATCGGGTCCCCGCTGGCCAGCACCACGACCCGCCGGCCGGGGTGGTCGGTGGGCAGCGCGGCGAGCGCCGGGGTCATCGGCGAGGGCCACGGCACCCGCTCGGCGGTGACCTCGCCGGGCACCAGCGCCAGCTGCCGGGCGCTGCCGCGCAGCACCTCGGCGGCCGCGATCGCCCGCCGGGCCACCGGGGACAGCCCGTCCCACCCGTCGGCACCGACGCCGACGACGGTCACGACTGCCCCGCTCACGCCCAGCTGCCCAGGGCGTGCGGACCGGCCCCGGTCCGCTCCTCGGTCGCTGGCGCTCCCTGCGATGCTCCCTCGGCCCTCACGCGGGCAGGTCGCCCTCGGGGCCGGCCGCCTCGGCGAGCAACCGATCGCGCACGTCCGCCGGCAGCCGGTCGACGTAGACGGTGCCGTCGAGGTGGTCGACCTCGTGCTGGAGGCAGCGGGCGGCCATGCCGGTCGCCTCGATCGCGGTCGGCTCGCCCTGCAGGTCGACCCCGTCGACCCGGGCGCGGAAGGCCCGCTCCAGCTCGGCGTAGGGGCCGGGGACGGACAGGCAGCCCTCCTCGGTCAGCTCGACCGCCGGCTCGTCCCCCACCGGCTCGAGGAGGGTGAGCACCGGGTTGATCACGTAACCGACGACGTCCTCGCCGGCGGCGTCCGGGCAGTCGATGACGAAGACCCGCGCGTCGACACCGATCTGGTTGGCGGCCAGCCCGACCCCGTCGGCGGCGGTCATGCTGGCGAACATGTCCAGCACGAGGTGCCGCAGGGGCCGGTCGAACTCGGTGACCGGGGCGCACGCGCGGTGCAGCACGGGGTTGCTGCCGTAGGTGACGATCGGCCGGGCGACGCCGTCGTAACGGCCGGGCAGGCGCATGACCGTCGATCCTAGGGACACCCGCCGGCCGCGCCTCCCTACAGTGGCCGTCGATGTCCTCCGCCGCCGCTAGAGCCCTGCCCTTCACCGGGGGCAGGGCTCTAGCTCACCGCAGGAGGGGCGCCCGGTGAGCCGCGCGACCGCCGCCGGGCTGGCCCTCGGCGCCGCCGCCGACCTGCTGTTCGCCGACCCCCGCCGCGGCCACCCGGTCGCCGGTTTCGGGCAGGCCGCCGCCGCGCTGGAGCGACGCGTCTGGCGCGACTCCCGCGCCGCGGGGGTCGCCTACGCGGGGCTCTGCGTCGGAGCAGCGGTCGCGGCCGGGACGGCGGCGTCCCGGCTGACCGCGCCGCACCCGGCGGCCCGTACCGCGGCGACCGCGCTGGCCACCTGGGCGGTGCTCGGCGGCACCTCGCTGGGTCGCGCGGCGGACACCATGGGCCAGCACCTCGCCGGCGGTGACCTGCCCGCCGCCCGCGCGCACCTGTCCAGCCTGGCCGGCCGCGACCCGAGCGGGCTGGGTGAACCGGAGCTGGTGCGGGCCACCGTCGAGTCGGTCGCGGAGAACACCTCCGACGCCGCGGTGGCGCCGTTGTTCTGGGGAGCGGTCGCCGGGCTGCCCGGGCTGCTGGGCTACCGCGCGGTGAACACCCTGGACGCGATGGTCGGGTACCGGTCGGCCCGGTACGCCCGCTTCGGCTGGGCGTCCGCACGGTTCGACGACGTCGTCAACTGGGTGCCCGCCCGGCTCACCGCCGCGCTCACCGTCGCGGCGGCCCCGCTGGCCGGGGGCTCGGCGGGAGCGGCCTGGCGGGTGTGGCGCCGGGACGGTGCGGCGCACCCCAGCCCGAACGCCGGTCGCTGCGAGGCAGCGCTGGCCGGTGCGCTGGGGCTGCGGCTCGGCGGGCGCAACGTCTACGGCACGCGCGTGGAGGAGCGGCCCACCCTCGGCGACGGCCGTCCGCCGGTGCGGGACGACGTCGGCCGGGCGGTGCGGCTGTCCCGGGCGGTGTGGACGACGGCCGCCGTCCTGGCCGCGCTGAGCCAGCTGCCCCGCCGCCGACGAGCCACACCGTGACCAGGCGCTGACATCGCGTCACCGCAGGTCGGAGCCGCGGGGCGACACCCCGGCGACCGTGCACGGCGCGGAGCCGGGCGGTAGCTTGGCCGCTGTAGGAGCGGTCGAGTCCCCTGGGCCCGATCGGGGCGTCGGTCGAATACACGGCACGCCGCCCCCCACCGACGACAGCACGGTGCGCCAGCAGAGAAACCGGTCGATCGCGATGTCCGTCACCTCAGCCACTTCCCGCCACCTCACGCACGTGGCCGCCAGCTCCGGCCGTTCCGCCACGAACGGCGCCGCCGGCCGCTTCCGCGGCGACCTGACCACCGAGCAGTGGTGGTGGTCCCCGGAGCTGCACGCCCTCCTGGAGTCCACGCCCGGTTCGCTCAGGCCATCGGTCACGGCGCTGCTCTCCGCCGTCCACCCCGACGACCGGCCCGCTGTCCAGGAGGCCCTGCTCACCGCGAGCGAGACCGGGTCACCGTTCGCCCGGGAGCACCGGGTGCTGCGGGGCGACGGCTCCAGCCACCCGGTCCTGCTGGTCTGCGAGCCCGAGGTCGACCACCACGGCTCGGTCACCGCCCTCACGGGGCTGGTGCTCGACCTGACCGACAGTCGGCCAGCCGCCGGTGAGCAGCTCCGCCACCTGGAGACCGAGGTGGAGCAGCTGCGCAGCGCCATGGCCAGCAGGGCCTCGATCGAGCAGGCCAAGGGCGTCCTCATGCTGCTCATGGGCTGCAGCGACCAGGTCGCCTTCGACCTGCTGGCGCACATCTCCAGCCACACCCACCGCAAGGTGCGCGAGGTCGCGGTCGCCATCGTCGAGTCGGCCAGCGGCTCCACCCCGCTGCCGGACGACGTGCGCGAGATCCTGCACGACGCCTGCCCGCCGGCCCGCAGCACGGTCTGACGCACCCGCCCTCCCCGGTCCCGCGCGCACAGGAGAGGATGCCGGGATCGCCCGGCGCCCGTGCGCGGCCGGGCCGGACGAGGGAGGGGGACGGCGGCGGTGTTCTACCTGCTCGTGCGGTTCGTGCTGCGGCCACTGGTCTTCGTGGTCTTCCGGCCCACGGTCGTCGGCCGGGAGAACGTGCCGCTCACCGGCCCGGTGATCCTGGCCAGCAACCACCTGTCGTTCATCGACAGCATCGGCATCCCCCTGGTGGCCCCACGCAAGGTCGCCTACCTGGCGAAGGCGGAGTACTGGCGGGGCACCGGCTTCAGCGGCTGGGTGTCCCGGACGCTGTTCACCGCCCTGGGCGCACTGCCGGTCGAGCGGGAGGCCTCCCGGGCGGCCCAGGCCGCACTGGACACCGCGATGGAGGTGCTGCGGGCCGGTGGCGCGTTCGGCATCTACCCGGAGGGCACCCGCTCCCGTGACGGCCGGCTGGCCCGCGGCAAGACCGGTGTCGCCTGGCTGGCGCTGACCGCCGACTGCCCCGTCGTCCCCGTCGCCGTGCGCGGCACCGACAAGGTGCAGCCGGTCGGCGCGCGGTGGCCCCGGCCGCAGCGGGTCTCGGTGACCTTCGGGGAGCCGCTGACCTTCCCGGAGCACCGCGGCATGGCCGGCAAGGGCAAGGCACGGCGGGAGGTCACCGACCAGGTGATGGAGGCGATCGCCGCGCTCTCCGGCCAGGAGAAGGCCGGCTGGGGCGACGCCCCGACCGCCGCGTGACCGTCGGCCGGGACGGCTGGTCGCGGAGCGACCGCACGGGTGGCGCGCTCCTGGTCGCCGGCACCACCTCCGACGCCGGCAAGTCGGTGGTCACCGCCGGCATCTGCCGCTGGCTGGTGCGCCAGGGCGTGTCGGTGGCGCCGTTCAAGGCGCAGAACATGAGCAACAACTCGATGGTCACCGTGGACGGCGCGGAGATCGGCCGAGCGCAGGTGATGCAGGCCGCGGCCGCCCGGGTGGAGCCCGAGGCCGCGATGAACCCGGTGCTGCTCAAGCCCGGCGGGGAGAACGCCAGCCAGGTGGTCGTCCTCGGCAGGCCCGTCGCCGACGTGACGGCGCTGTCCTACCGGCCGATGAAGGCGGCGCTGCTGGAGCAGGCGCTGGCCTGCCTGGCCGACCTGCGGTCCCGGTTCGACGTGGTGGTCTGCGAGGGGGCCGGCTCCCCCACCGAGATCAACCTGCGGGCCGACGACATCGCCAACATGGGGCTGGCCACCGCCGCGCGGCTGCCGGTCGTGGTGGTCGGCGACATCGACCGCGGCGGGGTCTTCGCCGCGCTCTACGGCACGGTCGCGCTGATGCCGCCGGCCGACCAGGCGCTGGTGGCCGGGTTCCTGGTCAACAAGTTCCGCGGCGACGCCCGGCTGCTCGCCCCGGGGCTCGATCAGCTGACCGCGCTCACCGGCCGCCCGACGCTGGGCGTGCTGCCCTGGCGCACCGGCCTGGAGCTCGACGTCGAGGACTCTCTGGGCGTCGACGCCGTGCGTGCCCCGGCCGGGCCGCCGCACGGTGCGGACGTGCTCCGGGTGTCGGTCGCCCGACTGCCCCGGCTGTCCAACTTCACCGACCTCGACGCGCTGGCCAGCGAGCCGGGGGTGCTGCTGCGGTACGCCAGCCGGCCCGAGGAGCTGGCCGACGCCGACCTGGTGGTGCTGCCCGGCACCCGCTCGACCGTGGCCGACCTGCGGTGGCTGCGGGAGACCGGGCTGGCCGACGCCGTCTCCCGCCGGGCCGCCGAGGGGCGTCCGGTGCTCGGCATCTGCGGCGGCCACCAGATGCTGGCCCGCACGATCACCGACGACGTGGAGTCCCGGGCCGGCGTCGTCCCGGGGCTGGGCCTGCTGCCCACCGACGTCACGTTCGCCCGGGAGAAGACCCTCGGCCGGCCGGCCGGGACGGCGCTCGGCCAGCCGGTGCGCGGCTACGAGATCCACCACGGCATCGCGGTCGTCGACGACGGCGCCGAGCCGTTCCTGGACGGCGCCCGCGCCGGCGCGGTCTTCGGGACGACGTGGCACGGCGCGCTGGAGTCCGACGGCTTCCGCCGGGCGTTCCTCACCGAGGTCGCCCAGATCGCCGGCCGCCGATTCACCGTCGCACCCGGCACCGACTTCGCCGCGGTCCGGGAGGCCCGGCTGGACGTGCTCGGGGACCTGATCGCCGAGCACGCCGACACCGACGCGCTCTGGCGGCTGGTGGAGTCCGGCCCGCCGGCCGGGCTGCCGGTGCTGGCGAGCGGGTTCAGCCCGCGCTGACCCGCGCCCGGACGTCGTCCGGCCAGGGTGTGGGGCGGCCGTCGGCGGTGGCCACGTAGGTGGTGCGCACGGTGCAGCAGACCCGTTCGCCCACCCGCACGGTGAACAGCACGGTGAGGCTGGTGCGGCCCAACCGGTCCAGCTCGGCGTCGACGGCCACGGTGTCGCCGTACCGGGCCGAGGACACCCAGTCCAGTGCGCTGGCCTTGACGTAGTACTCGATCCCCCAGGCGTCCAGCGCGCCGTACGGCAGGCCGACCCCCGCCCACCAGGCGTTCAGCGCCTCATCGGCCCAGGTCAGGTAGTGGGCGTTGAACGCGACGCCCTGCTGGTCGCACTCGGCGAAACGGACGGGAGCACTCCAGACCTCGGGCACGAGGGGGCAGGCTACCCAGCGGCAGCTACCGTCGAACGGTGACCGTCGCCGACGCCGCCGCCCCTGACGCTGCCGACCGAGCGGTGCTGGCCGGCTACCGCGCCCCCAGCCAGCTGGTGCTGGACAAGGAGATCGACCGGATCGACCGGCACTGCGCGGCGTTCATCGGGCTCTCCCCCTTCGCCACGCTCTCCACGGCCACCGCCGAGGGGTGGCCGGAGGTCAGCCCGCGCGGCGGTGACCCGGGCTTCGTGCACGTGCTCGACGAGCACCGCCTGGCGCTGCCCGACCGCACCGGCAACAACCGGGTCGACAGCCTGCGCAACCTCACCGAGAACCCGCGGGCGGCGCTGCTGTTCTTCGTGCCGGGCGCCGAGGAGACGCTCAAGGTGTTCGGGACGACGTCGCTGGTCGGCCCCGACGACCTGGGCGTCGACCTGACCGAGTTCGGCCGGGCGCCGCGCTCGGTGCTGGTCGTGCAGGTGCAGCGCGCCTACTTCCAGTGCGGCAAGGCGGTCATGCGCTCCGGCCTCTGGGACCCGGCCACACACGTCGACCGCTCGACCATGACGCCGTTCGGCGAGGTGCTGCGGGAGCACTGCCGGCTGGACACCCCGCTGCCCGACGACGCGACGATCCGCGCGGAGCTCGCCCAGGAGCTCTAGGCCCCCTTGCCCCCGCGCTGAGCTTGCGAAGCGTGGGGGCAAGGGGGCCCTTCATCCCGATCCCCTCCCCACTCGCGGCCCCCTCTCAGGGGCCCGCCGCGTGCGGAGCGCGGCGAGGGGGGGCCTTCACCAGCTGGAGCGGCGTTCCCGTTCGGCCTTGCGGTCGGCCACCGCGCGCTGGGCGAGCAGCCGCCGGCGCTCGTTGCGGCGACGGCGCTCCGGCGTCCGGTAGCGGGCGTCCTCCACCAGCTGCCAGGCCGCCAGGGCACTCGCCCGCACGACCGGCGAGACCAGGACCTCGGCCGGGTTGACCGGCTGCACTGTGGTCATCTCGACCCTCTCCCCCGTGGCGGACCGGTGGGCGGGCCGCCGGTACGAGTGTGGCCCCGCGACGGCCGTCCCAACCGTCGTTGTGACCGGTTCGTCCCCTGTCGCGCACCATCCGTCACCAGGATCACACGCGTGTCGTTCTGCTGGTAGGAGACCCGCGGGGTCTCGTGACGGCATCCGGCGTGTCCCGCGTGGGCACGCCGGGAGGGTCATCGCCTAGCGTGCCGGGGGTGGCGGGCAGCAGCTGGCGCAGGGCACTGGGTCGACTGGCGGACGTCGTCCGCCCGAGCGGCACGCGGAGGCAGGGCCGGGGTGCGCAGCCCCCGCCGGTGACCTCGTGGGTGGGCGCGCCCGCCGACCTCGCGCCGTGGACCGACGCGGCGCACGACGCCGTCGTGCCGGAACGCGCGCCGCTCCCCCCGGCCGCACCGCCGCGCCGCGGCTCGGGCCAGGCCACCGAGTACGCCGGCCCGGTCGAGCTCGACTACGCCCCGCGGGACGACCCGCACCCCGACCCCGGCGAGGTCGTCTGGGCCTGGGTGCCCTTCGAGGAGGGCGACGGCCGCGGCAAGGACCGCCCCGTGCTGGTCATCGGCCGGGACGGCGACGGGCTGCTCGCGCTGATGCTCAGCAGCAAGGACCACGACCTCGACGCCGCCGACGAGGCCCGGCACGGCCGGCACTGGGTGGACGTGGGCACCGGCGGCTGGGACCGCCAGGGCCGGCCCAGCGAGGTGCGGGTCGACCGGGTGCTGCGGATCGACCCGGCCGACGTCCGGCGGGAGGGCGCGGCCCTGGACCGGCGCCAGTTCGACGCGGTCGCCGAGGGGGTCCGCCGCTTCCGCCGGTGACCCGGCGCCTCAGGCCGGCTGGTCGTCGTCCCGCTGGGTGCGCGGACGCAGGTGGTAGACCCCGGCCGAGCCGGTCAGCGACTGCAGGTCGTACCGGTGCACCACCTTGGGCCCGCCGTGCAGGTGCACGTGGGTGATCGTCGGCAGCGGCTCACCGTGCCGGGCCTCGCGGATCTCCACCCGGCCGTCCAGCGGGCCACCCACGAACAGCAGGACGGCGTCGTCCTCGGCCGGTGGGACCACGGCGTCGGTCGTGGTCATGGCTTCCTCGGGCAGCGGTCCTCCCTGGCTCGGCTGGCGCACCCGGACCAGGGTAGGCGCGCGATCGGCCCGTCCGTCACCCCGCGCGCGGCCGCAGCAGCCGGGCCAGCAGTGGCGCGGAGAAGAGCATCACGAACAGCCGCAGCACCTGGACGGCGAGCACGAACGTGGCGTCGGCGCCGCTGCCGGTCGCGGTCGCCAGCACCGCGTAGAGGCCGCCGGGGGTGGTCGCCAGGTAGCCGTCCAGCAGCGTCACCCCGGCGGTGCGGGAGAGCAGCACGCCCAGCCCGGCGCAGGCGACGACCGCGCCGACGATCAGCACCAGGGCCAGCGGGAGCGCCCGGCCGACCAGCGCCAGGCTCGACCGGGTGAAGCCGAGCCCCACCTGCAGCCCGATGGCCAGGAACCCGGCCGCCTCCACCGGGCCGGGCACCGACGCCCCGTGCGCCAGACCGCTCACGTCCAGCACCGCGGCCACCGCCAGCGGCCCGAGCAGCGCGCCGACCGGCAGCCGGCTGAGCCGACCCAGGAGCAACCCGAGGACGACGCAGACCGCGGTGAACAGCAGCCCGGCGGGCCAGCCGGGGCTGTCGACGGCCGGCGCCGACCCGCTCTCGCCGGAGGCGCCGTAGAGCGTGGTGGCCACGATCGGCATCGCCACCACGATGAGCAGCACCCGCAGGTACTGCAGGACGGCGACCACCTGCTCGTCCGCGCCCAGGTCGCGCGCCATCGCGGCGATGCCGGAGGCGCCGCCGGCGATCATCGCGAAGGCGCCGGTGACCGGGCTGATCCCGCGCTGCAGCCGCATCAGCTGGCCGGCGACCAGGCTGACGCCGAGCGTGGCGACGGTGATGCCCAGCACCGGCAGCCAGTGCTCGGCGACGGTGCGCAGGGTGTCGGTCTGCACCAGCGCGCCGATCGAGACGCCGATGACCGCCTGCGCCGCGGTGCCGGCCCGCCCGGGCAGCGCGAGCGGGGTGCGGCCCAGCAGTGCCCGGCCCAGCCCGGCGACCAGGCCGCCGAACAGCGCGGCCGACGGGACGCCGAGCAGCTCGAAGGCCGCGGTGACCCCGACCCCGACGGCCAGGACGGCGGCCCAGTCGAGCACCCGCCGCCGGTCCGCCACGCCCGCACTCTGCCCGACCCGGTCCGACCCGCCCGACCGTGCCCCCCGCTCCGCCCACCTCCCGAGCGGCGCACTTCCGCGCGCGAACCCACACGCGCTCTCGCGCGGCTGAGCACGCGCACTTTCGCGCGAACAAGCACGCGCACTTTCGCGCGGACAAGCACGCGCGCTTTCGCGCGGACGAGCACGCGCGCTTTCGCGCGCGAGAGCACGCGTCCCCCGTGCGCTCCCGCGCTGGAGTTCGTGGGGCTGGGGGTCAGAGGCCGGCGATGCGGCGGAGCTCGGCGACGTGCGCGTCGAAGGCGGCGCGACCGGCCTTGGTCAGCGCCAGGCTGGTGCGCTGCCGGGAGGCGATGGTGGCCTTGCGCACCTGCACGTAACCCGCCTCCTCCAGCTGCTTGACGTGCTTGGACAGCACCGAGTCGCTCACCTGTACCGCGTCCCGGACGGCGGCGAACTCCATCGTGTCGACGACCGCCAGCAGCCCGCAGATCTGCAGCCGCGGCGGGGCGTGGACGACCGCGTCGAACCGCGGCTCGACGGCGGTCACAGCTCCCCGCGCAGCTCGGCGATGTAGATGTGGGTCCACCACCGGCTGATCAGCGCGATGCTCAGCCCCATCAGCGCGCCGACGACCACCAGGGGCCACCGGACGTCGAACCCGAGGGCGAGCACGAGCGCCGGTCCGACCGTGAGCGCGTACAGGACGAACCAGACCCTGATCGCCTTCTGCGTCGCCCCGGGCCGCAGCCCGTTGACCCAGAAGCCGGTGAGCCGCTGGTAGGTGGCCATCAGCCAGCGCAGTCCGAGGGAGAACACGACGACGGCGCCGATGGTCAGGAAGGGGTCGTCAGCGGCCAGCGCGGCGAGCAGGCCGAAGACCAGCAGCCCGAGCAGCGCGTCGTACCACCAGGGCTGCATCGCCCGGTCGGCCATCGCGGCCCGGTCCGACTGCAACCCGGCCAGGTGTGCGGCCGCCTGGTCGCGGTCGGCCACCGGCCCGTCCACGTCGAGCGGACCGCCGGTCACTGCCGGCCCCGCAGCTCAGCGGCGTAGGCGCGGCTCCAGCGGCGGCCCATCAGTGCCACCGCGACCCCGAGCACTGCGCCCGCGGGCACCATCACCCAGTGGTGGCCGTGGCCGTCGGCGAGCACGAACGCCGGTACGAGGACGACCAGGACGATCCCGGTCCAGACGGCCATCGAACGCGCGTCGATGTTCACCCAGACGCCGGTGATCCGCTTGTACGCCGACACCATGGCCGCCAGCGCCCCACCGAACACGACCAGCGCCGGCAAGGTCACCCAGAGGGAATCGAGGGCGTAGGAGGACAGGAAGCCGAACAGCAGCAGCCCGAGCGTCACGTCGTACCACCAGGGCGGCACGACCCGGTCGGCCAGCGCGGCGCGGTCGGCCTGCAGCGCGGCCAGCTGGGCGGTGGCGTCGTCCCGGCCGATCCCCATGCTTTCCATGTCGGAAAGAGTGGCGCATCACTTTCCGATCCGTCAAGAGACACGCCCCTGGTCCCACCCCGGGAGCCCGTGGTCGAATGACGGTCCAACTGCGACGGCAGTGGAGGAAGCCCGGTGCGACTCCGGCGCGGTCCCGCCACTGTGACCCGGTCCCGGCCGGGGAGTCAGGAACTCCCGCCGTCGCTTCCCGCCACCTCCGGGCGTGGACACCCGGGGAGAGGACCTGTGGTCTCTTCATGACCTACCCCTTCGGCGCCGTCGTCGGCATGGACGACATGCGGCTGGCCCTGCTGCTCAACGCCGTCTCCCCCGCCGTCGGCGGCGTGCTGGTGCGCGGCGAGAAGGGCACGGCGAAGTCGACGACGGTGCGCGCCCTGGCCGCCGTCCTGCCCCCGGTCGACGTCGTCACCGGCTGCCGCTTCGCCTGCGACCCCGCCGCCCCCGACCCCGAGTGCCCGGACGGCCCGCACCCCGCCGACTCGCCCGCGGTCACGCGTCCGGCGAAGCTGGTCGAGCTGCCGGTCGGCGCCTCGGAGGACCGCCTGGTCGGCTCGCTGGACCTGGAGCGCGCGCTCACCGAGGGCGTGAAGAGCTTCGAGCCCGGGCTGCTGGCCGGGGCGCACCGCGGCGTGCTCTACGTCGACGAGGTCAACCTGCTGCACGACCACCTGGTCGACCTGCTGCTGGACGCCGCCGCCCTGGGTCGCGCCTACGTCGAGCGCGAGGGCGTCTCCGTGCGGCACGCCGCCCGGTTCCTGCTGGTCGGCACCATGAACCCCGAGGAGGGCGAGCTCCGCCCCCAGCTGCTCGACCGGTTCGGCCTCACCGTCGAGGTGGCCGCCCCCCGGGACGCCGACCTGCGCGCCGAGGTGGTCCGCCGCCGCTTCGGCTACGACGCCGACCCGGCCGGATTCGCCGCCGCCTGGGCCGCCTCCGAGCGCGAGCTGGCCGACCAGATCGCCACCGCTCGCGCCCTGCTGCCCCGGGTGGTGCTGAGCGACGCCGCACTGCGCCAGGTCACCAGCGTCTGCGCCGCCTTCGACGTCGACGGGCTGCGCGCCGACCTGGTCACCGCCCGCGCTGCGATCGCGCACGCCGCCTGGTGCGGCCGCACCGACGTCACCGAGGACGACGTCCGGGTCGCCGCCCGGCTCGCCCTCCCCCACCGCCGCCGGCGCAATCCCTTCGACGCCCCCGGCCTGGACGAGGACACCCTGGAGCAGGCCCTCGAGGACTCCCGCCCCGACTCCCCGCCCGACGACGACCTCACCCCACCCGAGGGCACCGACCCCACCGACGACGGCCCGACGGACGACGGCCCAGACGGCAACGGCCCAGACGGCAACGGCCCGCCCGGCAGTGACCCGACGGACGGCCACGGCACCCCCGGGGGCCAAAGTCGCGACTTCGGCCCCTCGGACGACGGCGCCGGCCCGGACGGCGGTGAGCAGGGGCCGACGACGGCGCCGCGGGGTGAGGGTGGCGGGCACACCGAGGCCGCGCCCGCGCCGGAGAAGGCGGCCGTCGCGCCCGATGCGCCGTTCCGGGTGCAGCGGCTGGAGGTGCCCGGCATCGGCGCGGGCACGGCCGGCCGGAGGTCGCGGGCCCGCAGCGAGCGCGGCCGGGTGGTGGGCTCGACGCGGCCGGAGGGCACCGTCACGAAGCTGCACCTGGTCGACACCGTGCTCGCCGCAGCACCCCACCAGCGGGCCCGCGGGCGCAGCGGCACCGGCCTGCGGGTCGAGCGCGCCGACCTGCGCCAGGCCACGCTCGAGGGTCGCGAGGGCAACCTCGTCCTGTTCGTCGTCGACGCCAGCGGCTCGATGGGCGCCCGGTCCCGGATGGCCGCGGTGAAGGGCGCCGTCCTCTCGCTGCTGATGGACGCCTACCAGCGCCGGGACAAGGTCGGGCTGATCACCTTCCGCGGCGGTGACGCCGAGCTGACCCTGCCGCCCACGTGGTCGGTGGAGGCCGCGGCCGCCCGGCTGACCAGCCTGCCCACCGGCGGCCGGACGCCGCTGGCCGCCGGGCTGCTGCGGGCGCACGAGACGCTCCGGCTGGAGCGGGTGCGCGACCCGCGGCGCCGTCCGCTGCTCGTCGTCGTCACCGACGGCCGGGCGACCGGCCCCCGCGGTGGCGACCACCTCGCCGATGCCCGCCGGGCCGCCGGGCTGCTGGCCACGGCCGGGACGGCGGGCATCGTCGTCGACTGCGAGTCCGGGCCGGTGCGGCTGGGCCTGGCTGCCTCGCTGGGCACGGCCCTGGGCGCTCGGACGATGCGGCTCGAGGAGCTGGGCGCGGAGTCGCTGGCCCGCACGGTGCGAGAGGCCGCCTGATGCCGCAGGGACAGGTCGCGGTCGTGCCGCAGGACGGACTCAGCACCCGGCAGCGCCGCAACCGGCCGCTGCTGGCGGTGCACACCGGTGAGATGAAGGGCAAGTCCACCGCCGCCTTCGGGATGGCGATGCGGGCGTGGAACCAGGGCTGGTCGATCGCGGTCTACCAGTTCGTCAAGAGCGCCAAGTGGAAGGTCGGCGAGGAGAACGCGCTGACCGCGCTGGGCCGGGTGCACGAGACCACCGGCGAGGGCGGGCCGGTCGTCTGGCACAAGATGGGCTCGGGCTGGTCGTGGTCGCGCAAGCACGGCGACGAGACCGACCACGCCGCCGACGCCGCCGAGGGGTGGGCGCAGATCAAGCGCGACCTGGCCGCCGAGGCGCACCGCTTCTACGTGCTCGACGAGTTCACCTACCCGCTGAAGTGGGGCTGGGTCGACGTCCAGGACGTCGTGGAGACCCTGACGAACCGCCCGGGCAGCCAGCACGTGGTCATCACCGGCCGCGACGCCCCACCCGCGCTGGTCGAGGCCGCCGACCTGGTCGTGGAGATGACCAAGGTCAAGCACCCCATGGACGCCGGCCAGAAGGGCCAACGGGGGATCGAGTGGTGACCACCGTCCCGCGGGTCGTCGTCGTCGGCTTCCTCGTTGATCATGGGCGTCTTGCCCGGCGCAACGCCGTTCTCCGGCGTGTCACCGGCAACGAGCCGATGATCAACACCGGGGGGACGGCGTGAGCACCCACATCCCGCGGATCGTGGTCGCGGCGCCGTCGTCGAACGCGGGGAAGACGTCGATCACGACCGGGCTGATCGCGGCGCTGACCGCCCGTGGGCTCGCCGTCAGCCCGCACAAGGTGGGCCCGGACTACATCGACCCCGGCTACCACGGTCTCGCCGCCGGGCGGCCGGGCCGCAACCTGGACACGTGGCTGGTCGGCGACGACCGGATCACCCCGCTGTTCCTGCACGGCGCCCGTGGTGCCGACGTGGCGGTGGTCGAGGGCGTGATGGGGCTGTTCGACGGCGCTGCGCACGCCAGCGTCGAACCCGGCTACGGCTCCACCGCCCAGGTCGCCGCGCACCTGCAGGCCCCGGTGGTGCTCGTCGTCGACGCCGCCTCGCAGGCGCGCAGCGTCGCCGCGCTCGTGCACGGGTTCGCCACCTTCGACCCGACGGTGCGGATCGGCGGCGTCGTGCTCAACCGGGTCGGCTCCGACCGGCACGAGTCGATCCTGCGCGAGGCGCTGGGCGCGGCCGGGGTGCCGGTGCTGGGCGCGGTCCGCCGGATCACCGAGCTGCAGACGCCGTCCCGGCACCTGGGCCTGGTGCCCGCAGCCGAGCGGTCGGCCGAGGCGGTGCGCACGGTGCGGGCGCTGGGCGCGGTCGTGGAGTCGAGCGTCGACCTGGACGCCGTCCTCCGGCTGGCCCGCACCGCGCCCGACCTGACCGGCGAGCCGTGGGACGCGGCCGCCGAGGTGACCCGGGTCGAGGGCCGCCCGGTGGTCGCCGTCGCCGGCGGGCCGGCGTTCACCTTCGGCTACGCCGAGACCGCCGAGCTGCTCGCCGCGGCCGGTGCGGAGGTGGTGACCGTCGACCCGCTGCGGGACGACGCCCTGCCCGCCGGCACCCGGGCGCTGGTCGTCGGCGGCGGCTTCCCCGAGGTGCACGCCAGCGCGCTGAGCGCCAACGTCGGGCTGCGGACGGCGATCGCCGAGCTCGCCCGGTCCGGGGCCCCGATCGCGGCCGAGTGCGCCGGGCTGCTGTACCTCTCCCAGGAGCTGGACGGCGAGCCGATGTGCGGCGTGCTGCCCACCACGACGGCGATGCACCCCCGGCTGACGCTGGGCTACCGGGCCGCGGTCGCGCTCACCGACAGCGTGCTGGCCCCGGCCGGCACGCGGGTGCGCGGGCACGAGTTCCACCGCACCACCGCCGGCCCGGCCGCGGGCGCGACCCCGGCCTGGCAGTGGAACGCCGACGGGCCGGAGGGCTTCGTCGCTGGCGGCGTGCACGCCTCCTACCTGCACCTGAACTGGGCCGGGTCGCCCGGCATGGCCTCCCGCTTCGTCGCCGCGGCGGCGCGCGTGCCGCTGGGCGCCCTCGACGCCCGTGGCTGAGCGACCGCTGCCCGCGGTGCACGCCGGGCGCGGGGCGCCCGCCGCTGCCGGCAGCCCGCCGCCAGGTCAACCGCCGTGTTCCGGCGACGCCCACCCCACGGACGTCGGCGCGCTGCTCCCCGACCGCATCGGCGCCCCCTCGTGCTGACCGTCGGCGTGGGCACGTCCACCGGCGCGACCGCCGAGGACGTGCTGGCCGCCGTCGACGCGGTGCTGCCGCCCACCGCCGGACCGGTGCGGCTGGCCACGCTGGACACCCGGGCCGCCGAGCCGGCGCTGCGGGAGGCCGCCGCCCGCCGGGGCTGGCCGCTCACCGGGCACCCGGCCGCCGCGCTGGCCGCCGTGCCGGTGCCGACGCCGTCGGACCGGGTCGCCTCGGCGGTCGGCACCGCCTCGGTCGCCGAGGCCGCGGCCCTGCTGGACGGCGGCGAGCTGCTGGTCGCCAAGACCTCGCACGGCCGGGTGACCGTCGCGGTCGCGGTGCGCGCCGACGCCGACCCCCGGCACCACCACATCGACCTCCGGCACCACGACATCGACCTCCGGCACCACGACACCGACCTCCGGCACCACGACACCGACCTCCGGTACGACGACCCCGACCTCCGGCACCACGACATCGACCTCCGGCACCATGACACCGACCTCCGGCACTCCGACATCGACATCCGGCACCATGGCGACGCCGAGGTCGCCCCCGGGCTGGTCGACCTCGCGGTCAACGTGCGCGCCGACGCCCCGCCCGCCTGGCTGCGCGCGGTGCTGCACCGGGCGGTCGACGCCAGCGCCGGCTACCCCGACCCGCGCCCGGCCCGCGCCGCGGTCGCCGCCGCGCACGGCCGGGACGAGGCCGAGGTGCTGCTCACCGCCGGGGCCGCCGAGACCTTCACCCTGCTCGCCCGGGCGCTGCGCCCGCGCCGCGCGGTCGTCGTCCACCCGTCGTTCACCGAGCCGGAGGCCGCGCTGCGCGCCGCCGGGCACCCGGTGGAGCGGCTGCTGCTCGACCCGCCGTACGACCGGCTGACCGGCGTCCCGGACGACGCCGACCTCGTGGTGCTGGGCAACCCGACCAACCCGACGTCCGCGCTGCACCCGCACGCCACCCTGGCCGCACTCGCCCGCCCGGGCCGGGTGCTCGTGGTCGACGAGGCGTTCGCCGACACCGTGCCGGGCGAGACCGAGTCACTGGCGCACCGCACCGACCTGCCGGGCCTGCTGGTGGTGCGCAGCCTGACCAAGACCTGGGGCCTGGCCGGGCTGCGGGTCGGCTACGCGCTGGGTCCGGCCGACCTGGTCGCCGCCCTGGCCGCCCAGCAGCCGCACTGGCCGGTGTCCACCCCGGCGCTGGCCGCGCTGGCGGCCTGCACCACCCCGGCGGCCCGGGCGGAGGCCGACGAGGTGGCCCGCCGGCTCGCCGTGCACCGGGCCGCTCTGCTGGCCGCGCTGCCCACGGGCGTCGAGGTGGTCGGTGAGCCGGCGAGCGCCTTCGTGCTGGTGCGCGTCCCGGGTGGTGCCCGGGTGCGCGAGCGGCTGCGCGAGCGTGGCTGGGCGGTGCGCCGCGGCGACACCTTCCCCGGCCTGGACGGGGACCACCTGCGGGTCGCCGTCCGCGACCCCGGGACCTCCCGTGCGTTCGCGTCAGTGCTGGCTGAGATCCTTGCCGAGGTCCAGACCCCCGAGGAGACCCGCTGAGCACCGATCCGTCCCCGTTCCCCGGCACGCTGCTGGGCGCCACGATCGCCGCCGTCCGGCCGCGTGACGTGGCCGCCGAGTGTGCCGCGCGCGAGCGCCTGGACCGGATGACCAAGCCGCCGGGCTCGCTCGGCGTGCTGGAGGACGTCGCCGCCCAGCTGGCCGGCACCACCGGGCAGTGCCCCGCGCCGCTGCCCACCCCCCCGGCGGTCGCGGTGTTCGCCGGCGACCACGGGGTGCACGCCCAGGCCGTCACTCCCTGGCCGCAGGAGGTGACCGCACAGATGGTCGCCAACCTCGCGGCCGGCGGCGCGGTGGTCAACGCCTTCGCCGCCCAGCTGGGGGCCGACGTCGTCGTGGTCGACGTCGGGGTGGCCACCCCCGTCGGTCCGGCCGCGCAGCTGCTGGAGCGCAACGTCCGCCGGGGCACCGCCGACCTGGCCCTCGGCCCGGCGATGACCCTCGACGAGGCCCGCCGGGCGGTCGAGGTGGGCATCGAGGTGGCCACCTCGCTCGCCGCCGACCACGGGTGCCTGGTCACCGGCGACATGGGGATCACCAACACCACCGCCTCGGCCGCGCTGGTCTGCGCGTTCACCGGTGCCGCCCCGGCCGAGGCCACCGGGCGCGGCACCGGCGTCGACGACCCCACGCTGGCCCGCAAGGTCGACGTCGTCACCCGCGCCGCCGCCCGGGTGCCGGCCCGCCCGGCCTCGCCCGAGCAGGCGCTGGCCGCGCTGGCCGAGGTCGGCGGCCTGGAGCACGCCGCGCTGGCCGGCTTCGTGCTCGGGGCCGCCGCGGCCCGGGTGCCGGTCCTGCTGGACGGCGTGATCGCCGGCTCGGCCGCCCTGGTCGCCGCCGCCCTCTGCCCGGCGGCGCTGGAGCACGCACTGGCCGGCCACACCTCCGCCGAGCCCGGCCACGCCCTCGCGCTGCGGGCACTGGGCCTGCGCCCGCTGCTCGGGCTGGACCTCCGGCTCGGCGAGGGCACCGGCGCCCTGCTGGCCCTCCCCCTGGTGGCCAGCGCGGCCCGCGCCCTGCGCGACGTCGCGACCTTCGACTCGGCGGGCGTCACCGAGAAGTGACCAGCACCCGAGACACGTCCGGCACCCCCGACCCGGCGAGCGTCTACCCCGTGGGCCTGCGGCTGGCCGACCGGCGGGTCGTCGTCGTCGGGGGCGGCCAGGTCGCCCACCGCCGCGTCGCCGGCCTGCTCGAGGCCCGCGCCCAGGTCACCGTGGTCAGCCCCGAGGTCACCCCGGCGCTGGAGGCGCTGGTCGCCCCCGGCTCGGTCACCTGGCACCCGCGGCGCTACGTCCCCGGTGACCTGGCCGGCGCCTGGTACGCCGTCGCGGCCACCGACGACCCCGCGGTCAACGCCGCCGTGGCCGCGGAGGCCGAGCGCGACCGGGTGTTCTGCGCCCGCGCCGACGACCGCTCCGCCTCCAGCGTCTGGACCCCCGCCGTCGGCCGGCAGGGCGACCTCGTGGTCGGCGTGCACGGTGGCGGCGACCCGCAGCGGGCCGTCGGCGTCCGGGATGCGGTGCTCGCCGGGCTGACCGACGGCTCCATCGCCGACCGCGCCTCCCGGGCCCCCTCGGTGGCCGCCGGCAGCGTCGTCCTGGTCGGTGGTGGGCCGGGCGACCCCGGGCTGGTGACGGTGCGCGGCCGGCAGGCGGTCGCCAGCGCGGACGTCGTCGTCGCCGACCACCTCGCCCCGCAGGCGCTGCTGGCCTCGCTGCCCGCCGACGTGCTGGTCATCGACGCCTCCAAGCTGCCGCGCGGGCGGTCCATGGCCCAGGAGCAGATCAACGAACTGCTGGTCGGCCACGCGCTGGCCGGCCGCCGGGTGGTGCGGCTCAAGGGCGGCGACCCGTTCGTCTTCGGCCGCGGCTACGAGGAGCTCGAGGCCTGCGCCGCCGCGGGCGTGCCGGTGGAGGTCGTCCCGGGGATCACCAGCGCGATCGCCGTCCCGGGGCTGGCCGGGGTGCCGGTCACCCACCGGGGCATGACCCACGAGTTCGTGGTGGTCTCCGGGCACGTGCCCCCCGGCCACCCGGCCTCGCTGGTCGACTGGGCGGCGCTGGGCCGGCTGCGCGGCACCGTCGTGGTGCTGATGGGCGTGGACACCGCACCGGCGATCGCCGCGGCGCTCGTCGAGCACGGCCGACCGGCCGACACCCCGGTCGCGGTCGTCACCGACGGGGCGATGCCGACCCAGCGCACGCTCCGCACCACGCTGGCCGGGCTGGCGCAGACGATCGCCGACGAGGGCGTGCGCCCGCCGGCGGTCTGGGTCGTCGGCGACGTCGTCGCCCTCGGCGCCTGACCGCTCGACTCCCCCACCCCAGGGCACCAGCCCCCTGGCACCCGGCCCGCCCGGCTCGTGGCCACCGCCACCCGAGCGGCATCGGCGCACGACCGCGCATGTAGTACTTGTACTACCGCCATAGCACTCCTACTCTCCCGAGCATCAGCGTCGTCCCCGCGCGCAGGAGTGGTGCTCCATGACCGCGTCACCCGTTCCGCACGACACCGTCGATCCCCCCGCCGTCCGGGTCCGCGACCTGCGGATGAGCTACGGCGACCACCCGGTGCTCACCGGCGTCGACTTCGACGTCCACCCCGGCGAGGTGGTCTGCCTGCTCGGCCCCAACGGGGCCGGCAAGACCACCACCATCGAGGTCCTGGAGGGCTTCCGGCTCCCCTCGGCCGGCACCGTCGAGGTGCTCGGCGTCGACCCGGCCACCGGCGACGACGCCTGGCGCGCCCGGATCGGGGTGGTGCTGCAGTCCTGGCGCGACCACCCCCGCTGGACGCCGCGACGGCTGCTCACCTACCTGGCCGGCTACTACGCGCCCTACTCGACGCCGGCACACCCGCGACCGTGGGTCGTCGAGGACCTGCTGGTCACCGTCGGGCTGACCGACGAGGCCGACCGGAAGATCGCCACCCTCTCCGGCGGGCGCCGCCGGCGGCTCGACGTCGCCGTCGGGCTGATCGGCCGGCCGGAGCTGCTCTTCCTCGACGAGCCGACCGCGGGCTTCGACCCGCAGGCCCGCCGGGACTTCCACGACCTGGTGCACCGGCTCTCCGACCTGGAGGGCACGTCCATCCTGCTCACCACGCACGACCTGGGCGAGGCCGAACGGCTGGCCGACCGGATCCTGATCCTCACCGACGGGCGGATCGTCGCCGACGGCAGCGCGGAGGCGCTCACCCGGCAGGTGGCCGGCACCAGCGAGGTGCGCTGGTGCCGGGACGGCGAGCGCTTCGTGCACGCCACCGACGAGGTCGTGCCCTTCGTCCGCCGGCTGCTCGCCCAGCACGGCGACGAGCTGACCGACCTGGAGGTGCGCCGGGCCGACCTGGAGGACACCTACATCGCGATGGTGCAGCGCTTCGAGTCCCGGCCGCAGCGGCACCTGGCGGAGGTGGCCCGGTGACCGCCTCCCGGCAGGCCGTGCGCCAGGGCCTGCGCCGGGGCTGGACGGAGTTCGTGCAGAGCCTCCGCAGCCCGCAGGACCAGGGCTTCTACCTGTTCATCGGCGTGGTCACCCTCGCCGTCCTCTGGTTCAACCGGGACAACGAGGTCGGCGACACCGGCCTGCTCTACCCGACGTTCGCGTTGCCCAGCATCCTGGGCGGGCTGCTCACCTTCGGCCTGGTGATCGGTCCCGGCTACTCGCTGGCGATGGAGCGGGAGGACGGCACGCTGCTGCGGCACAAGGCGCTGCCGCACGGCATGGAGGGCTACGTCACCGGTCAGCTGACGCTGCAGTCGCTGACCCTGGTGCCCAGCCTGCTGGTCGTGCTCGTGCCGAGCCTGCTGCTGTTCGACGGGGTGGCGCCCGACAGCGCCGGCGGTTGGGCGGCCCTCCTCGGCCTGGTCGTCCTCGGCCTGCTCGCCACCATGCCGTGGGGCATGGTGCTGGGCTCGGTGGTGCCGGGCATCCAGAAGATGGGCACCTGGGGCATGCTGCCGATCCTGCTGATCACCGCGATCTCCGGCATCGTCGTCCCGATCCAGGCGATGTGGGGCTGGGTGCAGGCGGTCGCGCAGGTCTTCCCGGTCTACTGGCTCGGCCTCGGGCTGCGCTCGGCCTTCCTCCCCGCGGAGGCGGTCGCCGGCGAGCTGGGAGACTCCTGGCGGACCGGCCCGATGCTGCTGGTCCTCGGCGCCTGGGCGGTGGCCGGGCTGCTGGTCGCACCACGGGTGCTGCGCCGGATGGCCCGGCGGCAGTCGGGGTCGACGGTCGAGGCGGCACGGGAGTCAGCTCTGCAGTGGGTGCGGTGAACGACGGGGTCTTCAACCGGATCGCCCTGCTCCGGGCCGAGCAGGGCGTCAGCCGGCGGGAGCTGGCCGACGCCCTCGGCGTGCACTACCAGACGGTGGGCTACCTGGAGCGCGGTGAGTACGCACCGAGCCTGCACCTGGCGCTGCGGATCGCGGAGTTCTTCGGGCTGCCGGTGGAGACGGTCTTCTCCACCACGCCGTTCCCCCGGATCAGCGACGCCGCACCCCGGGCCTCGTCCGGCTGAGACCCGGCCGTGTGGTCCACGCCACCACGGGCCGGCGTCCGAGGACCGTCACCGGCGACGTCCCCCGGAGGCGCCCGTGAGACGGGGCCCGCCGACCCGGCGGGCCCCCTGGCCGGGCCCGGTCGTCGGACCGTGTCGCACGGTCCCGTCGCCGGGCGCCGTCCCGCTCGGCTCACATCCGCTCGGCGAGGTCCTCCAGCAGCACCTGGCGCTGCACCGGGTCGCGGCGGGGGCAGGAGGTGCAGACCACCTCGTGCGGCACCTGCCAGAGCAGGCAGCACGACGCCCGGCGGGTGAACCGGACGGCGCGGCCGGCAGGCGCTGCCACGTCGACGTACCGCGGCCTGGGCAGCGGGTCGCCGACCGCAGCGGCCAGTGGCGCCGCCAGCGCGGTGACCGCCTCGACGTCGCCGACCGCCCGGCCCACCGCGAGCAGCCGGTTCGCCAGCGAGTCGGTGGCGATCGCCCACAGCGGCCGCTCGCGCATCTGCCCCGCCTCGGCGGTGGCGGCCACCACCGCGGCCAGCGCGGCGCGCAGCTCCGGACCGAGGTCACCCCGCCCGGCCCGGGTGGTCGCCGCCACCGGGGTGCCACCGACCACGTGCAGCCGGGTGTCGGCCAGCTCGGCCGAGAGCCGCACGCCGGTGGCCAGGCCGGCGAGCACCGGGGTGAGCAGCACGCTGGACACCGAGTACCACCACAGCGTCGCCAGCACCCGCCGGTCCTGGGTGCGCTGGCGGACGGCGCGCGCGGTGAGCACCTGCGCCGTCCACTCCGGGTCGGCCAGCCGTCCGGCGGCGACGGTGGCGGCCCCGGGCGGGGCCAGCAGCCCCAGCGCCGCCGCCCCGGGCACCCGGGCGGCGACCGCCGCCTGGGCTCCGTCGTCGGTCACCCCGCGAGTCTGCCGTGCGGGCCGGACCTGACGAGAGGTGACCGGGGCCATAGGTTGTGTGCCGAGGCAGCGCCGCCACGAGGTGAGGCGGCGCCCGGACCCCGGAGGTGCGCGTGAGCGAGACGACCGACGAGCAGAACCTGTCCAGCCGACTGCCCGAGGGCGGCTTCCCGCCGCCCGAGGCGCTGGCCGCGGCCGCCAACGTCGGCCCCGACGTCTACGAGCGCGCGGCCGCCGACCGGATCGGCTTCTGGGAGGACGCCGCCCGCCGACTGGACTGGGCCCAGCCCTGGGAGCAGGCACTGGACTGGAGCGAGCCGCCGTTCGCCAAGTGGTTCGTCGGCGGCAAGCTCAACGTGGCGGTCAACTGCGTCGACCGGCACGTCGACGCCGGCCACGGCGAGCAGGTCGCCTACCACTGGATCGGTGAGCCCGGCGACACCCGCACCCTCACCTACGCCGAGCTCAAGGACGAGGTCTGCCGCGCGGCGAACGCCCTGACCGAGCTCGGGGTGCAGGCCGGCGACCGGGTGGCGATCTACATGCCGATGATCCCGGAGACCGTGGTCACCATGCTCGCCTGCGCCCGGATCGGCGCCGTCCACATGGTGGTCTTCGGCGGCTTCTCCCCCGACGCGCTGGCCAGCCGGATCACCGACGCCGACGCGAAGGTCGTGGTCACCGCCGACGGCGGCTACCGGCGCGGTGCGCCGAGCGCCCTGAAGCCCAACGTCGACGAGGCGCTGACCAAGACCGAGGGCGTGCGCAGCGTGCTGGTGGTCAAGCGCACCGAACAGGACGTCGAGTGGACCGAGGGCCGCGACGTCTGGTGGCACGACCTGGTCGCCCGCCAGTCGACCGAGCACGAGGCACAGGCCTTCGACGCCGAGCACCCGCTGTACATCATGTACACCTCGGGCACGACGGCGAAGCCGAAGGGGATCCTGCACACCTCCGGCGGCTACCTGACCCAGGTCAGCTGGTCGCACTCCGCCGTCTTCGACCTCAAGCCCGACACCGACGTCTTCTGGACGGCGGCCGACGTCGGCTGGGTCACCGGCCACAGCTACATCGTCTACGGCCCGCTCTCCAACCGGGCCACCTCGGTGATGTACGAGGGAACGCCGGACACCCCGCACCAGGGCCGCTGGTGGGAGATCGTGCAGGAGTACGGCGTCACCGTCCTGTACACCGCCCCGACGACGATCCGCACGTTCATGAAGTGGGGCGAGAGCGTCCCGGCCGGGTACGACCTCTCCTCGTTGCGGCTGCTCGGCTCGGTCGGTGAGCCGATCAACCCCGAGGCGTGGCTCTGGTACCACGAGCACATCGGCGGTGGCCGCTGCCCGATCATGGACACCTGGTGGCAGACCGAGACCGGCGCCCACATGATCACCCCGCTGCCCGGCGTCACCACGCTCAAGCCCGGTTCCGCCCAGCGCCCGCTGCCGGGCATCGGCGCGAAGGTGGTCGACGAGGAGGGCAACCCGATCGAGCCCGGCGCCACCGGCTACCTGGTGCTCACCGAGCCCTGGCCGTCGATGCTGCGCACCATCTGGGGCGACGACGATCGGTACAAGGAGACCTACTGGAGCCGGTACGGCGAGGGCGTCTACTTCGCCGGCGACGGCGCCAAGCTCGACGAGGACGGCGACATCTGGCTGCTGGGCCGGGTCGACGACGTGATGAACGTGTCCGGGCACCGCATCTCCACCACCGAGGTCGAGTCGGCGCTGGTGAGTCACCCGACGGTGGCCGAGGCGGCGGTCGTCGGCGCCACCGACCCGACCACCGGCCAGGGCATCGTGGCCTTCGTCATCCTGCGCGGTGACGCCGTCGACTCCGGCGAGGACCTGGTGAAGGTGCTGCGCCAGCACGTGCGCAAGGAGATCGGGCCGATCGCCAGCCCGCGGCAGATCATGGTCGTGCAGGAGCTCCCGAAGACGCGCTCGGGGAAGATCATGCGGCGACTGCTGCGGGACGTCGCCGAGAACCGGGACCTCGGCGACGTCACCACCCTCACCGACTCCTCGGTCATGGACCTGATCAGCGCCAAGCTGCCGTCCTCCCCCAGCGAGGACTGAGGCAGGCGCGTCCAGCAGGGGCCGACCGAGGGTCCCCGGCGTCGGGTGGCCGGGCGTCGGGGACTCCATCGGGGGGTCCGGGACGGCGGGGCGGGCGATCATGCGGCACGATCACCCGAGGAACCGCGTCGCCGATCGGCGCTGATGAGGGAGGAGCCACCTGTGGCCCACAGTGTCTCGACGACTGGTGCACCGCTGGCCGGCCGCACCGCCGGCCCGGTCGAGCCGTCGGTCGGCACCCTGGCCAAGAGCGCCATGGCCGACATGTCCACCCTGATCCGCTCGGAGATCGAGCTGGCCAAGGCCGAGGTCACCACCTCGGCCAAGCGTGGCGGGGTCGGTGCGGCCGCGTTCGCCGCCGCCGGCGTGATGCTCGCCTTCGCGGCCTTCTTCTTCTTCTTCTTCGTGGCCGAGCTCCTCGACCTGTGGCTCCCCCGCTGGGCGGCGTTCCTCATCGTGTTCGTCTTCCTCGTCGTCGCCGCGATCGTCGTCGGCCTGGTCGGTCTGCGGTTCTTCAAGAAGATCGAGAAGCCCGAGAGGACCCTCGAGACGCTGTCGGACCTCCCCGACCTGGCTCGCCGCGAGGCCCCCGGCCAGCGCCAGCACGACCTGCCGACCGTCCGGGACGGCCAGGTCGTCCGGCAGGACCCGCACGCCCGCCTGCGCTGACCCGACCGCACTGACGTGACAGGGCCGGTGGCCGGGCAGCCGGACGCGACCAGCGTCCTGCTGCCCGGCCCCTGGGCGCACCGGGACATCTCCGCCAACGGCGTCCGGCTGCACGCCGCCGAGGCGGGCGAGGGGCCGTTGGTGCTGCTGCTGCACGGCTTCCCGCAGTTCTGGTGGTCCTGGCGCAACCAGCTGACCGGGCTGGCCGCGGCCGGGTTCCGGGTGGTCGCCCCCGACCTGCGCGGCTACGGGGCCAGCGACAAGCCACCACGCGGCTACGACCTGCCCACCGCCGCCGCCGACGCCGCCGCCGTCGTCCGGGCGCTCGGTGAGACCGAGGCGGTGGTGGTCGGCGCCGACTGGGGCGGTCTGGTGGGCTGGACGATGGCCGCCCTGCACCCCCGGAGCGTCCGCCGGCTGGTCGTCGTCTCGGCGGCCCACCCACGGCGGCTGCGCGGCTCGGTCACCGATGCCCGCCAGCGCCGGGCACTGGCCCACGCCCTGGCCTTCCAGCTCCCCCGGCTGCCCGAGCGCCGGCTGACCCGCGCCGACGACGACCCGGTCGCCGAGCTGATGCGCCGCTGGGCCGGGCCCTCCTGGGCGCAGACCGCCGACTTCGCCGAGGCGGTGGGCCGGTACCGGGCGGCCGCCCGCATCCCGCAGGCCGCCTACGGCGCGATGGAGTACTACCGGTGGGCCGGCCGGTCCCAGCTGCGTCCGGACGGGCTGCGCTTCGCCCGGCGGATGGCCGCCCCGGTCACCGCGCCCACCCTGCAGCTGCACGGCGCACTGGACCCCTACGTCCTGCCCTCCACCGCCCTCGGCTCAGGCCGCTACGTGGCCGGCGCGTACGAGTGGCGGGAGCTGCCCGACGTCGGCCACTTCCCGCAGGAGGAGTCCCCCACCGAGGTCACCACCGCCATCGCCGACTGGGCCAGCAGCTAGCCGGTCCGATCAGGTGCTCGGGCGGCCCCCGAGCAGGGGCCCGCCCCGAGCGGAGCGAGGGGTGGGGGGCTCGGGGGTCCTTTCACTCGCAGGGGCCGGTGTCGGCGGCGGCGACCGCACCGACGCCGGCGGCCGCGGCCTCGGCGACCTGCGCGGCGGTGAGTGCGTAGCCGGTGTCCGGGTCGTCGATCGCCGAGGCGAAGACGACGCCGAGCACCGTGCCGTCCGGTGCGAACAGCGGGCCACCGGAGTTGCCGGCGCGCACCTGGCCGAAGAGGGCGTAGACGTCACGCTGGACCGTGCGGGTGGCCCGGAAGTCCGGGCCGCTGATCTCGCCGCGGTCGCGCACCCGCGCCGGCCCCACGTAGAACGGGCCGCCACCGGGGTAGCCCATGACGATCGCGTCGTCGCCGGTGTCGGCCGGGGCCGCCGCGAAGGAGAGCGGCTCCTGCGGCAGGCCGGGGACGGCGAGCACCGCCACGTCGGTGTCCTCGTCGACGTAGACCGGCGTCGCCTCGTAGCTCTCCCCCTCGGCGATCACCGTGGGCCGGCTGACCCCGGCCAGCACGTGGGCGTTGGTCATCACCCGCTGGTCGGCGTAGACGAACCCGGAGCCGTCGATCTGCCGGGAGCAGGACTGGGCGACGCCGCGGATCTGCACCACCGACCCCGACACCTGGGCGACCACCGGGCTGGCCAGCAGCGCCTGGTCCGGCTCGGGCACCTCCCGCGCCTGGGTCGGGGTGAGCGGGTCGAGCACGTCGGGCAGCCCGTTGCGGTCGATCGCCTCGCGCAACGAGTCGTACAGCGTGCGCACCTGGTCGGGCACCGTGCGGTCGACGGCCTGCACGAGGGCCGACTGGCGCACCGAGCTGGCCACCCCGGGGAACGGCGAGCTGGCCAGCGGGGTGGCCACCATCCAGGCCACCAGCAGGACGGCGGCCGCCGAGAGCACCGCCCCGGCCACGGCGTCGAGCATCTCGGCCGGTTCCCAGGTGACCCGCTTGCGCACCGCGCGGCCGATCAGCCCGGCCAGCAGCTGACCGAGCAGCGCGCCGGCGAGCACCACGACCAGCGCCACGAACACCCGGGTCACCGACGAGTCGGCGAGGTCGTCGGCGATCGGGCCGGACAGCTGCGCGCCCACCACCGCGCCCCCGAAGAACCCCACGAAGGACGTCGCGGAGACGATGACGCCCTGGCGGAACCCGGAGAGCGCGAACAGCAGCGCCAGGACGATCAGCGCGACGTCGACGACGGACATGCCCCTCAGCCGCTCACCGTCATGGTGCCGACCTGCCCCAGCGCGGTGTGGAAGCTGCACTCGAAGGGGTGGTCGCCGGGCACGGAGACGGCGAACTCGATCGTCTCGCTCTGCCCCGGGGCCAGGTAGGGGATCTGCTCGGTGATCGTCTCCGGGCCGGCGTCGGCGGTGAACAGGAAGTTGTGGGTCAGCTGGTCACCGACGTTGCGCACGGTCAGCCGCACCTGCCCGGGGGCGACGGTGAAGGTGTCCGGGGTGAAGACGTAGTCGTCCCCGGTCTCCAGGGTGATCTCCTGGACGCCGTCCGCGGCGGTGCGGACCGCGCCCACCTCGCCACCGGTGGTGCGCGTCGCCTCCGGCAGCGTCGGCTGCTCGTTGCTGCAGCCGGTCAGCAGGGCCAGCAGCGCGGCGAGGGGCAGCAGCAGACCGGCCAGCAGCCGGCCGGGTCGTCGCGCGGCTCCCGCGCGGGGCACAGTCGCGCTCATCGCCCTGGCACCGTACGCGCGGATCCGTCGCCGGCGGCGCCGTCGGCCACGGTCGGCGCGGCGCGGTCGGCGAGGTCGGAGTCGATCGGCTCCTCCTCGCTGTCGGCCGGCCCGGCCGCCGCCAGGCCCGCCAGGGGCCGGACGTCGTCGGCGTCCCACCGGCGCGCCAGCCCGGCCGCCTCGAGCACGGCGTCCAGCAGGGCCGCGGTGAACCCCCAGACGACCATGTCGGCGACGCCGAACGCCGGGCCGACGTAGCCGGCCGGGTGGCGCACCCGGAAGCGGTTGGCCGGGTCGACCAGGTCGCTCAACGGCACCCGGGCCACCCGCGCCACCTCGCGGGGGTCACCGGTGGTCACGTCCCGCGGGTCGTCCCACCAGCCCAGCACCGGGACGACGAGGTTGTCCGACGGGCCGAGGAAGAGCGCCGGCAGGGTGGCCAGCACCCGCACCCCGGCCGGGTCGACACCGGCCTCCTCGTGGGCCTCGCGCAGCGCCGTCCCCACCGGGTAGTCGTCGCCCGGGTCGGCGCCGCCGCCGGGGAAGGCCGGCTGGCCGGCGTGGCTGCGCAGGTGCGCGGACTTCTCGATGAGCAGCACGTCGGGGCCGGCCGGGCCCTCGCCGAAGAGGATCAGCACGGCCGAGCGCCGCGCGCTGGCCGACGGCTGCCCGTGCCGGTGCCACAACGGCAGCTGCCCGGCGTTGGCCACCAGCCGCTGCAGGTGCTCCGGGAGGCCGGCCAGCTCGCTGTCCGGGACGGTCACAGCTGCACGTCCAGGTGGTCGGCGACGAGCTGCTCGAACTCCTCCAGCGAGTGCACCGGCCCGATCTGCAGGTGGGCCACGGAGCCGTCGGCGGCGAGGAAGACCGTGTGCGGCAGGTTGTTCACCCCCAGCGAGCTCATCACCTCGCCGTCGGCGTCGAAGGCGCTCGGGAAGGTGACGCCGGAGTCCTCGGCGAACGAGGCGGCCTGCGGCACGCCGTCGACGCTGACCACCCCGAGCACCCGCACCTGGTCACCGGCGACGTCGGCGAGCTGCTGCACCAGCGGCAGCTCCTCACGGCAGGGCCCGCACCAGCTGGCCCAGAGGTTGAGCACCGCGGGCACCCCGGGGGCCCGGCTCAGGTCGAGCGTGCCGCCGCCGAAGCACTCGAAGACCGTCGGCGGCAGGTCGCTGTCGGCGGCCGGCACGTCGGGCTGCTCGGGGCAGGGCGTCAGGTCGGTCTCGACGTCGGGCAGCTCGCTGCTCGCCGAGCTGGGCGCCGCGACGTCGTCCGGCTCGTCGGAGGAGCAGCCCGCCAGCAGGGCCGCGCCGAGGGCGAGGACGGCCACCAGGGACCGCGCGGCGCGGCTCACTCGGTGTCCGATGCGGCCGGGGTCTTGACCAGCTTCGCGGCTGCCTCGGGGTCCAGCGGCCCGATCCCGTACGAGGGGCACCACGCGGCCAGACCGCACGCCCCGCAGGCCGGCTTCTTGGCGTGGCAGACCCGGCGGCCGTGGAAGATCACCCGGTGGGAGAACATCGTCCACTCCTTCTTCGGGACGATCTCCGCGATCTCGGTCTCGACCTTGACCGGGTCCTCCTCCGCCGTCCAGCCGAACCGGCGCACCAGCCGGCCGAAGTGGGTGTCGACGGTGAGCCCGGGGACGCCGAAGGCGTTGCCCAGCACCACGTTCGCCGTCTTGCGCCCCACCCCGGGCAGCGTCACCAGGTCGGCCAGCCGGCCGGGCACCTCACCGTCGAACCGCTCCACCAGCGCCTGGCCCAGCCCGATCACCGAGTTGGCCTTGGCCCGGAAGAAGCCGGTGGGCTTCAGCACCTCCTCCAGCTCGGCCCGGTCGGCCCCGGCGTACGCGGCGGCGTCGGGGTAGCGGGCGAACAGCACCGGGGTGACCTTGTTGACCGTCTTGTCGGTGGTCTGCGCGGACAGGACGGTGGCCACCAGCAGCTCCAGCGGCGTGGTGAAGTCCAGCTCGCAGTGCGCGTCGGGGTGGATCACCGCCAGCTCGCGGGCCATCCGCCGGGCCCGGCGGGTGCGGGCCAGCGCGCTCTCCTGCGGGTCGAAGGGCGACACGCCCAGCCGCGCGACCGGCCCGGGGCGGCGGGCACGGGCGGGGCGGGTGTAGGCCGGGAGGGCATCGGGTGACGTCGCTGACCGGGACACGCACGTGAGGGTAGGCGTCGGCACTGTCAGGCCGTGCCGCGACGACGCCGTCCGGGCCTGCCGCGACGACGCCGTCGGACGTGCCGATGCGACCTGCCCGGCCGTGCCGTCACGACGGTTCGGCGGGCGACCGGCATACTCGGTGCAGGTGGCACGCCGGACAGGTCCGTGCCCGACCGCACGACGACATCGTCTCTCCCCCGGGCCTCCCCGCCCGGAGACGTCGCCGAGGAGGTGCTCGTGGTCGCCCTCATCGTGATCCTGTTCCCCCCGCTGCTGATCGCGTTCCTGCTGGTCATGGAGCGCGTCGAGGAGCCGCTGCGCCGTCCGACGTCCCAGCGCGAGGTCGAGGACTTCCTCGGCACCGCCACGGCGGCCGAGGTCGGCACCCTCGCCAACTCCGGCATCCGCCGGGCGATGGGCCGCTGGCGCGCCCGGCGCCGTGGCCGAGCCCGGAGCGCCCCCCGGCCGGTCCTCACCGAGCGTGCCCCGGCACCCGGTCCCGGGCCGGACGGCGTCTGAGAACGGGCACGTCCGGCCGGCCGGCAGGAGCCCCGCACACCCAGCTGCCACTCAGAGTGGGCAGATCGGTGACGCAGTGCACTGGTGAGCCGAGCCACAGGCCCTAGACTCTTCGACAGCGCGGGTCGCCATCGCACCCGTGAGGACGTTGCGAGAGGTGCACGTGGACGAGGTCCTTGCCCAGTCCGGTCTCTTCCAGGGACTGTCGGAGGAGGCTGCCGAGCCGGTCGCGAGCGGTCTGGAGACGGTGACGCTGCCCCGCGGTCGCGTGGTCTTCAACGAGGGCGAGTCGGGCGACAGCCTCTACGTCGTCCTGTCCGGCAAGGTGAAGATCTCCCGCCGGGCACCCGACGGCCGGGAGAACGTCCTGGCCGTGATGGGCCCCTCCGACCAGTTCGGCGAGCTGTCGGTGTTCGACCCGGGCCCGCGCACGGCGACGGCGACCGCGGTCACCGACGTGCGGCTGGCCAAGATGCCCAACACGATGCTGCGGCCGTGGATCACCGCCCACCCCGAGATCGGTGAGCAGCTGCTGCGGGTGCTGGCCCGGCGGCTCCGGCGCACCAACGACTCGGTCGCCGACCTGATCTTCACCGACGTCCCCGGCCGGGTGGCCAAGGCGCTGCTGCAGATGGCCGACCGCTTCGGCAGCCGGGAGACCGACGGCCTGCGGGTCAAGCACGACCTCACCCAGGAGGAGCTGGCCCAGCTGGTCGGCGCCTCCCGCGAGACGGTGAACAAGGCGCTGGCCGACTTCGTGCACCGCGGCTGGATCCAGCTGCAGGGCAAGTCGGTCGTCGTCCTCGATGAGGACCGTCTCCGCCGCCGCGCGCGGTGACACAGAACTGAACGTCAGAGGCCCGGAACCGATCAGGTCCCGGGCCTCTCGCGTTCACTGCCAGGTGGCCACAGGTACGGACCCCGAGCGCAGCGAGGGCGGACTCGGGACGGGCCCGGAGGGTCCTGCCGAGGACGACGGAAACGGCTCAGCGCAGCCGGCACCGGCTCCTGGCCGCACTGTGATCCGGAGGATCACGATGAGAGCGGCACGACCATCCGGATCCTGGTGCCGTCGGGCAGCAGCGCCCAGCGGCCGTCGCGGCCCTCGGCGAACGTCGGCATGATCGGTTCCAGCGGGGCCGGAGGCGAGCCGGCCAGGGCCGCGGCGGCGTCCGGGAAGGCCGCCAGCTGACCGAGGGTGTGGATCGTCGGCGGCAGCATCGGGCGGGTGCCGCCGGCGTGCTCGTCCAGCGCCGCTCCGGGTGTCGTCCACACCGCCTCGTCGGCCTCGCCGGAGACGTCCCGCGCCTCCTGGCCGGTGGGCAGCAGAGCGGCGAAGAACTTGGTGTCGTACCTCCGCCGTTCCGGGGGTGGGGTGATCCAGTGCGCGAACGGGCGGAGCAGGTCGGCGCGCAGCGCCAGGCCGCGGCCGGCGAGCAGCTCGGCGAGGGACATCTCGTGGGCCATCAGCGCCTGCCGCTGGGCCTCCCAGTCCTCGCCGGAGACGTCGGGGACGACGCCGGCGCCGTCCGCCGGGCCGGCGAGCAGCACGCCGGCCTCCTCGAACGTCTCGCGCACCGCGGCGCAGACCAGCTCGCGGGCCAGCCGCTCGTCGCAGCCGAAGGCGGCCGCCCAGTCGGCCGGCGGCGGCCCGGTCCAGGCCAGGTCGGTGTCACCGTCCCGCTCGTCGACCCCACCGCCGGGGTAGGCGCTCATCCCCCCGGCGAAGGGCATGCCCTTGGTGCGGCGCAGCAGGTAGACCTCCAGCCCGACCGCGGCGTCCCGCAGCAACAACACCGTCGCCGCCTGCCGGATCGGCACCGCGCCGGTCATCGGACCGGGGACCCCCGGTACGGACGCCGACGGAGGAGGCGGTGGCCCCGGCGCGGGGGCCGGAGGCTCCCCGCCGGGGACACGGCGACACGCTCGTCGGCGTCGGCACCGGTACGTGGCCGCGGTGCCGTCCGGAGGACGGCCATCAGCGCAGTTCGACGGTGAGCTCGACCTCGACGGGGGCGTTCATCGGCAGCTCGGCGACGCCGACGGCGCTGCGGGCGTGCTGCCCGGCCTCGCCGAACACCCGGCCGAGGAACTCGCTGGCACCGTTGACGACCCGCGGCTGGCCGGAGAAGCCCTCGGCGCTGGCCACGTAGCCGACCACCCGGACGACCCGGGCGACGGAGTCGAGCCCGACGAGGTCGTCGATGGCGGCCAGCGCGTTGAGCGCGCAGACCTTGGCGTCGGCGGCGGCGTCCTCGGCGTCCACGGAGCCGCCCACCTTGCCGGTGCGGCGGAGCCCGCCGTCGACGAAGGGCAGCTGGCCGGAGGTGAACACCAGCTGGCCGGTGCGGACGGCCGGCACGTAGGCGGCGACCGGGGCCGCGACCGGGGGCAGCCGCACACCGAGCTCGGCGAGGCGGGCGTGCCAGCTGTTCGTGGGGGCGCTCATCGTCGTCGGCCTCAGTTGGTGGGGCGCTTGAGGTAGGCCACCAGCTGGTCGCCGCCACCCGGGCCCGGGACGACGGTCACCAGCTCCCAGCCGTCGACGCCCCAGGAGTCCAGGATCGCCTTGGTGTTGTGGGTGAGCAGCGGGATGGTCGCGTACTCCCAGGTGCGGCGGGTGGTTTCGCTCATGCCGCGACGCTAGCGCAGCCGGGACAGGCCGGGATCGTCCACCGCTCGTAGGCTCGGCGGGGTGACCTCCGCTCCCCCGTCCGTGCGCTGCCATGTCGTGACCGGCAAGGGGGGCACCGGCAAGACGACCGTGGCCGCTGCCCTCGCGCTCTCCCTCGCCGCCGACGGCCGGCACGTGCTGCTGGTGGAGACCGAGGGCCGGCAGGGCATCGCCCAGCTCTTCGACACCCCGCCGCTGCCCTACGAGGAGCGCCGGGTCGCGGTCGCCCGCGGGGGCGGTGAGGTGAAGGCCCTGGCGATCGACGTCGAGGCGGCCTTCCTCGAGTACCTGGACATGTTCTACAACCTGAAGCGCGCCGGCTACGCGCTGCGCAAGATGGGCGCGGTCGACTTCGCCACCGCGATCGCCCCGGGCCTGCGGGACGTCCTGCTGACCGGGAAGATCAAGGAGGCGGTCACCCGTCGCGGCAAGGACGGCCGACCGGTCTACGACGCGGTCGTGGTCGACGCTCCGCCGACCGGGCGGATCACCCGCTTCCTGAACGTGACCAACGAGGTGGCCGGGCTGGCCCGCTCGGGGCCGATCAAGGCGCAGAGCGACGGGGTGATGGCGGTGTTCCGCTCGCCGCTGACCGCCGTGCACCTGGTGACCCTGCTGGAGGACATGCCGGTGCAGGAGACCGCCGACGCGATCGCCGAGCTGACCGCCGCGCAGCTGCCGGTGGGGTCGGTGATCGTCAACATGGCCACCGAGCCGCTGCTGCCGGCGGCGAGCACCGCCCGCACGGCCGAGGGCCGGCTGACCGCCGCCGACCTGCTGCCGGCGTTGACCGCCGCGGGGGTCCCCGCCGCTCCGGAGGTGGCCGAGGGGCTGGCCGCGGAGGCCGTCGAGCACGCCCGGCGCTGGGTGGCGCAGGACGCGCTCCGCGGGGACGTCGAGGCGCTGGGCCGCCCGGTGGTGGAGCTGCCGCTGTCGTCGTCCCCGATCGACCTGGGCTGCCTGTTCGAGCTGGCCGAGCGGCTCGAGGGCCAGCTGCAGACCGGGGTGGCGGCGTGAGCGCCCCGCGGCGCCCCGCGGTGGCCCCGGCGCTCGACCTCGCCGCCCTGGTCGAGGACCGGGCGACCCGGATCATCGTGTGCTGCGGCTCCGGTGGCGTGGGCAAGACCACGACGTCGGCGGCGCTCGCGCTGGCCGCGGCCGAGGCCGGCCGGGAGGTCGTCGTCCTGACCATCGACCCGGCCCGCCGGCTGGCCCAGTCGCTGGGCCTGGTGGAGCTGGACAACGAGCCGCGGCTGGTCGAGACGCCGGGTGCCGCCGGTGAGCTGCACGCGATGATGCTGGACATGAAGCGGACGTTCGACGACGTCGTGTCCGCGCACTCGACGCCCGAGCGGGCGCAGGTGATCTTCGACAACCCCTTCTACCAGGCGCTGTCGTCCTCCTTCGGCGGGACGCAGGAGTACATGGCCATGGAGAAGCTGGGGCAGCTGCGGGCCAGCGACCACTGGGACCTGGTCATCGTGGACACCCCGCCGTCCCGCTCGGCGCTGGACTTCCTGGACGCCCCCAACCGGCTGTCCCGCTTCCTCGACGGCACCATGATCCGGCTGCTCACCGCCCCGGCGCGGGCCGGCGGGCGGGCCGGGGTGCGACTGGTCGGCGCCGGCTTCTCGCTGTTCAGCCGGATCATCAGCAAGATCCTCGGCGGGCAGCTGCTGAACGACATCTCCGCCTTCGTCTCCGCGCTGGACACCATGTTCGGCGGGTTCCGTGAGCGCGCCGACGCCACGTACCAGCTGCTGCGCCAGCCCGGGACGTCGTTCGTGGTGGTCGCCGCCCCGGAGCCGGACGCGCTGCGGGAGGCCTCCTACTTCGTCGACCGGCTCTCCACCGAGGGGATGCCGCTGGCCGGGCTGGTGCTCAACCGCACCCACCCGCCGGCGACGACCGCGCTGTCGGCCACCCGCGCCGAGGCCGCCGCGGAGGCGGTCGCCGAGGCCGGTGGGCCGGGGTCGGAGCTGGCCGCCGGGGCGCTGCGGGTGCACGCCGAGCGGATGACGGTCGCCGCGCGCGAGCAGCGGCTGGCCGACCGGTTCACCAGCGCCCACCCGGAGGTGCCGATCCGCGCGGTCCCGGCCGCGGCCGGCGACGTGCACGACCTCGACGGGCTCCGGCTGATGGGCGAGGCGCTGCTCGCCGCCGAGGCCGACACCGGCACGGGCACCCCGCGCAGCCGCGTCCTGCCGCTGCGACCCGCGGCCGGCTGACCTCCTCGTCCCTGGGGTGGGAGGGGCGCACGGGACAGGAGGAGGTCCCGTGCGTCACCCGTTCGTGTCCGCGTCGCCCGGGGCCTGGTCCCGGTCGTGACGCACCGTTAGCGTCCGCCCGACCGTTCCGTCGGAGGGATGACACACCAGGCATGAGCACCGCACCCGAGCTCGACCGCAGCACCGCGGCGACCACGTCGCCGGCCGGCCTCTTCGGCACCGGCACCGCCGTCCCCGTCGACGTCCCGCCCGCCGCCGAGCTGCCGGTCGAGATCCCGGTCGACCTCACCGGCATGGACGCCGACGACAAGGCCCGCACCAAGGTCATCACCTCGGCGATCCGCCGCCGGTCGCAGGAGCTGCGCCGGGATCACCCGGTCCTCCGCCACCAGGACGCCCTCGGCCTCACCGCGTTCGGCGTCGCCGTCCTCGGCTTCGTCGGCAGCGGCGCGCTCTACCTGACCGGCGTCCTGCCCTGGTACGTGACGCTGTTCGTCTCCGCCGCCTTCGCCGCGGTCGGGCACGAGGTCGAGCACGACCTGATCCACGCCCTCTACTTCCGCCGCCGCAAGGCCGTGCGGTACGCGCTGCTGTTCGGCGTCTGGGCGATCCGTCCCTACACGATCAACCCGGTCTACCGGATCCGGCTGCACCTGCGGCACCACGCGTACTCCGGCCTGCCCGACGACATCGAGGAGGTGTCGATCACCAACGGCAAGCCGTGGGGCGCCGTCCGGCTCTACAGCCTGCTCGACCCGTACGTGCCGGCGCTGGTCCGCATCGTCACCACCCGGCCGCAGGACGCCGAGGACGCCCTCTGGCGGAAGACCATCCTCAAGGCGAGCATCGGGCTGACCCCGGTGGCGATCACCATCTGGTACGCCTTCCTCGGCCTGCACGTGGCCTCCTGGCTGGGCGCCGACGTGCCGGCGGGCTGGCTGCACGCGCTCACCGTGCTGACCGTCGTCTGGGTCGGCCCGAACGTGTGGCGTGGCTTCTGCCTGCACTTCATCAGCAGCAACATGCACTACCAGGGCGACGTCGAGCAGGGCAACGTGCTGCAGCAGACCCAGGTGTTCAACCGCTGGTACCTGGTGCCGTTCCAGGTGTTCTGCCTCAACTTCGGCAGCACCCACCCGATCCACCACTTCTACGTGGCCGACCCGTTCTACGTGCGCCAGCTCATGGAGCGGGACATCCACCCGGTGCTCGCCGCCAACGGCGTCCGCTTCAACGACATGGGCACCTTCAAGCGGGCCAACCGGTACAACGGCTGACCTCGTCCGGGGCGTGATCGGGGACACTCCCCGGCACGCCCCGGACGACGCGCCGGGCCCCGCCGGGCACGCCCGCGCGTCGGCGTCGGAGGCACCGGACGCCGGGCCCGCGGACAGGTACCTTGGCCTGCGATGTCCGAGTCTGCGAACCCCCGTCTGGGCGCCCTGGTCAAGCTGGCCGTGACGATCGTCGTCGCCGGTGCCCTCGTCGCCGCCATGCTGCTGCCCTGGGTGGGCGGTCCGGGCCTCGTCGCCCGCAACTCCACCAGCCTGCTCGACGCCCTGCCGGTCGAGCTCACCGACGAGACGCCCAACGGCAACACCAAGGTGCTGGCCGCCGACGGGTCGCTGATCACGGAGTTCTACACGAACAACCGCACCCCGGTGACCCCCGACCAGGTCTCCGACGTGATGAAGCAGGCCCTCGTCGACATCGAGGACTCGCGCTTCTACCAGCACAACGGCCTGGACGTCGAGGGCACCATGCGCGCCCTGGTCAAGAACATCGCGGCCGGTCAGGTCGAGGAGGGTGGCTCCACGCTCACCCAGCAGCTGGTGAAGCAGACCCTGCTGCAGACCGCGGACACCCCCGAGGAGCGCGAGGCCGCCGACGACCAGACGGTGGGCCGCAAGCTGCGCGAGGTGCGGCTGGCCCTCGCCCTGGAGGAGACCTACTCCAAGGACGAGATCCTCACCCGGTACCTGAACATCGCCTACTTCGGGGCCGGCGCCTACGGCATCCAGGCCGCCGCGCAGAAGTACTTCAGCGTCAACGCGATCGACCTGACCCTCCCCCAGGCGGCCGTGCTGGCCGGTCTGGTGCAGAGCCCGGGCAACACCGACCCGATCAACAACGTGGACGCGGCGACGGCCCGGCGCAACCAGGTGCTGGCCCGGATGCACGAGCTCGGCCACATCACCGACCAGGAGCTCGCCGACGTGACGGCGGCGCCGATCCCGCTCGCCGTCGGCGGCAACCCGCCGAACGGCTGCGCCCAGGCGGTCACCGGCGGGTTCTTCTGCGACTACCTGCAGGGCTACCTGATCAACACGCTGGGGATGACCCAGACCCAGCTGGACAACGGCGGCTACACCGTCCAGACCACGCTGCGCCCGGACGTCCAGGCCGCCGGTGACCAGGCCGTGCTGAACACCGTCGGGCTGACCAGCGACCTGATCGGCGCCTACGACGTGATCGAGCCGGGCACCGGGCACGTCCTGGCGCTCAGCGTCAACCGCACCTTCGGGTGCGGCGACCCGGCGGCCGGCTGCGAGTCGGTCAACTTCGCCGTGACGCCCAGCAAGGGCTCCGGGTCGACCTTCAAGACCTACGTCGCCGCCGCCGCCCTGGAGAAGGGCCTGCCGGCCAGCCACACCATCACCACCCCCGAGCCCTACCGGTCGCGGATCTACACCACCTACGAGGACGGCCGGAAGGTCCCGTACCAGGTCGGCAACGTGGGCAGCTCCTACCCGAACACGCTGACCATGACCCAGGCGCTGTACATGTCCTCGAACACCTACTTCCTGGCCCTCGAGGACGCCCTCGGCTCGGTGGCCCCGGCGGTGGAGATGGCCCAGCGGCTCGGCATGCGCTTCGACGCACCGAACCAGAAGCCGGCCGAGGAGTGGATCGAGGGCAACCAGGCCTCGTTCCCCTACAGCCCCGAACCGGTCAGCCCGCTGCACCTGGCCAACTCCTACGCGACCATCGCGGCCAGCGGGGTCAAGTGCGAGCCGACGCCGGTCCTGGCGATCACCCGGACCAACGGTGAGCCGCTGACCGGCGAGGACGGCCAGCCGCTGGTCAAGGGCGACCAGTGCAGCCAGGTGATCGACCCGGGCATCGCGAACACGCTGAGCCAGATGCTGCGCAAGGACGTCGAGCCCGGCAACCGGCTGCAGACCGGCGACAACGCCTACATCTCCGGCCACCAGATCGCCGGCAAGACCGGCACGGTGAACAACAACGACTCGGTCACCTTCGTCGGCTCCACCCCGGAGTACACCGCCAGCGTCATGGTCTTCCGGCCGCTGGGCATCGACAGCGTCGGCGGCTACGGCGGTGGCAAGCCGGCCACCATCTGGCGCGACGCGATGCTGCCGATCCTGAGCAACCAGGCGACCGCGGAGTTCCCGCCGGCCGACCCGAAGTACGCCGGGCGCGGTGTGGACGCCACCCCCACCCCGACCCGGTCGTCGTCCGACGACGACGACGAGGGCGGGAGCTCCAGCAGCCGGACCCGCAGCAACACCGGTGGCGCGGCGAGCTCGTCGTCCGCACCGGCGCCCGAGTCGTCCACGCCGGCCGCACCGCCGGCAGACCCCGGAGCGGCCCAGCCCGACCTGAACGGGGACGGTCAGCCCGGCTGACCAGCGACGCACCGGGGGGGGGGGGGGGGGGGGGGGGGGGGGGGGGCGGGGGCCGGGGGCGGCGGCGGGGGCGCGGCGCCCCCGCCC
>NZ_JBJJTJ010000024.1:0-65933 GCF_054177765.1 Modestobacter lacusdianchii | reverse complement strand
GCCGTCGCCGATGAACTCAACGGCCGCCCACGCAAAACCCTCGGCTGGGACACCCCAGCCGAAGCCATGGCCAAGCTACTGTCGACGGCCCACGACGACGGTGTTGCGTCCACCCCGTGAATTCACCTGACCTGATCAGTGGCTGTCCCCCTGCACCAGCGTTGCTGCGGGAGGACAGCCACTGCTGCAGGGGGGACGTCCGCGCGGCGGTCAGCGGAACTTGTGGGTGAGGCTGTCCATCGTGCGGTTCACCGAGGCGATCTTCACGTGCGAGATCCCGCCGGACGCGCCGGCGGCGATCATCGCCTCGTGCGCCGCCCGCAGCGTCGCCCACACCGCGTCGGCGTCACCCTCGATCGTCGTCCCGAGTGCCCCGACCTCCGACCGCAGCCCAGAGGCCTGGATCACCCGGATCGCCGCCTCGACGAAGGCGTGCGGGTCCTCGGCGGTACCGGGCGGCGACGGTGCCACCTGGATCTCGGCGATGACCTGATCGGTCACTGCTGTCCCTCGGCACCCTCGGTCTGCGGCTCGGCCGAGGTGGCGGTGCGGTCGGCGACCCGGGCGGCCCACTCTACGATCCGGCGGGCGACGTCCTGCTCGGTGAGGCCGACGTCGGCGAGCACCTGCCCGCGGCTGCCGTGCTCGAAGAACTGCTGCGGCAGGCCCAGGGTGCGCACCGGTACGTCCCGGTCGGCGTCCTGGAGCGCCTGCGACAGCAGCGTGCCGACACCACCGGCCCGGCCGCCGTCCTCGACGGTGACCACCAGCCGGTGCTCGCCCGCCAGGGCCACCAGCTCGCCGGCCACCGGCATCACCCAGCGGGGGTCGACGACGGTGACCTCGATGCCGTGGTCGGCGGCGCGCTGGGCGGCGGCCAGGCACATCGGCACCAGCGAGCCGGTGGCGACCAGCAGCACCTCGTCGGCGTCGCCCCGGCGCAGCACGTCGACCGGGCCGCGCCGCTCGATCGCCGGCACCTCCGGCGGCAGCGCGCCCTTCGGGAACCGGACGACGGTCGGCCCGTCGGTGACCTGCACGGCCTCGCGCAGCGCCTCCCGCAGGGTCGGCTCGTCGCGCGGGGCGGCCAGCTGCAGCCCTGGCACGACCGAGCAGATCGACATGTCCCACATGCCGTTGTGCGATGCGCCGTCCGAGCCGGTGACCCCGGCCCGGTCGAGCACGAGGGTGACCGGCTGGCCGTGCAGCGCGACGTCCATCAGCAGCTGGTCGAAGGCCCGGTTCAGGAAGGTCGAGTAGATCGCGACCACCGGGTGCAGCCCGCCCATCGCCAGGCCGGCGGCCGAGGTCAGCGCGTGCTGCTCGGCGATGCCCACGTCGTAGGTGCGCTCGGGGAACCGCTCGGCGAAGGGAGCCAGGCCCGTGGGGTGCAGCATCGCCGCGGTGATCGCCACGACGTCGGAGCGGTCGGTGCCGATCCGCACCAGCTCGTCGGCGAACACGTCGGTCCACTCCGGGCCCTTGGCGGCCGAGGAGAGCCCGCTGTCGGGCTCGAAGACGCCGGTGGAGTGCCAGGCGTCGATCGTGTCGGTCTCCGCCGGCGGGTAACCGAAGCCCTTGGTGGTGACCGCGTGCACGATGACCGGCCCGCCGAAGGACCGGGCCCGGCGCAGCGCGTGCTCCATCATCTCGATGTCGTGCCCGTCGACCGGGCCGACGTACTTCATGCCGAGGTCCTCGAACATGCCCTGCGGTGCCAGGACGTCCTTGAGGCCCTTCTTGATCGCGTGCAGCGCGTCATAGAGCTTGGTGCCGACCACGGGGGCCCGGTGCAGCGCCTGCCGGACGGCGGCCAGCGCCTCCTCGTAGCCCGGGCGCAGCCGCAGGGTGGCCAGCGCGTCGGCGACCCCGCCGATGGTCGGAGAGTAGGAGCGGCCGTTGTCGTTGACGACGATGACGACCGGGCGGTCCTGGGCGGCGGCGATGTTGTTCAGCGCCTCCCAGGCCATGCCGCCGGTGAGCGCCCCGTCGCCGATGACCGCCACCACCGGGCGGTCCTCCCCGCGGACGGCGAAGGCCTTGGCCAGCCCGTCGGCGTAGGACAGCGACGTGGAGGCGTGGCTGTTCTCCACCCAGTCGTGCTCGCTCTCGGCCCGGCTCGGGTAACCGGAGAGGCCACCCCGCTGGCGGAGCTGGGCGAACCCGTCCAGCCGGCCGGTCAGCAGCTTGTGCACGTAGGCCTGGTGCCCGGTGTCGAAGACGATCGGCTCACGCGGGGACTCGAACACCCGGTGGACGGCGATGGTCAGCTCGACCGCCCCGAGGTTGGGGCCGAGGTGGCCACCGGTCTTGGCAACGGCGGCGACCAGCGCGTCCCGGATCTCCGTGGCGAGCACGGGGAGCTGGTCGGGGCGCAGTGCCCGGAGGTCGGCGGGCCCGGTCAACGAGCGGAGCAACGACACGACGGGGCAGGGTCCTCTCGACGTCGGCGGCGTCCGGTGGGGGGCGCAACCGGTGGGATCCCACTGTAACCGCGAACCGGCGACCTGCCCGGTGGGCGCCGGGAGCTAGAGGCGGGGCACCCAGCGCTCCCCGCGCAGCGCGCCGGCGACCACCTCGACCCCGCGGGCGGCGCGGGTCAGCCGGGCGCCCTCCCGCTCGTAGGCGCTGATCGCCGCCTCCATCGCCTCCGGCGGCAGCTGGTCGGCGAGCTCGACGCGCACCGTGCGCCAGCCGGCCCGAGCCGCCTCGAGGCCGGCGGCGACGTGGTCCCCGGCGAACCGGGCCAGCAGCACCGGGTAGCGCCGCAGCACCTCGTGGGCGCGGTAGTCCGGTGGCACGAGGTCGAACAGCCAGGCGACCGCGGTCCGCTCCCAGTCGGGGGCGCCGGGTGGGTGCACCTCGTCCGGCCAGCCGGGGGGCAGGGCGACGTCCACCCGTCCAGTGTGCGGGCAGCCGCCCCGCTCCTCGACACCGGATCGCACGTGTGTTCGAAGCGTGACCTGCCACTGTCCCGCCGTACCGCCCGGGGCAGGACGGCGCCCGGCGTGACGTGCCCGGTCCCGACCGGCCTACCGACCGGCTGGGCGGGCCCGACCCGGCGGCGGGCCGGCGTCGGGGCCCGCGAGGCCCGGAGCCGGCGGCCGCAGAGGGCGGCGAGCACGATGCCCCCGAGCGCCGACGGGACGTCACCGCGGGCCCCGTCCACGGCGGTGACCAGCACCACGCAGACCAGCGCCGTGCGCCAGGCCCCCGGGCTGACCGGGCGGGTCAGCACCCAGGTCCGGACGCCGCGGGCCCAGTCCTCCACGCGCTCGCCACCCGGATCGGCTACGGCTCCGCCGCGCCCGCCGCCTGGCGCCGGCTGGGCGCTGACGGCTGATCGTCGGCACCTGCGCCTACGTTCCGCGCTGTGACCGCGCACCCGATCGAGCCCCCGGACGTCGTGGAGACCCGCGCCGCCTACGACACCGTTGCCGTCTCCTACGCCGAGCTGGTCCGGACGTCGCTCGCGGAGACCCCGATGGACCGGGCGGTGCTGGGCGTCTTCACCGAGCAGGTGCGCACCGGAGGCGGCGGCCCCGTCGGTGACCTCGGGTGCGGACCGGGCCGGCTCACCGTCGACCTGCACCGCTCCGGGCTGGACGCCTTCGGGATCGACCTCTCCCCCGGCATGATCGAGGTGGCTCGTGTGCGCCACCCCGACCTGCGCTTCGAGGTCGGGTCGCTCGAGGCGCTGGCGCTGCCCGACGGCGGCCTGGCCGGTGCCCTGGTCTGGTACTCGCTGATCCACGTCCCGCCGGGACGACAGCCGGCGGTGTTCGCCGAGCTGGCCCGGGTGCTGCGGCCCGGCGCCCCGCTGCTGACGGCGTTCCAGGCCGCCGGCGACGAGCCGGTGCACCACCGCCAGGGCTACGGGCACGACATCTCCCTGCGCGCGTGGCGGCTGGACCCCGACCGGGTGGCACGGCAGCTCACCGAGGCCGGCCTCGACGTGCGGGTCCGGGTGCTGCGCGAGCCGGAGACGCAGTACGAGAGGTCCCCGCAGGCCCACCTGCTGGCGGTCCGGCGGTGACCCCTCGACCGCCCGGACGCGCCCCGGTCCCCGGGCCCGGCCGCGGCGTCGTCCCGCCCGGGCCGACGGACGTGCCGGACCAGCCACCACCACCGGGTGAGGCGGAGCGGGAGGCAGTACGGGAGACGCGCCGGGACGCCGATGAGGACAGTGACCCAGGACACACGGACCGGCCGCCGGGCCGATCCGGGGTCGCCCGGCCCGCACGCACTCGGCAGCAACGGAGGCCCCGACGTGACCACCTACCGCAACGTCCGCGACCTGCTCGCCGAGGCCGTCCACGAGGCGTTCCTCTTCGCCGACTTCCTCATCCGCAAGGCCGACGACCGGTGGGTCCTGCCGCGCGAGGACACCAGCCGCAGCCCGCTCTGACCCTCCCGCCCCCGCGGCGACGGCGGCCGTCCGAGGCCGGTCTAGGCCCGGACCAGCAGGGCGACGCACTCCACGTGGGCGGTCATCGGGAAGCAGTCGAAGGCCCGCAGCGCCTCCAGGCGGTAGCCCGCGTCCCCGAACGCGGCCACGTCGCGGGCCAGGGACGCCGGGTCGCAGGCCACGTAGACCACCGCACGCGCACCGGTGCCGGCGAGCACCCGGCTGACGTCCTGTCCGGCACCCGCCCGCGGCGGGTCCAGGACGACGACGTCCGGGCGGCCCACGTCCGGCAGCAGGTCGGTGAGCCCGGCGGCGTCCACCTCGCCCTGCCAGACCTCGGCCTGCGGCAGGTCGGCGAGGTTCGCGTCGGCGGCCGCGCAGGCCGCCTCGTCGTACTCCACGCAGACCACCCGGCCCGCGGCGCCGACGCCCGGGGCGAGGGCCCCGCCGAACAGGCCGGCGCCGGCGTACAGGTCGAGCACGGTCTCCCCCGGCTGCACCGCGGCGTACTCGGTGACCGCCGCGACGAGCGCGTCGGCCGCCGCGGGGTGCACCTGCCAGAAGCCGGTCCCCTCGACCTCCCAGTCGCGGCCACCGGCGGAACGCTGCGCCCGCCCGGCGGGCTCCTCGGGCACCTCGGCGCCCGGGCGGAGCACCTGGGTCTCCTGCGGCCTGCCGCGGCGGTCGAGCGTCGTCGTCGTCACCACGCCGGCCGAGTCGACGGCGACGTCCACGGCGCCGGAGTCGAGCCAGCGGCGGCCGAGGACCGCCCGCGCGGCCGGCTCGACGGTGATCGGGCAGTCGTCGAGGGGGACGACGTCGTGCGAGCGGTGCCGGCGGAGCCCGGGTGACCCGGTGCCGTCGACGGCGAACCGGGCCCGGGACCGCCAGCGCAGCGGCCCGCCGGGCAGCGGCTCGACGGTGACCTCGACGTCCAGGCCGGCCAGCCGGGACAGCTGCTCACGGACGACGGCGGCCTTGAGCCGGAGCTGCCCCTCGTGACCCACGTGCTGCCAGTCGCAGCCGCCGCACCCGCCCGGGCCGCTGTACGGGCAGGGCCGCTCGACCCGGTCGGGCGACGCCTCCAGGACCTCGACCGCGTCGGCGCGGCAGAACCCCTTCTGCCGGTCCTCCGTCACCTCGACCACGACCCGCTCGCCGGGCAGCGTGTGCCGCACGAAGACCACCCGGCCCTCGTGCCGGGCCACGCAGTGCCCGCCGTGCGCCACCGGGCCCACGGTCACCTCGAACCGGCGTCCGACCCACGAAGGACCCCGCTGCCCCCCACCACTCGCAGGCTCGCGGCGGGCCCCTGCAGCGGAGCCGGGAGCCTGCGACCGACGACGGTTCTTCGGCCACGCTCCAGGGCCCCGCGGCGAGCTCGCTCGTCGTGGGGGGAAGGGAGGTCCTTCTTCAGCCATACGGCGTCTGCTCGACGTCCTCGGTCAGCCCGCGGCGCAGGTCGCCGGGGGCCGGGCCGTCGCCGCGGGGGCCGCCGTCCCGGTCCAGCGAGCTCTCCAGCTGCCACGGCACGCTGGTGATCATGACGCCGGGCTGGAACTGCAGGCGGGTGCGCAGCCGGAGCGCGCTCTGGTTGTGCAGCAGGTTCTCCCACCAGTGCCCCACCACGTACTGCGGCACGAAGACCACGACCAGCTCGCGCGGGCTGGAGCGGCGGATGTCCCGCACGAAGTCCAGCACCGGCCGGGTGATCTCCCGGTACGGGGAGTCGACGACGGTCAGCGGGACCGGGATGTCGTAGCGCTCCCAGTCCTGCTGCAGGGCCCGGGTGTCGGCGTCGTCCACGTTGACGGTGAGGGCGGTCAGCTCGTCCGGGCGGGTGGCCCGGGCGAAGGCCAGCGCCCGCAGCGTCGGCTTGTGCACCTTCGACACCAGGACGACGGCGTGCACCTTCGACGGCTTCATCCGCGCGTCGCTGTCGGGCACCAGCTGCTCGGCGACGTGGGAGTAGTGCCGGTTGATCGAGCGCATCAGCAGGAAGATCACCGGCATCGCGGCGATGACGATCCAGGCGCCGCCGGCGAACTTGGTCACCACGACGATCGCCAGGACGATGCTGGTCAGCGACCCACCGACGGCGTTGATCACCCGGGAGCGCTGCATCTGCCCGCGCACGGCCGGGTCCGTCTCGGCGCGCAGCTCCCGGTTCCAGTGCCGCACCATGCCCCACTGGCCGATGGAGAAGCTGGTGAAGACGCCGACGATGTACATCTGGATCAGCTGGGTGGAGTCGGCGTCGAAGACGACCAGCAGCAGGATCGCGAAGCCGGCCAGCAGCAGGATGCCGTTGCTGTAGACCAGCTTGTCGCCGCGGGTGTGCAGCTGCCGGGGCATGAACCGGTCCTGCGCGAGCACCGAGCCCAGCAGCGGGAAGCCGTTGAAGGCGGTGTTGGCGGCCAGGATGAGCACCAGCGCCGTCGCCGCCTGGACCGCGAAGAAGCCGAGGGAGTCCGAGCCGCCGAACACCGCGGCGGCGACCTGGGCGATCACCGTCCGCTGGGGCTGCCCCTCGCAGTCGAAGCCGACCAGGTCGCAGGCGTTCTCGACGTACTTGACGTCGGCCAGCAGGGCCAGCGCGGTCACCCCGGCGAACATCGTCGCGGCGATCCCGCCCATCAGGGCGAGCGTGGTGGCGGCGTTCCGGCTCTTCGGCGGCTTGAACGCGGGCACCCCGTTCGCGATCGCCTCGACGCCGGTCAGCGCCGTGCACCCCGAGGCGAAGGCGCGCAGGACGAAGAAGACCAGGGCCAGCCCGGTGACCTCCTCGTAGCCCGGCTCCGGGGTGATCGCGTAGCCGGCGCTCTCGGCGACCACGTCACCGCCCACGACCAGCTCACGGACCAGGCCGGTGACGATCATGACCATGATGCAGGCGATGAACGCGTAGGTCGGGACGGCGAAGGTCTTGCCCGACTCGCGCACCCCGCGCAGGTTCATCGCCACCAGCAGCGCGACCAGGCCCACGGCGATCAGCACCCGGTGCTCGGCCAGGCCGGGGAACGCCGAGATGATGTTGTCGGTGCCCGAGCTGACCGACACGGCGACGGTGAGCACGTAGTCGGTGAGCAGCGCGCTGGCGACGACCAGGCCGGCGAACTGGCCGTGGTTCTTCATCGCGACCTCGTAGTCGCCGCCGCCCGAGGGGTAGGCGTGCACCACCTGGCGGTACGAGAGCACCACGACGGTCAGCAGCAGGACGACCACGGCGGCGAGCCACGGGGTGAGGAACAGGAACGACGTCCCGGCGAGCGTCAGGAAGATCAGGATCTCCTGCGTCGCGTACGCCACGGAGGACAACGGGTCGCTCGCGAAGATCGGCAGCGCCAGGTGCTTGGGCAGCAGCGACTCGCCGGCGCGGTCGCTGCGGACCGGCCGGCCGAGGACGAGCCGTTTCGGGAGTTGTCCGAGGTCGGACAGGGATGGCACGGCGGCGATGGTACGGACGCCGCGCCCCCAGATGTGCCCATCCGGGGCGACCTCCCTCACAGGGGCACCCGGAGGGGTGTGTCGAGGCCGCAGGGGCGGGCACCGCGGGTCCGGTGCGGGTGTACGTTCGCGCGCTGTACGCCCCGGCGATCCGCGGGGGCGGGAGACAGCGGTACTGGGCAGCAGACGGGGTGGGACAGGTGCACGTGGTCGTGATGGGCTGCGGCCGCGTCGGCTCGGCGATCGCCCGGCGACTCGAGGCGATCGGCCACAGCGTCGCGGTGATCGACCAGGACGCCGAGGCGTTCCGCCGGCTGGGCCCGGAGTTCGGTGGCCGGCAGGTCACCGGACTCGGCTTCGACCGGCAGACGCTGCTGGACGCCGGCATCGACTCCGCCGGCGCCTTCGCCGCGGTGAGCAGCGGCGACAACTCCAACATCATCGCCGCCCGGGTGGCCCGGGAGACCTTCGGCGTCGAGCACGTCGTCGCCCGGATCTACGACTCCAAGCGGGCCGAGGTCTACGAGCGGATGGGCATCCCGAGCGTCGCGACGGTGCCCTGGACGGTGAACCGGCTGATGCGCGAGCTGCTCTCGGTCAAGGTGACCGAGATCTGGCGCGAGCCCACCGGCAAGGTGCTGCTCATGCGGGTCACCGTCACCGACGGCTGGGTCGGCCGGCCGCTGGCCGAGCTGGAGACCGCCTCCGGCGCCCGGGCCGCCTGGCTGGTCCGCTTCGGCGAGGCCCAGCTGCCCACCCCCGCCACGGTCCTGCAGACCGGCGACCACCTCGTGCTCGCCGCCACCGACGAGCTCACCGACCGGGTCCACCAGGTCGTCGAGCAGGCACCCACCGGAGGGCAGCACTGATGCGGGTCGCCATCGTCGGGGCCGGCGCGGTCGGCCGGTCCATCGCCGCCGAGCTGCTGGGCAACGGCCACAGCGTGATGCTGATCGAGAAGAACGGCTCCCGGGTCAAGCCCCGCTCCGTGCCCGGCGCCGAGTGGGTACAGGCCGACGCCTGCGAGGTCAGCTCGCTGGAGGAGGCCCAGCTGGCCACCTGCGACGTGGTCATCGCCGCCACGGGTGACGACAAGGCGAACCTCGTCGTCTCGCTGCTGGCCAAGACCGAGTTCGCGGTCAACCGGGTCGTGGCCCGGGTCAAGGACCCGCGCAACGAGTGGCTCTACACCGAGGCCTGGGGCGTGGACGTCGCCGTCTCCACGCCGCGGGTGCTGGCGGCCCTCGTCGAGGAGGCGGTGACCGTCGGCGACGTCGTCCGGCTGATGAGCTTCCGCAAGGGCGCGGCGAACCTGGTGGAGATCACCCTCGCCGAGGACACCCCCTGGGTCGGGCGCCCGGTGCGCGAGGTGCCGCTGCCGCGGGAGACGGTGCTGACCACGATCCTGCGCGGTGACCGGGTGATCAGCCCCGACCCCGACGAGCCGCTGGAGGCCGGGGACGAGCTGCTGTTCGTCACCCACGGCGACATCGAGGAGCAGCTGCAGAAGATCATGTGCCCCGACGGCAGCTGCTGAGGAAGGACCCCCTCGCCCCCCACCACGAGCAAGCTCGCGGCGGGGCCCTGCGAGGGGGCCGTCAGGCCGAGGGCTGTTCCTCGGCTCGGTGGCGGTGCAGGCGGGCGACCACCCACAGCGTCACGACCAGCTGGACGGCGGTGACCGGCAGCCCGAGGGCCAGTGACGAGGTGCCCAGCCAGCCGACCGCGTTCTGCCAGTAGAACAGCCCCTGGACGGCGGCCCGGAGCAGGAAGACCCCGCCCCAGAGCACGGTCAGCCAGCTGTAGGCCCGCAGCATCCGCGGGTCGTCGCGCCAGTGCACCTCGGGTGGGGTGTCGGGCCCGCGGACCCGGCCGATCGCCTCGGCCGCGGTCTCGGTGTCCACCGCCTGGGCCGGCCGCGTGCCGCCGGCGAAGCCCCGGCCGCGCAGCGAGGGCAGCCGGTGGGCGGCCATGGCGCCCAGGTGGCTGGGCGCGAGCCACTCGGCGACCACGCCCACCAGCGGACGGCGGAACAGCAGGGAGCCCAGCAGCACGACCCCGATGCCCGCGTTGCGCACGATGCCGAGCACGAAGAAGTCACGGGCCTGACCGGAGTACCGGGCGATGGCGATGGCGACGGCGACCGCGAACAGGCCGCTGATCGCCTGCTGGATGCTCTGCCGCCGCACCAGCCGGAGCAGGAAGACGAGCACCGCGGCCACGGCGGCCGACCAGATGCCGACGGTCAGCCCGCCGAGGGAGTTCGCGACGATGAAGGCGATGGTCGGCAGCGAGGCGTCGACCATGCCGCGCCAGCCGCCGAGCTGCTCGAGCACCAGGTGCCGGTCGAAGGTCACGTCCTTCCCCTGCGGCACCTCCCCCTCGGGCCGGGCGGTCATCGCCGGCCGGCCGGGGTCGGCCGGGTCACCCGGCGCTCAGCTCGTACCAGGGGTTGTAGATGACCTGCCGGCCCTCGAAGGCGGCGAAGCGACCGCGGGCGGTCAGCCGGCGACCGGGCTCGATGCCCGGGATCCGCCGACGGCCCAGCCACACCAGGGTCACCGAGCCGGAGCCGTCGAAGAGCTCGGCCTCGAGGGTGGGCACCGTCTCGCGCGGGGTGTAGACGACCGACTTGATCCGGCCGGTCACCGTCACGACCTCGCCCTTGCGACAGGCGCTGACCGCCGAGCAGCCGGCGGACGCGGTCTCCGACCGGAGCGCCTGGGCATCGACGGTCTGGTCGTCGGCGGTGAGCTTCTGCAGTGTGCGGGAGAGCCAGCCGCGCGCACCGGGCTGCGCGGTCGACCCCACCCTGGTCTCGGTCACGATCCCAGGGTAGTGCTGTCCGGGGCCGCGGTCCGGCGTGCCGTCAGCCACGTCACGGTGCGTCGCCAGGCCTCCCCGGCGAGGTCGATCACGGCCATGTGGTCACCCGGCACGACGCTCACCTCCACGGTGTCCCCGGCCGCGGTGGCCGCCGCCCGGAAGCGCTCGCTCTGGTCGAGCGGCACGGTCGTGTCCTGCGCACCGTGCACGCAGAGCACCGGCACGCCGGTGGGCAGCAGCCGGGCCGGGTCGGCGACCGCGTACCGGTCGGGCACCTCCGCCGGCGTGCCGCCGAGGAAGCCCACGGTGGCACCGTCGCCGAGGTCGGCGGCGACCGACGCCGCCAGGTCCAGCACCCCGGCCTGGGCGACCACGGCGCGGACCGCCACCCGGGGACGGGCGCCGGGTGCCCCGTCGGGCAGCCGGCCCCGGCCGGCGACCCAGGCGGCCAGGTGCCCACCGGCGGAGTGCCCCACCACGGTGACGTCGGAGAGGTCCAGCCGATCGGCCCCGGGCACGTCCGGCAGGGCGTCCAGCGCGGCGGCCACGTCGGCCAGGGTGGCCGGCCAGCCGCCGCCGGCACCCACCCGGCGGTACTCGACGGCGACCGCCGCCCAGCCACGGGCGGCCAGGTCGGCGGCCAGCGGCCGGGCCAGCTCGATCCCGTACCGAGCGCGCCAGAACCCGCCGTGCAGGACGACGACCACCGGTGCCGCCCCGTCGCCGTCGGGGAGCGTGACCTCCAGGAACTGGTCCGGGGCGGGGCCGTAGGCGTGGACGACCGGCGCGGCGGTCACCCGGCGCTGCCGGGCGGGGTGCTGGACGGCGGGGTGCTCGACGGCGGGGTGACGCCGGGAGCGGGAGTCGTGCTGCCGGGCACGGGCGACGCGGGGCCGGTGGCCGGGGAGGCGGGCGGGGTGGTCACGGCCGGGGCCGCCGCGGCGGGCCGGCCGGGCGCGCGGGCAGCTGCCTGCTGCCGGGCCATCTGCGCCGCCGCCTGCGCCGGGAGGGTCAGCGGGAGCTGCTCGCGCACCGGCATCGGCTGCGCGCCGCGGACCACGACGACCTCACGGAACGCCGCCTCCAGTGCTGCGCCCGCCTCCGGCGACTCGGCCGCCGGGCCGGTCATCATGCCGCGCAGGAACCACCGGGGACCGTCGACGCCGAGGAAGCGGGCCGGCCGGCGCACCGGCTTGGCCGGCGCCGTCTGCCCGGGCGGCGTGCTCGGGGTGAGCAGCACCGAGCCGGCCAGTTCCCGGCCGAACGGCCCGTCGACCTCCTTCAGCTGGCCGCCCTGGCCGCTGGCGCCCCGGGCGAGGTCGGCCCGGACCTCGTCCCACAGGCCACCGGCCCGGGGAGCGGCGAAGACCGAGAGCTGGAGCAGCGAGTCCCCCATCCGGAGGCTGGCGCCGACCACCTGCTGCTGGGCGTTCACGTCGACCCGCAGCTCCATGCCGCCGACCGCCGGGACCCGCATCGCGCCCAGGTCCACGCGGGGCCGCCCGTCCTGCGGGGCGTCCGCCTCGTCCCAGGGGCCGCTGGTGGCGGTCTCCTCCCGCTCGCGCACCTGCGGCTCGGGCGGCACGCCCCGCTCGCGGAGGCTGCGGTCGATCCGGTTGCGTCGGCGTCCGAACGGCATGTCAGACCCGTCCTTCCAGGCTCGAGGGAGTGCTGTCGGCGCCCAGCCCCACCGCGCCACCGGTCGAGCCGTGGCCGGCGCTGCCCCGCTCGCTGACCGGCAGCTCGGCCACCGGGACGAAGCGGGCGCGGACGACCGGCTGGACGACCAGCTGGGCGACCCGGTCGCCCCGGCTCAGCCGGAGCGTGGTCGTGGGGTCGAGGTTGACCAGGTTGACCTTGATCTCACCGCGGTAGCCCGCGTCGATCGTCCCCGGCGCGTTGACCAGGCTCAGGCCCAGCCGGTGCGCCAGCCCCGAGCGGGGGTGGACGAAGCCGGCGAAGCCCTCGGGGATCGCCACGGCGACCCCGGTGCCGACCAGCGCGCGCTGGTGCGGGGCGAGCTCCACGTCCTCGGCCAGGCAGAGGTCGGCGCCGGCGTCCCCCGGCAGTGCGTAGGCCGGCGCGACGGCGTCCGGACCGGTGAGCAGCACGGGGACGTCGACCGGGCCGGGCACCGGGTCGTCAGCGGGGGGCAGGGGCACGGCGGCGAGGCTAGCCGCGCGGGCCGCACCGGTGGTGGGCGGCCGGTGGTCGGCGGGCTCCCCCACGCCGGTGCCGCCCCGCGGTCACGAGCCGGGGGCGGCGGGCGGCAGGTGCAGGTCCGACCGCAGCCGATCGGCCAGCTCGGCGGTGGCCTTGCGGTTGCCGCGGGCGGCCAGCGTGGCGCCCACCAGCAGCGGGGCCATGGACGTCGTGCTGCGGGCCAGCCGGCGGGTGACCCGCCGGCGCAGCGCGGCGACCCCCGCGGAGCTCATCGTGGCGAACAACCCGCCCCGGCCCGGCGAGCCGACCGCGCGCTGGGTGGTCCAGCTGGACAGGTACGCCGCGGCGCGCTCCCGCGCGTCCCCGGGCGCCGGCCGGCCGGCCAGCTCGTGCAGCTCGCCGACGAGCACCACCTCGACCGCCGCGACCAGCACCGTCTGCGCCCCCAGCTCCAGGGGGACGGCGACCATCGACGGCGGGGCGAACCACTGGGCGGCCGCCAGCCCGCCGGTCGCCGCCCCGACCGCGCCGGTGAGCCGGGCGGCCCGGGCGACCAGGGCGTCGGCGATCTCGCCGTCGGAGGCCCCCGGGTGGGCGCGGCGCAACCGCTCCCGGTCGCGGATCGGCAGGCGGGGCGCCGCGGCGTCGAGCAGGTCGGTCAGCAGTCCGCCGGGAGCCCAGCCGCGCGACCCGCCGTCGGCGCCGTGGCCGGCACCGGTGGCCCGGTCCGAGCCACCCGCCGCCCGGCGGCCCCCGTCGTCCGACCGGGCCGACCGGGCCGCGCCGGCGACCGCGCCGACGACGTCGGCGAGCACACCGGACGCGGCCCGGGCGCCGGCACCGGCCCGTGCGGAGCCGCGGGTGCCGTCCTTGCCGGCTCCGTTGCCGAGCAGCCCGGCCACGGCGTCGGCCAGGGCGCGGGCGGCGGAGCCGAGCCCGCTGTCAGCGCCGATGACCTCGCCCTCCACCGGCTCCCCGGTCGCATCGACGGGGCGTGGCGGGGGGACGTCCCGGGGACGGCCGGACCGGCCGGGCTGCTCGCTCATCGACCGGCGCCGATCAGGCGCAGTCCCGGCACAGCAGCCGGTCGCCGCGGGTGGCGGCCAGCCGGCTGCGGTGCTGCACCAGGAAGCAGCTGGAGCAGGTGAACTCGTCCTCCTGCTTGGGCAGCACCCGGACGGTCAGCTCCTCGTTGGACAGGTCGGCGCCGGGGAGCTCGAGGTTCTCGTTGAAGTCGGTCTCGTCGACGTCGACCGAGGAGGACTGGGCCTCGGCCCGGCGGGCCTTGAGCTCCTCCAGCGAGTCCTCGCCGAGCTCGTCGGTCTCGTTGCGGCGGGGGGCGTCGTAGTCGGTGGCCATGGTGTGCCCCTTCTCTCGTCTCATCGCGGGCGCACGGCCCGCTCGTCTGCCGTCGGCGCCGAGGCGCCGGCGGCGGTGGTGCCGGCCGCCTCGGCGGCCGGGGGTCTGTCGCCGGCCGGGGTCCCTGCTGGGTCCCTGGCCGGTGTGGCTCGGTCGTGCGGTCGACGGTGCGGCGCGGTCGGGTCGGCAGATCGCCGTCCCGGTCGCCCCGGCGTCCGTCGCTGCAGTCCGGCCAGCCGCCCAACGCCGTCAGGCCCCCGTTTGTGCCCGCCTGCTGCAGGCCGACACATCGAGTCGCCGGGAGGCCGGGCGAGCGTGGGAGCGCCAGAGGCTACCCTGCCGCCGTGGCGACTCCAGTGGGTGCTGATCCGGGGGTCGTCGGGCCCTACCTGGCGACCGCTCTCGGCGACGAGAGGTGGCGGTCGGTGCGCGTCGAGCTGATCGCCGCGGGCATGTCCAACCTCACCTACGTGGTGACCCCCGAGGGTGCGCCCGAGGACGACGCGGTCATCCTGCGCCGCCCGCCGACGGGCGCCGTGCTGGCCACCGCGCACGACATGGTGCGCGAGCACCGGGTCATCTCCGCGCTGGCCGGCACACCCGTGCCGGTGCCGCGCACGCTGCACCTGGCCACCGACACCTCGGTGCTCGGCGCCCCGTTCTACGTGATGGAGCGGGTGGTGGGCGTGCACGTGGTCAACGAGCTGCCCGCCGGGTACGCCGACGCCCCGGCGCAGCGCCGGGCGGTCGCCGACGGGCTGATGGACGTGCTGGCCGACCTGCACGCGGTCGACCCGGCCGCGGTGGGCCTGTCGGACTTCGGCCGTCCGGAGGGCTTCCTGGAACGGCAGGTGCGCCGCTGGACCAAGCAGTGGGACGCCACCCGGGACGCCGACCGGCCGGCCCTGGACGCGCTGGCCGCGCGGCTGGCCGAGACCGTGCCGGCCTCGCAGCGCAGCGGGATCACCCACGGCGACTACCGGCTGGACAATTGCCTGCTCGACCCGGAGGCCCCCGGCCGGGTGCGCGCCGTCCTGGACTGGGAGATGTCCACCCTCGGCGACCCGCTCACCGACCTCGGGATGCTCTTCGTCTACTGGCCGCAGGCCGGTGAGGAGCGCGCGGTCTCGGTGTCCTCGGTGACCACGCTGCCCGGCTTCCCGACCCGGCTGGAGCTGGCCGAGCGGTACGCCTCCCGCAGCGGCGCGGACCTCGCCGACCTCAACTGGTACGTGGGCTTCGCCTACTTCAAGTTCGCCGCGATCGTCGCCGGGATCGTCGCCCGCTCGAAGGCCGGGGCGATGGCCGGCAAGGACACCACGGGGTACGCCGAGAAGATCGACCCCTGCGTCGAACTGGGACGCGCCGCGCTCGAGGACGGTGCGCTGTAGCGGGTCCGCCCGCCGCTAGGGTCGCCTCCGTGTACGTGCTCGCCGCCGCCGTGAGGACCCCGTGACCGAGACCGTGAGCGAGACGGGAACGCGGCGACCCGGCAGCGCGCCGCGCAACCGCCGGCCCCTGCCGGCGCTGGTCTTCCTGCTGGTGCTGGCCCTGGCCGCACTGGCGGTGTGGTGGAACGTGCTCGGTGACGAACGGGCCCGCCAGGAGGCACAGGCGGCCGCCTGCAGCAGCGCCGAGAACGCGCCCGAGGCGCTGGACCCCAGCACCGTGACCCTCCGGGTGCTCAACGCCAGCGACGTCGCCGGGCGGGCCGGTGAGGTCGCCGCGCAGCTGCAGGCCGTCGGCTTCGTGGTCCAGGAGATCGCCAACGACCAGACCGACCACGAGGTCACCGGCGTCGGCGAGCTCCGGTACGGACCGGCCGGCGGTGGGGTCGCCCGCTTCGTGCAGCTGTACCTGCCCCAGGCCACCGAGCGCCGCGACACCCGGGCGACCACCGTGGTGGACGTGGTGCTCGGGCCCGACTACGCCGGGCTGGCGTCGGCGGAGGACGTCGCCGCGGCCCTCGCCCCGGCCCAGGAGGCCGACGCCGCCTCCTGCTGACCACCCGCCGGCCCGGCCCCGTCACGGGGTGGGCCGGCGGACCGGCTCAGCCGGCGGCGTGCAGCCGCTCCAGCAGCTCGACGAGGTGGCCGGCCACCGACGGTGCCGCCGCGACGGCCATCGGCTCGGCGAACGGCCGGCCCGCCGTGCCGGTGACGACCAGGCCGGCCTCGGCAGCGATCAGGGCGCCGGCGGCGTGGTCCCAGGGCTTGAGGTCCAGCTCGTAGTAGGCGTCGACCCGCCCGGCGGCGGCGGCGCACAGGTCCAGCGACGCGCAGCCCCAGCGGCGGATGTCGCGCACCTCGGGCAGCAGCTGGGCCACCACGGCCCCCTGGGCGCGGCGCTGCTCCACCCGGTAGCCGAACCCGGTGGCCACCAGCGTCTGCTCCAGGGACGCCGGCGAGCTGCCGTGCAGCTGCATGGACGCCGCCCCCGGCGCGGTCAGCCACGCGCCCTGGCCGCGGACCGCGGTGAACAGCTCGCCGTTGCCGACGTTGAGCACCACGCCGACCTCGGTGCGGCCGTCGACCTGGCCGGCGATGGAGATCGCGAACGCGGGCAGGCCGTAGAGGAAGTTGACGGTGCCGTCGATGGGGTCGACGACCCAACGGACCCCGCTGGTGCCCTCGGTGGCGGCGCCCTCCTCCCCCAGCACCCCGTCGTCGGGGCGGGCCGCCAGGAGCCGCCGCACGATGAGCGCCTCGCTGGCCTTGTCGACGGCGGTCACCACGTCGACCGGGCTGGACTTGGTGTCCACCTCCTCGGCCGCGCTGCTGCGCCCCGCACCGACCAGGCCCGCGGCCTCCTCGGCGGTGGCCCGGGCCAGCTCGAGCAGCTCGGTGGGCAGGTCCGGGGCGGGGGTGCCGGAGGGGGACGGGGTGGCGCCGGAGGTGGTCACGGGACGGGATCCTGCCCGACCTGTGTGCCATCGCACCCACGGGTCGCTAGCCTCCCCCCGTGCAGGGCTTCGGAGTGGACATCGGTGGCAGTGGCATCAAGGGCTGTGTGGTCGACCTGGACAAGGGCGAGCTGGTCGGGGAACGGGTGCGCATCCCGACCCCCCAGCCGGCCCTCCCCGACCCCGTCTACGGGGTGGTGGCCGACATCGTCGGCCAGTTCGGCTGGGAGGGGCGGATCGGCGTCACCTACCCGGGGGTCATGAAGCACGGCGTGGCCTTCACCGCCGCCAACATGGACAAGAGCTGGATCGGCACCGACATGGCCGCCGGCCTGGAGGCGGTGATCCCCGGCACCGTGCAGACGCTCAACGACGCCGACGCGGCCGGGATCGCCGAGATGGCCTACGGCGCCGGGCGCGGTGAGCGGGGCCTGGTGCTCATGCTGACCTTCGGCACCGGCATCGGCAGCGCCCTGTTCATCGACGGCACGCTCGTGCCCAACACCGAGTTCGGCCACATCGAGGTCGACGGCGAGGACGGCGAGAAGCGCGCCTCCGCCTCCGCCCGGGAGCGCGAGGAGCTCAGCTACCCGCAGTGGGCCAAGCGCGTCGACCGCTACCTGGACACGCTGGAGCACAGCCTCTGGCCCGACCTGGTCATCGTCGGCGGCGGGGTGAGCAAGAAGGCCGACAAGTGGGTCCCGCTGCTGTCGACCCGCACCCGGGTCGTCGCCGCCGAGCTGCTCAACGACGCCGGCATCGTCGGGGCGGCGCTGGCCGCGGAGCAGCACATCGGGCAGTGACGGCGACCGCTCGCCGGGTGGGGCTCCGCACGGGCTCCCCCGGCGGGCGGGGCCGCGCAGGTCACCGGACCGCACCCGGCACAGAACCGGTGGACCGGGACGTGCCCGTCGTTACAATGGAGCCGCCCCAGCGCGCCGCTCCTCAGCCAGCAGGTCATCCCCGGTCCCCAGCACGGTGAAACACCTCGCGGTGTGTCGCCCCGCCGGGCTCGTCGGTGGGCCGCTGCCGTCCGGACGACGCGTGGGGCCGCTGCCCGCGGGCCACACGGTCCTCGAGGAACGCACCGCAGTAGTACGGGAAGGAACCTGAGTGCCCGCCGACCAGCCAGGACCGGACGCAACCACGGTGAGCAGCACGAGTCGCAGCCGGACGGTCGCCGCCCGCTCCAGCGCCTCGTCGTCCACCACCCCGGTGACCGCCTCCGCCAAGAAGCCCGCGGCCAAGCGGGCCCCGGCGAAGAAGGCGGCCTCCCGCAAGCCCACGATCGCCCCCTCCCCCGGCACCGGTGAGGGCACCGTGCTGACCGCCGTCGCCTCCGACGGGGCGGCCGTCGCGGTGGTCGACGCCGGCGCCGAGGGCCTCAAGCTCGACGAGACGGTCGTGACCGGCAAGGACGGCGTCGCGGAGACCGGCGAGGCCGACAAGGAGGACGCCGAGGGCGGCGACTTCGAGTGGGACGACGAGGAGGAGTCCGAGGCGCTGCGGCAGGCCCGCAAGGACGCCGAGCTCACCGCCTCCGCCGACTCGGTCCGCGCGTACCTCAAGCAGATCGGCAAGGTCGCGCTGCTCACCGCCGAGGAGGAGGTCGACCTCGCCAAGCGGATCGAGGCCGGGCTCTACGGCGCCGAGCGGCTGCGCCAGGTCGAGGAGGAGGGCCAGAAGCTCTCCCCGCAGATGCGCCGCGACCTCAACTGGATCGTCCGCGACGGCGAGCGCGCCAAGAACCACCTGCTGGAGGCGAACCTCCGCCTGGTCGTCTCGCTGGCCAAGCGCTACACCGGCCGCGGCATGGCGTTCCTGGACCTGATCCAGGAGGGCAACCTCGGGCTCATCCGTGCGGTCGAGAAGTTCGACTACACCAAGGGCTACAAGTTCTCCACCTACGCCACCTGGTGGATCCGCCAGGCGATCACCCGCGCCATGGCCGACCAGGCCCGCACCATCCGCATCCCGGTGCACATGGTCGAGGTCATCAACAAGCTCGGCCGCATCCAGCGCGAGCTGCTCCAGGACCTGGGCCGCGAGCCCACCCCGGAGGAGCTGGCCAAGGAGATGGACATCACCCCGGAGAAGGTGCTGGAGATCCAGCAGTACGCCCGGGAGCCGATCAGCCTCGACCAGACCATCGGCGACGAGGGCGACAGCCAGCTCGGTGACTTCATCGAGGACTCCGAGGCGGTCGTCGCCGTCGACGCGGTCAGCTTCACCCTCATGCAGGACCAGCTGACCAGCGTGCTGCAGACGCTGTCCGAGCGCGAGGCCGGCGTCGTCCGGCTGCGCTTCGGCCTCACCGACGGGCAGCCGCGCACGCTCGACGAGATCGGCCAGGTCTACGGGGTCACCCGCGAGCGGATCCGGCAGATCGAGTCCAAGACGATGTCCAAGCTCCGCCACCCCAGCCGCTCCCAGGTGCTGCGCGACTACCTCGACTGAGGAAGGACCCCCCTGCCCCCCACCACTCGCAAGCTCGCGGCGGGGCCCTGCAGGGGGGCCGAACGGCACTACGGGGCCGAGGTGCACTGCGGCGGCCGGCGATCCTCTGGGTCGCCGGCCGCTGGCGTGTCCGGCTGCTGGGGGACGCGGACGCTCCCAACGGGTGACGACCCGGTGTACGACGGCACGTGGTGGGTAGACGGCGTAGCGTGGGCGTCGTCAGAACAGCAGCGGACCCACAGCTGGCCTGAGCCAGTGAACGAGATCCACCAGTACGTGCACCATCCGGACCCAGTTCCGAACCAGCGACGTCCCCTGCTGACCCGTTCCACCCGCACCGCCCGTGTCACGGACTCATCTCGATCGGTGAGTCGGTGCACAGTCGGCGCCGGAGCGGGAACACGAGGGGCCATCCTGGCGCTGTGCAGGAGGCCGATCCGCAGCCGCGGGTCCGTGCGGTAGAGAGCGAGTGATGAGCCAGATGACCCAGACGCTGACGACGACCCCGCCCACCGAAGACCTCGTCGTTCCCTTCCACTGCGACCGCTGCGGTGCTCTGGCCAAGGTGCGCGTGGTCCTCCCGAGTGGGAGCGACCTCGTCTTCTGTGGACACCACGCACGTGAGTACGAGGGCAAGCTCCGCGACATCGCGGCCGACTTCATCGAGACCGACGGCGAGGCGCGCGTCTCCCACTGACGAGGGCAACTATCGTCGCGCCAGCGATGAAGCCCTCACCCGACGAAGCCGCCGGCACCCCGGACCCGCACCGCGGGCACGGGGAGCCGGCGGCTTCGTCGTCCTCGGGACCGGACCGCGGTCCCCGCCGATCCGGAGAGCGACCGATGCCGCAGGAACCCCGCGACGACACCGTCCGCCTGGAGCCGGACGGCACCGTCGGCGCGGCCCGGACCGGCCGCCCACCAGCGGTCCCCCCGACCGCCCGGCCGGCCACCGAACCGGTCGCCGGGCCCGAGGCCCAGCCCGGCGGTGCAGCCGTGCCCCCGGCTCCGGAGGCCGCTGGGTCCCCGGCGGACGCGGACCAGGTCACCGACCCGGCCCCGACCGTGCCGCCGGCCTCCGAGCCGTCCGACACCCAGGTCATCCCGCCGGTGAGCGACGACACCGCCGCAGCCGGCGGCCCGGCGCCGACCCAGGACACCCCCGGTGCAGCCCGCGGCACGGACGAGACCGCGACGATCAGCGGCCCGCCCCCGGCAGCCCCTCGGGACACCGACGAGACCGCCACGATCTCCGGCCCGCCCCCGGCAGCCGGACGCGATGCGGAGGCGACCGCACTGATCGCCGGCCGCGTCCCGGCCGATGACCCCGCCGCCCACCACGGCGACGACACCGGCGCTCCGCCGCCCCCGACCGGGTCCCCCGGCGAGGAGCGCCCCTGGTGGCGCCGCCGGGCGGTCACCGTCCCGGCAGCCGCCGTCCTGACCCTGGGCGTCCTCTACGGCGTCGACCTGCTGATCGCCGGCGACGACGTCCCGCGCGGCACCGTGGTGGCCGGCGTGGACGTCGGCGGGCTGTCCCCCGCGGCCGCCACCGAGCGGCTGGAGAGCGACCTCGCACCCCGGATCGCCGCCGACCACCCGCTGGTGGCCGCCGACGTGCAGGGCGTGCTGCACCCGGCCAGCGCCGGGATCTCCCTCGACGTCCCGGCCACCGTGGACGTCGCCGACGACCAACCGCTCAACCCCTGGACCCGGCTGGTCTCCCTGGTCGGTGACCGCGAGGTCGAGCCGGTGCTGGCGGCCGACGAGACCGCCCTCGCGGCGCAGGTCGAGCAGTTCGCCACGACGGTCGACCGGGCGCCGGTCGACGCCTCGATCACCCTCGACGGCACCACGCCGCAGCTGGTCGAGCCGGCCGAGGGGCGCGAGCTGGACCGTGACGTGGCAGCCGAGACGATCACCGCCACCCTCGCCGCCGGTGGCGACCCCGACACCCCGATCGAGCTCCCCGTCGAGGTGACCGCACCACGGGTCGAGACCGCCGAGGCCCAGCGGGTGCTGGACGAGACGGTCACCCCGGCGCTCGCCGCACCGGTCACCGTCGTCGGTGCGGACGGGGCCGACTCCGTCGACCTGCCGGTCACCGCGATCGCGGCGTCACTCACCTTCAACCCGCAGGACGACGGCAGCCTCGCCGTCGCCGTCGACCCGGCCGCGCTGCAGACCGCGGTGGGCGAGGAGCTGGGCGCCTTCGGCTCCCCCGCTCAGGACGCCCGCTTCGAGGTGTCCGGCGACACGATCAGCGTCGTGCCGTCGGTCGACGGTCAGGGGATCGACCCGGCCGTCCTCGCCACCGAGCTGCTGCCGGTGCTCGACGACCCGGCCCCCCGCTCGGTCACCGCGGCCCTCGGCCCGGTGCCGGCCGAGTTCACCACCGAGCAGGCGCAGGCGCTGGGCATCAAGGAGCAGGTCAGCTCCTTCAGCACGAACTTCACCAGCGCCGCGAGCGGCACGAACATCCGGGTGGTCGCCGCCGAGGTCGACGGCGCGCTGGTCCGGCCGGGCGAGACGTTCAGCCTGAACGGCTACACCGGCCCGCGCGGAACCGCGCAGGGGTACGTGCCGGCTGCGGTGATCAGCGGGGGCGAGCTGTCGCAGGCAGTCGGTGGGGGGATCAGCCAGTTCGCGACCACGATGTTCAACGCGGTCTTCTTCGCCGGGCTCGAGGACGTCTACCACAAGCCGCACAGCTTCTACATCAGCCGCTACCCCGCCGGGCGTGAGGCGACGGTCTACGAGGGCCAGATCGACCTGCAGTGGCGCAACGACACCGAGACCGGCATCTACGTGCAGACCCAGTGGGTGCCGGGCACGCTCACCGTCACCTTCTGGGGCACCCGCTACTACGACGTCCAGTCGATCAGCAGCGAGCGCCGCAACATCCGGCAGCCGGCCGTGCAGGAGAAGGTCGACGACGGCAACTGCACCCCGCAGTCGGGCTCGCTGGGCTTCGACATCACCGTCACCCGGGTCTTCCGGGACCTGGCCGGCGGCGCGGAGATCCGTCGTGAGTCCTTCGACACCCGCTACGCGGCCGAGGCGGTCATCCGCTGCGTCCCGCCGCCGGCGCCGACCGACCCGGCGGCGGTCCCCCCGGCGACCGGCGCACCGGCGCCGTCCACCCCGGCCGGTCGCCGCCCCGGCGCGCGGACCGGCGGGGCACCCCGGGCCGGCCGGCGACGCTGCTGACCCCTGTCACCTCCGGTGGGAGGGGACGTGACGGCCGGGCCGGCACCACGGACGACCGAGCCGTGCAGACTGTGGTCGTGGCCTCCCTCGTCCCGAGCAGCTCAGCGGCACGCGCCGCCGAGCTGACCGGTACGGCCACCTCGCCGACAGCCGACACCGCGCCGGCCGGGGCGACGGCGCGCGGGGGCCACCGGCCCGGCCGGCTGGACAGGCTGCCCACACCGGTACGGGTGCCGCTCCAGGTGCTGGGACGGACGCTGGCCAAGGCCTGGCAGGACAGGATCCTCGGGCTGTCGGCCGAGGCCGCCTTCTGGCAGATCCTCTCGGTGCCGCCGCTGCTGATCGGGCTGCTCGGCTCCCTCGGCTACCTCAGTTCGTGGATCGGCCAGGACGCCGTGGAGACGATCGAGGAGCAGCTGGTGAACGCCTCGGCGGAGGCGCTGACCCCGGGCGTCGTCCAGTCGCTGGTGCAGCCGACACTGAACGAGATCCTCGCCCCAGGCCGGCTGGAGGTGGTCAGCCTGGGCTTCCTGGTGTCGCTGTGGGCCGGCTCCTCGGCCACCGCGACGTTCCTGAACACCAGCGTCATCGCCTACGACCAGCGCGACGTCCGGGGGCCGATCCGCACCCGGCTGATGGCGCTGTGGCTGTTCGTCGTCGGCCTGGTGCTCGCCGTGCTCACCCTGCCGTTGCTCGTGCTCGGCCGGGGCACACTGGTCGGGCTGCTGCCCACGGAGTGGCGGGGCACCGCCACGCTGCTGGTCGACGCGGTCTACTGGCCGCTGGTGGTGTCGGCGCTGATCCTGGCGCTGACCAGCTTCTACCACGTGATCCTGCCGCGGCGTCTGCCCTGGCACCGGCACCTGCTGGGTGCGGTCTTCGCGGTGGGCTTCTTCATCCTGGCGGCACTGGTGCTGCGCAGCTACGTCGCCGACGTGCTCACCACCGCGCTGCCCTACGGTGCGCTGGCGGCACCGATCGCCGCACTGCTGTTCTGCTTCCTGCTGGGCATGTCCATGCTGCTGGGCGCCGAGTTGAACGCCACCGTGGAGGCGCGCTGGCCGGCCCAGCAGCGCCGGCACGACCGCCGCCGGCAGCGCCGCCGGGCGGCCAAGATCGAGCTCGAGGCGGAGAAGCTCGGCCTCCGCTGATCGAAGGACCCCCGCGCCCCCCGACCCACGCTGCGCGCGGGTCGGGCCCCTGCGCGGGGGCCTACTTCTTGAGCTGGTTGTAGACCTCCGTGCAGGCCGGGCAGACCGGGCTGCCGGGCTTGGGGCTCTTGGTCACCGGGAAGACCTCACCGCAGAGCGCCTCGACCATGGTGCCCATGACGGCGCTCTCGGCGATCTGGTTCTTCTTCACGTAGTGGAAGACCTCGTTGGCGTTGCCGGTGTCGGCGTCGCGGACGTCCGGGCGCTCGAGGATGTCGGCGCTGCTCATGGGCTGCTCCCTCAGGTCTCGGGTTCGGGCCGGTGTCCGGTCCGTAACGGGCTGCCCTCCATGATGGCAGGGTGCCTGCCCCCTCCTCCGGAACTCCGTCCGTCCTCTCCCCCGAGGTGGCCGACGCGCTCGCCGCGGGCCGGCCCGTCGTCGCCCTGGAGAGCACCCTGCTCGCCCACGGCCTCCCCCGCCCGGAGAACCGTGCTGCCGCCGACGAGGTGGAGGCCGCGGTGCGCGCCGGCGGCGCGGTGCCGGCCACCATCGCGGTGCTCGACGGCGTGCCCCACGTGGGGCTGACCGCGGCCGAGGTCGACCGGGTCTGCGCCGACCCGGAGCTCGCCAAGCTCGGGGTCCGCGACCTGCCGGTCGCCGCCGCGCTGGGCCGCAGCGGCGCGACCACCGTCTCCAGCACGGCGCTGCTGGCCGCCCGGGCCGGGATCGGCGTCTTCGCCACCGGCGGGCTGGGCGGCGTGCACCGGCTGGCCAGCGACACCTTCGACGAGTCCGCCGACCTGGTCGCCCTGGCCCGCACCTCGCTGGTGGTCGTCTGCGCTGGCGTGAAGTCCATCCTCGACGTCCCGGCCACCCTGGAGCGGCTGGAGTCGCTGTCGGTGACCGTCGTCGGTTACCGCACGAACCGCTTCCCGGGCTTCTACGTGGCCGACTCCGGGTCGCCGGTCGACTGGTCGGTGACGACCCCCGCCGAGGCGGCGCGGGTGTTCGCCGCCCGCCGGGAGCTCGCCCCCGGCGCGGTCGTGGTGGCCAACCCCCTGCCTGCCGACCAGCAGCTGGACGCCGAGCTGCACGACCGGGTCATCGCCGACGCACTCGCCGCCGCGGACGCCGCCGGTGCCCGCGGGAAGGACGTCACCCCGTTCATCCTCGGGCACCTGCACGAGGCCAGCGGCGGGGCGAGCCTGGCGGTGAACGTGCGCCTCGTGCTGCGCAACGCAGAGCTGGCCGGGCAGATCGCGGCCGAGCTCGCCGCGCTCGCCCGCTGACCCCGGCGGTGGCCGCCCCACCGGTGGTGGTCGTCGGTGACGTGTGCACCGACGTCGTCGTCCTGCTCTCCGGGGAGCCGGCACCGGACTCGGACCGGCCGGCGGCGATCAGCACCGCCGGTGGCGGGGCCGCGGCGAACGTCGCCGCCCACCTCGCCGACCTCGGCACGCCGGTGACGCTGGCCGGCTGCGTGGGCGACGACCTGCCCGGTGAGGCGCTGCGCGCCGAGCTGGCTGCGGCCGGCGTGGAGCTCGCCCTGCGCACCGTGCCGGGCGTGCCCACCGGCACGATCGTGAGCCTGGTCGAGCCGGGCGGGGAACGGAGCTTCCTCGCCGACCGGGGCGCGAACCTGGCACTGCAGGCCGCCGACGTCCCCGACCCGGCTCCCGGTGGTCACCTGCACCTGTCCGGCTACACGCTGCTGGCACCCGGCCCCCGGACCGCCGGTCTCGCGGCCCTGGCGCGGGCCCGGGCGGCGGGCTGCACCGTGTCGATCGACCCGGCGTCCACCGGGCCGCTGGCGGCGCACGGCGTCGACCGGTGGCTGGCCGAGACCGCGGCGGCCACCCTGCTGCTGCCCAACGCCGACGAGGCGCGGCTGCTCACCGGCTGCACCGACCCGGCGGCCGCGGCCCGCACGCTGGCGGCACGGCACCCCGTGGTGGTGGTCACCCTGGGGGCCGAGGGCGCGCTCTGGGCGGCCGGCGACCTGCTCGTGCACCGGCCGGCGCACCCGGCCGTCGTCGTCGACACCACCGGCGCGGGCGATGCGTTCACCGCGGGCGTGCTGGCCGCCTGGGCGTCGTCCGGCGGGCGACCGGACCCGGTGCGCGCGCTGGACGCGGGGCTGGCCCGGGCCGCCGCCGTGGTGGCCCGGCCCGGGGCCCGCTGACTCACATGTCGATGACGCGGGCCCTGCTGCTGCCGGACTCGAGGATCCGGTCCGGCGCCGGCGGCCGGTAGCGGTTCGGGTCGATCTTCTTCTTCGGCGGCCGGTCGTTGGCCATGACCACCGCCACCCAGGGCAGCACGGTGCCGAGGACGGCGAAGACGGCCATCAACCAGATCGAGTACTGGTAGGTGAGCGCGGCCAGGACGAGGCTGACGCCACGGATCAGCATGGTGATCGCGTAGCGCTTCTTGCGGGCCGCGTGCTGGTCGGCCCGGCTGGGCTCGGCCTCGGTGATGAGCAGCGGCTCGCTGCGGTCGTGCCGGCTGACGGACTGGCTGGAGGCCACGGATGCCCTTCCCTGGACTGGCCGGGGGAAGGGCGGCGGTGGTCGGCTGGGTCGTGCAGGTGGTTCGACCGGCCCCGGAGCCCCCGGCTCCTGAGGCCCATCGTGCCACTCGATCGTGCGCCATGCAGCGCCCTGGCCGACCCGCTGCGGGGGCGACTCAGCCGGCCGGCGCCTTCGCCGCCCGGGCCTCCTTGGCGGCCTGCTTGGCCGCCTGCTTGAACGCCCGCACCTCGGCGAGGGACGTCGGGTCGGTGATGTCGGCGACCGACCGGCGGGCCCCCTCCTGCCCGTAGTCGCCGGCGGCCTCCCGCCAGCCCGGCGGGGTGACCCCGTACTGCTTGCCCAGCAGCGCCAGGAAGATCGTCGCCTTCTGCGCGCCGAAGCCGGGCAGCTCCTTCAGCCGGCGCAGCAGGGCGGCTCCGTCCGGGACGTCGGCCCACACCGCGTCGGCCCGGCCGTCGTACCGCTCCACCAGCACCCGGGCCAGCTCCTGGGTGCGGGCGGCCATCGACCCGGGATAGCGGTGCACCGCCGGCGGCCCCTGGAAGTGCCGGGCCAGCTCGGCCGGGTCGCACTCGGCGAGCTCGACCGCGGACAGCGTCGCGACGCCCAGCCGGTCGGCCAGCAGCCGCGGGCCGGCGAAGGCGCGCTCCATCGGGAACTGCTGGTCCAGCAGCATGCCGATCAGCAGCGCCAGCGGGTCACGGCCGAGCAGCTCGTCGGCGGCGGTGTCCTGGGAGATGTGGAGGGTCGGCACGCAGCCGATCCTGCCGCACGAGCGGGCTCACCCCTGCGGTCAGTGCGCCTGCGCGCCGCTGGCCTCGTGCGCCTTGCGCCGGTGCAGGGTCAGGCTCAGCACCGTCACGACGATCGCGCCGACGACCAGCCCGAGCAGGGCGCTGCCGAGGGTGTTGACCACCCAGCCGACGACCGAGCCGAGCGCACCGGTGGCCTCGGCCGCGGCCTCCTCCAGGTGGTGCACCACCTCGTAGAGGACGTGCAGCCCCAGCTCGTCGGTACCCACCAGCAGGATGTGGCCGCCGACCCACAGCATCGCGGCGGTGCCCACGACGGTGAGCGCGCTGAGCAGCTTCGGCATCCCCTTGACCAGCCCGCGGCCGAGCCGGGCCACCCCTGCGCTGGACCGCTGGGCCAGGTGCAGCCCGACGTCGTCCATCTTCACGATCAGACCGACGACGCCGTAGACCAGGACGGTGATGCCCAGCGCGACGATCGCCAGGATGACCGCCCGGGACCAGAAGCCCTGGTCCACCACCTCGTTCAGCGAGATCACCATGATCTCCGCGGACAGGATGAAGTCGGTGCGCACCGCCCCGGACACGATGGTCTTCTCGTCCGGGAGGGCCTCCTCCACCGACGCGTGGGCCTCTCCGTGGCCCTTCACCCGGTGCCAGATCTTCTCCGCGCCCTCGTAGCAGAGGTAGGCGCCACCGACCATGAGGATCGGGGTGAGGAGGAAGGGCAGGAACTCGCTCAGCAGCAGGATCGCCGGCAGGATGATCAACAGCTTGTTGCGCAGCGAGCCCAGCGCGATCTTGCGGATGATCGGCAGCTCGCGGTCCGCGTTCAGCCCGTGCACGTACTGCGGGGTGACCGCGGTGTCGTCCACGACCACCCCGGCGGCCTTGATGCTGGCCCGCCCGGCAGCGGCCCCGATGTCGTCGATCGAGGCGGCGGCCGCGCGCGCCAGCACCGCCACGTCGTCGAGGAGAGCCACCAGTCCACCCGCCACGGGAGGTTCCTTCCGATCGGTCCGCACTCGCGTGCTGTCGGAGGACATGGTGGTCGATCAGGCGGTGCCGCGCGCGCTCGCCGCACCGCTCGGGGTCAGCGACGTCCCGCGCGCGTGGTGGGGGGCCCCGCCGGCCGGTGCGCCGGGTGGGCGAGGATCAGCCCGTGCGTGCGGTGGTGACCCGGGTCAGCGAGGCGTCGGTGACCGTCGAGGGTGAGGTGGTCGGCGCGATCGGCGCGGGCCTGCTGGCCCTGGTCGGGGTCGGCCGGGACGACGACGGGGCCCGCGCCCGCGCGCTCGGGAAGAAGCTGCACGAGCTGCGCGTCTTCCCCACCGACGACGGCGCCCGCTCGGTCGGCGACCTCGGCCTGCCGGTGCTGGTGGTCAGCCAGTTCACCCTCTACGCCGACACCCGCAAGGGACGCCGTCCCTCCTGGGCCGACGCCGCACCCGGGGAGCTGGCCCAGCCACTGGTCGACGAGGTGGTCGCGGAGCTGCGCCGGCGGGGCACCGAGGTCGGCACCGGCCGGTTCGGCGCCCGCATGTCCGTGGCCTCGGTGAACGAGGGGCCGATGACCCTGCAGCTGGAGGTCTAGCCGCCGACGGAGCGGGGTACCACACCGCTGTCACTCGCTTCCGGAGCCCATGCAGTGTCGCCGACCTGGACGTTGCCTGTGAGTCCTCGCGCCCCGGAACACGCACCCCGGTAGGTCCGTTGTACACGACGTACCACACGGACAGAACGACCGGAGAGCCAGCCGGCTGATCCCGGACGACGTTCTGACCTCCACCGGGGTGCACCGCCAGACGACTCGCGACGGCGACGCATCCGGACCCCGAAGCAAGGACGAAGACTCATCGTGACCGTGCTGCAGTCCTCCCACACCGACACCCTCGAGGTGCGCTCCCCGCGCCGCGCCCCGGACACCAGTGGCCTGGTGTCGACGGACCTGGTGCGCGTCTACCTCAACACCATCGGCAAGACCGCGCTGCTGACCGCCGAGCAGGAGGTCGAGCTGGCCAAGCGGATCGAGGCCGGCCTCTACGCCGACCGGCTGCTGAACGAGAAGAAGCTGACCCCGGCGCTGACCCGGGACTACAAGCTGCTCGCCGCGGACGGCAAGGCGGCCAAGGCCCACCTGCTCGAGGCGAACCTCCGTCTGGTCGTCTCCGTGGCCAAGCGCTACACCGGCCACGGCATGACGTTCCTGGACCTCATCCAGGAGGGCAACGTCGGCCTGATCCGCGCCGTGGAGAAGTTCGACTACACCAAGGGCTTCAAGTTCTCCACCTACGCCACGTGGTGGATCCGGCAGGCCATCACCCGGGCCATGGCCGACTCCGGCCGGACGATCCGGCTCCCCGTCCACCTGGCCGAGCAGGTCAACAAGGTGGTGCGCACCCGGCGCCGGATCCACCAGGAGCTGGAGCGCGAGCCCACCGCCGAGGAGCTGGGCCTCGAGCTGGACATGACCCCCGAGCGGATCACCGAGCTGCTCGAGTACTCCCGCGACCTGGTCTCCCTCGACCAGACCGTCGGTGCCGACGAGGAGTCCCGGCTCGGTGACTTCATCGAGGACGCCGACGCCGCGGTCGCCGAGGACGCCGTCGCCTTCCAGATGATGAAGGGCGACGTGCGCAACGTCCTGGAGACCCTCGAGGAGCGCGAGCGGGACGTGGTGGTCATGCGGTTCGGTCTCGACGGCGGCCAGCCGCGGACGCTGGAGCAGATCGGCAAGCGCTTCGGCCTCTCTCGCGAGCGGGTGCGGCAGATCGAGCGCGAGACCATGACCAAGCTGCGCGCCCCGCAGCGCGCCGACGCCCTCCGGGACTACCTCGGCTGAGCGGTCCTCGGGATCGCACCGCGGCGCGACGACGGAGCCCCTGCCCTGGTGGGTGGGGGCTCCGTCGTGTCAGGTGCCGGGGCGGAACATGCGGCGGGGGCCGGAGTCGACGCGGGCGGTGGGGGGGCCGACCCGGACGACCGCGCCGGCCACGACCAGGCTGCGGCCGCCGTGCCAGGCGTCGGCCGGGCCGACGATCACCGGCTCCAGGGTCAGCCCCAGCACCTCGGGCACGTCGTCGCCCAGCCGGGCGACCCGCAGCAGCAGGTCCTCCAGGGCCGCGGTGTCGACCGGCGCACTGCCGCGGTAGCCGTTCAGCAGCGGCCAGGCCCGCGGCTCCCGGACCAGCTCGTGCGCGTCCAGGTCGGTCAGCGGCAGGGTGCGGTAGGCGCGGTCACCGAGCAGGTCGGTGGCCACCCCGCCGACGCCGAAGCTGACCAGCGCACCGAAGGACGGGTCGTCGACGATCTCGACCACCGTGGCCACCCCGGGCGCCGCCTGCTCCTGGACGATCACCGGGTCACCGGCCGGGATCGCCGCGAACGCCGTCCGCACGTCCTCGGCGTCGGCCAGGTCGAAGCGCATGCCGCCCAGGTCGCGCCGGTCACGGAGCCACGGCGCGGTGGACTTCAGCACCACCGGGTAGCCGATCGCCTCGGCGGCGGCGACCGCGGCCTCGGCGTCCTCGACCCGGCGGGTGCCGAGCATCGGCACCCCGTAGGCGCCCAGCAGCGCCATCGTCTCCTCGTCGGTGAGCTCCCGGCCCTGCGGGGACGCCGCCAGCGCGGCCGTCACCACGCGCTGGGCGACGGGCTCGTCGATCCCCTCCAGCTCCGGGACGACGCCCAGCGGCCGACGGCGCCAGCGGGCGTACTCGCTGACCTTCGCCAGCGCGATCACCGCGCGCTCGGGGGTGGAGAACGAGGGCACCGAGCCGCGCGCGGGCATGCCGTGCTCGTCGCGGATCGCCAGCTCGTCGGGGATGCCCTCGGTGGACAGGAAGTTGGCGACCAGGGGCTTCTCCGACCCCACCGAGACGTCGCGGAGCACCTCGCCGAAGGGCTGCTCACCGCGCAGCAGCGGGGGCAGGAAGACCGCGACCACGCTGTCGACCCCGTCGTCGTCCAGGGCGGTCTGCAGCGCGGACCGGAAGTCCTCGGGGGTGCCCTCGGTGCCGATGTCGACCGGGCGGTCGTGCGCCAGCGCCAGCCCCTGCTCCAGGACGGCGTCGGCGACCAGCACGCCCATGGCGGTGGAGTTGCCGACCACGGCGACCCGGTCGCCGGCGGGCAGCGGCTGGTGGGCCAGCAGGGTGCCGACGTCGAAGAGCTGGGCCAGGGTCTCCACCCGGATCACCCCGGCCGAGGCGAACAGCGCCGCGACCGACTCCTCGGGGACGGCGACGCTGGTGCCGGCCAGGCCGGCGGTCATGCCGACGTGCCGGCCGCTCTTCACCGCGACCACCGGCTTGGTGCGGCCGATGCCGCGGGCCAGCCGGGCGAACTTGCGCGGGTTGCCGAAGCTCTCCAGGTGGAGCAGCACCACCTCGGTGCCCGGGTCACTGGCCCAGTACTGGAGCAGGTCGTTGCCGCTGACGTCGGCCCGGTTGCCCGCGGACACGAAGGTGGACAGCCCGATGCCCCGTGCGCGGGCCCGTTCGAGCAGGGCGACGCCGAGCGCGCCGGACTGGGCGAAGAAGCCGACCCGGCCGCGGCCGGGGACGTCGGGGGCGAGGCTGGCGTTCAGCCGCACCGCGGGGTCGGTGTTGACGATGCCCAGGCAGTTGGGGCCGACCACCCGCATGCCCGACGCCCGGGCCGAGGCGACCAGCGCCCGTTCGGCGGCGCGCCCCTCGGGCCCGGTCTCGCCGAACCCGCCGGAGATGACCACCAGACCGCGGACGTTCTTCCGCCGGCATGCCTCCACCACGGCCGGCACCTCGTCGGCGGGCACGGCGAGGACGGCGAGGTCGACGTCGTCCGGGATCGCCTCGATGTCGGCGTAGGCCGGCACCCCGCGGACGTGCCGCACCGCCGGGTTGACCGGGTAGAGCGGGCCGTCGAAGCCGTACTCGAGCAGGTCGTGCAGCACTGCGTGGCCGACCTTGGCCGGGTCGTTGCTGGCCCCGACGATCGCCACCGACCCGGGGTTGAGCAGCCGGCCGATCGACCGGGACTCACTGCGCTGCTCCCGCTCGTGGGCCACGGCCAGCGACTGCTCGGTGGGCGCGATCGGGAAGGTCAGGTGCACCACGCCGTCCTCGTAGGACCGCTTGGCCGAGTACCCGGCGTCGATGAAGACCCGCACCATCGCGCTGTTCTGGCTGAGCACCTCGGCGACGAAGCGGCTGATCCCCCGCTCGCGGGCCGCCGCCGCCAGGTGCTCGAGCAGCACCGACCCGAGGCCGCGGCGCTGGTGGGCGTCCTCGATGAGGAAGGCGACCTCGGCGTCGTCGGTGCCCGGGTAGCGGTCGTAGCGGCCGACCCCGATGAGCTGGTCGCCGAGCAGCACGACGAAGGCGACCCGGGCGTCGTGGTCGACGTGGGTGAAGCGGTGCAGGTCCTTGTCCGACAGCCGGCGCATCGGCCCGAAGAACCGGTAGTAGCGGGTCTGGTCGGAGCTGCGCTCCATCAGCCCGACGATCCCGTCGGCGTCCTCGGGGGTGATCGGCCGCAGGTGCACGGTGCCGCCGTCGGCAGCGACGACGTCGGCCTCCCAGTGCGGCGGCGCAGCGGGGCTCACAGGCGTCTCCTCGCTCACGGTCACCCCCTCGGTCGGCCCCTCAGCAGGGTCCCGCGGCGAGCCTGCGAGTCGTGGGGGGCTGAGGGGTCCTTCGTCAATCACGGGGGTCGTCCGGGTCGAGTCCGAAGTAGGGGAAGGCGGCGGTGCGGGTGCGCAGGATCGCCCGGTCGACGCGGTTCTCGGTGAACGGGTCCCAGCGCTGGAAGCCGACGTAGCCGCCCTCGGTCATGCTCACCGGCGGCGGGGTGTGCAGCCCGCGGGCGCGGACGTCGTCCTGCCAGCTCTGCGGGATGTCGGTGGTGCCGGGCAGGCGGTCGCCGCTGGCCTCGGCGATCAGGTGGGTCCAGGCGCGGGGCACGCACCGCACGACGCCGTAGCCACCACCGCCGAGGGCGACCCAGCGGCCCTCGCAGACCTCGTGGGCCAGGTCGTGCACCGCCCGGTAGGAGGCACGCTGACCGTCGACGGTGAGCCCGAGGTCGGCCATCGGGTCCTCGTGGTGGGCGTCGCAGCCGCACTGGGTGACGAGGATCTGCGGGGCGAAGGCGCGCACCACGCTGGGCACGACCGCGTGGAAGGCGCGCAGCCACCCGGAGTCGTCGGTGCCGTTGGGCAGCGCCAGGTTGACCGCGCTGCCCAGCGCCTTCTGCGGGTCACCGGTCTCCTCGGGGAACCCGGTGCCGGGGAAGAGGGTCAGCGGGGTCTGGTGGACGCTGACGGTGAGCACCCGTGGGTCGTCGTAGAAGGCCGCCTGCACGCCGTCACCGTGGTGCACGTCCAGGTCGACGTAGGCGATCCGCTCCCAGCCCTGGGCCAGCAGCCAGGCGATCGCGACCGCGGCGTCGTTGAACACGCAGAACCCCGAGGCCGCGTCGCGCATGGCGTGGTGCAGGCCCCCGGAGATGTTGACCGCGTGCTGCGCACGCCCGCTGGCGACCTGCTCGGCGGCCAGCACGCTGCCGCCGGTGATCAGCGCGGCGGCGTCGTACATGCCGGGGAACACCGGGTTGTCCGGTGTGCCGAGACCGTGTCCGACCCCGTAGGGGTCCTCCGGTGCCCGGCGCACGGCCTCGAGGTAGCCGGGGTCGTGGACCAGGGTCAGCAGGTCCGCACCGGCCTGGGTCGGGCTGAGGACCTCGAGCCGGGGCCGGTCGAGCACACCCAGGGACCCGGCCAGCCGCATGGTCAGGTCCAGCCGGACCGGGTGCATGGGGTGGTCGCCACCCATGGTGTAGCCCAGCAGCGCGTCGTCCCAGACCACCGTCACGGCGTCGCTCACGCCCCCGCACCCCCGTGGTCGGGACGCGGGCAGGGTGGTGCGGTGCTCCTCGTCGAGCATGCGAGCTCCCTCACCGCGCCGACGCTACCGGTGCCGGCGGCCGCGCGCGCCGGCGCGACGCGGTGCTCGCCGGCCCCGCCGGCGTGCCCCGTGGACTGGCCCCCGCCTCGTAGGATCGGGGGCACCTGACGGAGGAGTGGACGTGAACGACCTCATCGACACCACGGAGATGTACCTCCGGACGATCTTCGAGCTCGAGGAAGAGGGCATCGTCCCGCTCCGGGCCCGGATCGCCGAGCGCCTGCACCAGAGCGGCCCGACCGTGAGCCAGACCGTGGCCCGGATGGAGCGGGACGGGCTGCTGACGGTGCAGGGCGACCGCCACCTGCAGCTCTCCGACGAGGGCCGCGAGCTGGCCACCGCGGTCATGCGCAAGCACCGGCTGGCCGAGTGCCTGCTCGTGGACGTGATCGGCCTGGACTACGCCGACGTCCACGAGGAGGCGTGCCGCTGGGAGCACGTGATGAGCGAGGCCGTGGAGCGCAAGCTGCTCAGCCTGCTGAACAACCCGACGGTCTCGCCGTTCGGCAACCCGATCCCCGGCCTCGACGCCCTCGGCGGCGACACCTCCGCGGTGCTCGACGCACTCACCCTGCTCTCCACCACGGCCACCCCCGAGGGCAGGCCGGTGGTGATCCGGCGGATCAGCGAGCAGCTGCAGGAGGACGCCACGCTGCTGCGCACCCTGGCCGACCTGGGGGTCCGGCCGGGGTCCACGGTGACCGCCTCGCTGGCCAACGGCACCGTCCTGGTCGACGGCGAGCCGCTGCAGCCCGGCGTGGCGCAGCACGTCTTCGTCAGCGCCGTCGAGGAGGAGCTCACCCCGGTCGAGGCCGCCGAGGCGACCGCCGGCGTCAGCTAGGCCCGCCCGCTCCACCCGGCCCACCGAGAGCCGCACCCCCGCCGGGGGTGCGGCTCTCGCCGTGACGGGCCCCGGTCGGCCCACTCGTTCGCACGGCTCACGACCTGCGTCACTAGGCTCGCCGGGGACACCGCCGCGACGCGCAGAGAGAAGGCACCGGTGAGCGACTCCCCAGCTCCCTCCGAGCAGCCCGAGAGCACCCCGCCCACCCCGTTCCACCGGCTCGCGGACTTCGTCGCGCTGCCGCGGCTGGGCGGGCTGGCCCTCTCCCCCGACGGCACCCGGCTGGTCACCTCGGTCGCGACGCTGGACCCGGCGGGCACCCGGTGGCAGTCGGCGCTGTGGGAGGTCGACCCGGCCGGGCAGCGTCCGGCCCGGCGGCTGACCCGCGGCGCGGCCGGTGAGTCCGCGCCGCAGTTCTCCCCCACCGGCGACCTGCTCTTCACCTCCGCCCGACCCGACCCCGACGCCGGCAAGGACGCCGGTGAGCCCAAGGCCGCGCTGTGGGCCCTCTCGCCGACCGGCGGCGAGGCCCGACTGGTGCTGCAGCGCCCCAGCGGCATCGCCGGGGTGGCGGTCGCCGCGGACACCGGGGACGTCGTGGTGGTGACCCCGACGATGCCGGGCGCCGAGGACGCCGACGCCGACACCGCCCGCCGCACCGCCCGCAAGGACTCCGGGGTCACCGCGCTGCTGCACGAGAGCTACCCGGTGCGCTACTGGGACCACGACCTGGGCCCGGCGGTGCCGCACGTGTTCTGGATCGGGCAGCTGCCCGCCGAGCCGGCGCCGGGCACGGCCCCGGCCGCGCCCGAGTGGCGTGACCTCACCCCGGACGCCGGCCCGCCGCTGGGGTCCGGCGATGAGGTGGCCCTCTCCCCCGACGGCCGGCTGGTGGTGCGGAGCGAGGACGTCCCCGACGGCCCGGCCGGACGGCGATCCCGCCTGGTGCTCACCGAGGTGGCGTCCGGGCGCACCCGTCCGCTGGTCGACGACCCGCTGGCGGACGTGTCCGGGGCGCGCTTCTCCCCCGACTCCCGCCAGGTGGTCTGCGTCCGCCAGTCCGCGACGACCTACGACGACCCGCCGGAGTACACGCTGCTGCTGGTCGACCTGGACGACGACCAGCCGGCCGGCGTCCGCGAGCTGACCCCCGACTTCGACCGCTGGCCCAGCGCTCCGCAGTTCGCCGCGGACGGCACCGCCGTCTACTTCCTGGCCGACGACGACGGCCGGCACGCGGTCTTCCGGGTCGCCGTGGACGGCGGCGCACCGGTCCGGCTGACCGACCAGGGCGCGTACAGCGACCTGCAGGTCGCCCGGGACGGCAGCGCCCTCTACGCCCTCCGGTCGGGCTACGACACCCCGCCGGTGCCGGTGCGCCTGGACCCGACGGCCACCGGGCAGGACCCGACCCCGCTGCCCAACCCGGGCACGATCACCTCGTTCCCCGGGACGCTGCGCGAGCTGGACGCCACCGCCGCCGACGGCACCCGGGTGCAGTCCTGGCTGGTGCTGCCCGAGGGGGCCAGCGCGGACACCCCGGCCCCGCTGGTCCTCTGGATCCACGGCGGGCCGCTGATGAGCTGGAGCTCCTGGTCGTGGCGGTGGACGCCGTGGGTGCTCGCCGCCCGCGGGTACGCCGTGCTGCTGCCCAACCCGGCGCTGTCCCAGGGGTTCGGTCAGGACTTCGTCCGGCGCGGGTGGGGTGAGTGGGGCGATGCCCCGTACACCGACCTGATGGCCGCCGTGGACGCCGCCGAGGCCCTGCCGGAGATCGACCAGACCCGTACCGCGGCGATGGGCGGCTCGTTCGGTGGCTACATGGCCAACTGGGTGGCCACCCAGACCGACCGGTTCAAGGCGATCGTCACCCACGCCAGCCTGTGGCACCTCGACGGCTTCGTCGGGTCGACCGACTCCTCGTACTACTGGGAGAAGGAGTTCGGCGACCCGCTGACCGAGCCCAAGCGGTACGAGCAGAACTCGCCGCACCGCTTCGCCGACGCGATCCGCACACCGATGCTGGTCATCCACGGCGACAAGGACTACCGGGTGCCGATCGGTGAGGGCCTGCGGCTCTGGTACGACCTGCAGAAGCGAGGCGTGCCGTCGAAGTTCCTGTACTTCCCCGACGAGAACCACTGGGTGCTGACCCCGGGCAACGCCGCGGTCTGGTACGAGACGGTGATCGCCTTCCTGGCCGAGCACGTGCTGGGCGAGGAGTGGCAGCGGCCCGAGCTGCTCTGACGGGGGCTCTGCTGACGAGGTCGGGGCGCCGGCGCTGCTGCCGGCGCCCCGGTCACCGGCGCACACCGCCCGGGTCGTCGGCCTGCCGCATCAGCCGGCGCACCTCCCGCGGCGGCATGCCGGCGTGCAGCGCCGTCCGCAGCAGGCCGGCGAGGGAGTAGCCGGGCTCGCTGTCCAGGGCACGCTCCAGTGCCACGTTGGCCAGCGCGCCGTTCCCGCCCACCCACGCGGCGACGGCGAGCAGGGTGGCCGGTGCCGCGTCCAGCGGTGCCGGTGCCCGCCGGACCAGGTCGGTCCAGACCACCTCGGCGGCCGCCGCCTGCGGCCCGACCGTGAGCGACAGCGCCCGGTCGCGGAGTTCGAGGTCGCGCAGCCCCCATGCCAGCCGGGCCACCTGCCGGTCCGACAGGCGCTCCACCGAGCCGGGCCGGTAGGCCGCCACGGCCGCCAGAACGGCGTCCCAGCCCTCGTCGGCGACGGCGTCCCAGCCCAGCTGCGCCGTCCGGTGGGCGAGCTCGTCGCCGACCTCCTCGCAGGCCCGGGCCATCCCCGCCGCGGCCAGGAAGCCGACCGGGGCGATCCGCCGGGCGAACGCCGCGCGGTCCTGCTCGACGACCTGCCCGGCGAGCGCGCCGGCCACCGCGAGCTGGCTGGTGCCGCTGGGCAGCGGGGTGCCCAGCTCCGGGGCGCAGCAGCCCTCCGCACAGTCGTAGTCCCACCACCGGCCGCCGCGGACCAGCAGTGCGTCGCGCACCGGCAGCCCCTGGTCGTGCAGCGCGGACACGGCCTCGTGCACCAGCTCACGGTGCGGCAGGACCGCGACCGCCGGGCCGGGTGGGAGCGGTGCCGCCCGGTCGTCGGCGTCGTCGGACACCACGGCCAGCAGGGCGGCCACGGGGTGGTCGGTGCGCAGCGCCCGCACCACGTCCCGCACCACCGCGGTCCGGTGCTCCTCCGGTGGCAGGTCGACCCGGACGGTCAACCCGAGGGTGACCGGTGTCGTGCCGCGCATGCTGACCAGCACGAGCGACTCACGGGGGCGGAAGCCGATGAGGTGCGGCAACGCGGCGGCCACCTCCCCCGGGCCGGAGAGGCGGACGGTGTGCTCGGGCCGTGGGTCGGACATGGCCATGACCCTGCGTGCACCGCCGCCCCGGTGGCCGCCGGACGACCCGGTTGTGGACAGCACCACCGGCTGTGGACACCGCGCGGCACGGTGTCAGGGCGCCGGGGCAGCCTCCCGGTCGTGCGACAGCGGCGTGCGGACCCCTCAGACCTCGTACTGGACGGCGGAGCGGCTGGCCAGGTGCGGCTTGACGTGCTCGGCGATCACCGCGAGGTGCCGGGCGTCGCCGGCGTAGGCGCGGAAGGCCTCGAGGTCGGGGAAGTCGGCGACCAGCGCGGTGTCGGCGTTCCCGTCGACGAGACCGGCGTCGGGGCCGACCGCGAACGAGGTCATCCCGCCCACCTCCTCGGGCAGCCGGCGCAGCGCGGCCAGCGTGGCCTCGCGGGTCTGCGGGGAGGTGTCCTCGGTCCAGGTGAACAGCACGACGTGGCGCAGCATGACCGCACCCTGCCAGGCCGGTCCGGGCACCGGCCAGCGGAGGGGCCCTCGTTACAGTCCGGGCATGGGACGGTCGTTGCGGGTCGCACTGCTGTCCTACCGCAGCAAGCCGCACAGCGGCGGGCAGGGCGTGTATGTCCGCGCGCTCTCCCGGGAGCTGCGCGAGCTGGGTCACCGCGTCGAGGTGCTCAGCGGCCAGCCCTACCCGGAACTGGACGACGGCACGCCGCTGACCCGGGTGCCCAGCCTCGACCTCTACCGGGAGCCGGACCCGTTCCGCACCCCGCGGCTGCGCGAGTTCTCCAGCCTGGTCGACGTCGCCGAGTTCGCCACGATGTGCACGGCCGGCTTCCCCGAGCCGCTGACCTTCACCCTGCGCGCGGCCCGGCTGCTCGGCCGGCGGGCCGCCGAGTTCGACGTGGTGCACGACAACCAGTCGCTCGGGTACGGGTTGCTGCAGCTGCGCCGCCGTGGCCTGCCGACGGTCGCCACGGTGCACCACCCGGTGGCGATCGACCGGGAGCTCGAGCTCGCCGCGGCGCCCGGCCTGCGGCGCCGGCTGACCCTGCACCGCTGGTACGCGTTCACCGGCATGCAGGCCCGGGTCGCCCAGCGGCTGGACGGGATCACCACCGTCTCCGAGAGCTCCCGTCGCGACATCGACCGGTACATGGGCGTGCCCGCCGGGCAGGTCGAGGTCATCCCGGTCGGCATCGACCCGTCGGTGTTCCGGCCGGGCGACCCCGCGGCCCGGGAGAGCGCCCGGATCGTGGTCACCACCAGTGCGGACGTGCCGCTCAAGGGGTTGGTGCACCTGCTGGAGGCGGTGGCCAAGCTGCGCACCGAGCGGGACGTGCAGTTGACCGTGATCGGTACCGCCCGCCCGGGCGGGCCGGCGGCCACCGCGCTGGAGCGCCTGGGCCTGGGCGACGCCGTGCGGTTCACCGGGCCGGTCGCGCAGGAGGAGCTGGTGCGGCTGCTGCAGACGGCCACCGTGGCCGCGATCCCCTCGCTGTACGAGGGCTTCTCCCTCCCGGCGGTGGAGGCGATGGCCTGCGCCACCCCGCTGGTGACCACCGACGCGGGCGCGCTCCCGGAGGTCGTCGGCTCGCACGCCGGCGTGCAGGTGCCCGCCGGCGACGTCGGCCGCCTGGGCGAGGCCCTGCGGCTGGTCCTCGACCACCCCTCGCTGCAGGAGCAACTCGGCCGGGCCGGGCGCACCCGGGTGCTGGGCAGCTACACCTGGCGCCGCACCGCCGAACGGACGGCGGACTGGTACGCCGACGTCGTGGACCGGCGGGCGGCCGGAGCGACCGGAGGGCAGCGCGGGTGCTGACCGTCGACTACGACCTGCTCGACGTGCGACCCGGCATGCGGGTGCTCGACCTGGGCTGCGGGGAGGGCCGGCACGCCTTCGAGGCCTACCGCCGCGGTGCCTCGGTGCTCGCGGTCGACTGGGGCCAGCACGAGGTGGCCACCACCGCCGAGTGGCTGGGTGCGATCGCCGCCGCCGGTGAGGCCCCGGACGGCGCCTCCGCGGCGGTGGCCCGCGGCGACCTGCGCGCCCTGCCGGTGCCCGACGCCAGCGTCGACCGGGTGATCGCCTCCGAGGTGCTCGAGCACATCGTCGACGACCGCACCGCGCTCGCCGAGATCGCCCGGGTGCTGCGGCCGGGCGGCCGGGTCGCGGTCACCGTGCCCCGCTACGGCCCCGAGCGGGTCTGCTGGGGCCTGTCGGACGCCTACCACGCCAACGAGGGCGGCCACATCCGCATCTACCGCGGTGACCAGCTGTGGGAGCGGCTGGCCGCGGCCGGGCTGCAGCCGACCGACACCCACCACGCGCACGCCCTGCACGCCCCGTACTGGTGGCTCAAGTGCGCCGTCGGCGTCGACCGGGACACCGCGCTGACCCGCGCCTACCACCGGCTGCTGGTCTGGGACCTGGTCCGCCGCCCGTGGCTGACCCGTACGGCCGAGCGGGTGCTCGACCCGCTCATCGGCAAGAGCTTCGTGATCTACGCCGACAAGCCCACCGCCGCGGAGCCGGCCGACCGGTCCGCCGCTGGGGGGCGGGCCGACCAGAGCGCCGCCTCGGAGGACGCGCCCGCGGGTCTCGCCCGTGCCTGACCGGCACCGCGGCGTCGACCTGCCCGAGGTCCCCGGCGTGCTGAGCGCCGACCAGCTGCGGCAGACGGTCGCCGCGATCGCCGCCGAGCAGGCGCCCGACGGCGCCCTGCCCTGGTTCCGCGGCGGGCAGCTCGACGCCTGGGACTCCGTCGAGGCCGCCATGGCCCTGGACGTCGGCGGCGAGCACGACCGGGCCCGGGCGGCCTACGACTGGCTGGCCCGCCGGCAGCGGCCCGACGGCTCCTGGGCCGCGGAGTACCGGGACGGCGTCGCCGTCGCACCGGCGGTGGAGAGCAACCACGCCGGCTACCTGGCCGTGGGCGCCTGGCACTCGTGGCTGTGCACCGGCGACGCGGCACTGGTCGACCGGCTGTGGCCCACCGTCCGCCGGGCGCTGGACCTGGTGACCCGGATGCAGCTGGCCACCGGGGCGATCAGCTGGGCGCTGCGCCCCGACGGCACCCCGGACGACACCGCGCTGCTCACCGGGAACGCCAGCCTCTCCCAGGCGCTGCGGGCCGGCGTCGCCCTCGCCGAGCTGGTCGGGGAGGCCCAGCCGGACTGGGAGGTCGCCGCCGCCGACCTCGGCCGGGCCCTCCGCGAGCGGCCCGGGGCCTTCGCCGACCGGTCGCGGTACTCGATGGACTGGTACTACCCGGTGCTCGCCGGGGCGGTCACCGGCCCGGCCGCCACCGACCGGCTGGCCGCCGGCTGGGACACCTTCGTCGTCCCCGGGCTCGGGGTGCGCTGCGTCGCGGACCGGCCGTGGGTCACCGGCGCGGAGACCTGCGAGCTGGCCCTCGCCCTGGCCGCCGCCGGGCGCCCGGAGGACGCGACCGAGCAGCTGGCCGCGATGCAGCACCTGCGCGCCGAGGACGGCTCGTACTGGACCGGGCTGGTGTACGCCGACGACGCTCGCTGGCCGGTCGAGCGCACCACCTGGACGGCGGCCGCGGTCGTGCTCGCCGTGGACGCGATCGCCGGCACCGGTCCGGCGGCCGCGCTCTTCGCCGACCCGGCCGCGCTGGACCGCCCCACGGTGGCCGAGCCACGGTGACCGGCGCCGCGGCCGAGGATCCGGGACCGGCGGACGCGGACCGGCGACCGGCGACCGGCGACCGGTGCACTGTGACGGGGGCGCTGGGTTGACCGCGGAGAACGCCGGGCACGATCACCCGGTGATCACAGACCCGTCCCCCGGGCCGGCGGCGGTGACCTGCGTGGTGGCCAGCCGCAACCGGCGCACCGACCTGCTGGCCAGCCTGCCCCGGCACGAGGCGCCGGTCGTGCTCGTCGACAACGCCAGCACCGACGACACGGTGGAGGCGGTGCGCGCGGCCCACCCGGAGGTCACCGTCGTCCCGCTGGAGCGCAACGCCGGGGCGGTCGCCCGCACCATCGGCACGGCCCGCGCGGGCACCCCGTTCGTCGCCTTCACCGACGACGACTCCTGGTGGGCCCCCGGCGACCTGGCCCGGGCGGTCGAGGTCATGCGGGCCCACCCCCGCCTCGGGCTGCTCGCCGCCCGCATCCTGGTCGGCCCCGAGGAGACCCTCGACCCGGTCTGCACCGAGATGGCCGACAGCCCGCTGGGCACCGAGCCCGACCTGCCCGGCCCCTCGCTGCTCGGGTTCGTCGCCTGCGCCGCACTGGTGCGCACCGAGGCGTTCACCGCCGCCGGCGGGTTCGACGAGGTGGTCCGCTTCCCGGGCGAGGAGGAGCGGCTCGCCCTGGACCTGGCCGCCGCCGGCTGGGGCCTGGCCTACGTCGACGACGTCACCGTGCACCACCACCCGTCCACCCGCCGCGAGCCGTCGGCCACCCGGCAGGCCGGTCTGTGGCGCAGCCGGGTGCTGACCGCGCTGATGCGCTACCCCCTCCGGGACGTCGCCGGCCAGCTGCTGCGCACCGTGCGCGCCGGCCGGGTGGGCTGGCGGGGCCTGGCCGGCGCGGTGCCCCGGGTGCCGGCCGCGCTGCGCAGCCGCCGGGTGCTGCCGCAGCGCGTGATGCACGGCGTCCGGGAGCTGGCGTCGTGACCGGAACAGCCCAGGAGCTCGACGGAGAGGACACCGTGACCAGCGCACCGACCGAGCCGGCGCCCGGCGGCGCCGGACCCGACCCGCGGGTCGCCGTCGTGGTGATCACCCACGACCGCCGCAACGAGCTGCTGCTGGCGCTGTCCCGGTTGCGCGAGCTGCCCGAGCAGCCGCACGTCGTGGTGGTCGACAACGGCTCCTCCGACGGCACCGCCGACGCCGTCGGTGAGCAGCACCCGTGGGTGGAGCTGATCGCCAGCCCGGAGAACCTGGGCGCGGTCGGCCGCAACCTCGGCGTCGCCCGGCTCGACACCCCCTACGTGGCCTTCTGCGACGACGACACCTGGTGGGACCCGGGCTCGCTGCGCGCCGCCGCCGACGCCTTCGACGCCCACCCCCGGCTGGCCGTGGTCACCGCGCGGATCCTGGTCGAGCCCGGCAGCACCGAGGACCCGATCGTCGCCGAGCTGCGCGACTCCCCCGTCGTCGGCGCCGACTGGCTGCCCGGCCCGGCGCTGGGCAGCTTCCTGGCCGGGGCGAGCGTGCTGCGCCGGGAGGCCTTCGACGAGGTCGGCGGCTTCAACGAGCGGCTGTGGCTGGGCGGTGAGGAGGAGCTGATGGCCGGCGACCTCGCCGCCGCGGGCTGGGAGCTGTGCTACCTGGAGCAGCTGACCATCCACCACCAGGCCAGCACCGCCCGCGACCCGCACAAGCGACGGGCCGACGGCATCCGCAACACCCTCTGGACGACGTGGCTGCGCCGACCGCTCAAGCCCGCGCTGCGCCGTACGCTGCACCTGCTGCGCACCGTGCCCCGGGACCGGGTCACCGCCCGCGGCCTGCTCGCCGCCGTCCGCGGCCTGCCCTGGCTGGTGCGCGAGCGCCGGGTGCTGCCCCCGCACGCCGAGGCCCGCTTCGCCGCCCTCGAGGACGCCCAGCGGACGTCCACCGCCCGGCGCTACGTGAGCTGAGATGCGCCACGACGCGGTGTCCCGTGCCCGGGACACCGCAGTCGGCCGCATCTCGGCGGGCCGGCCGCTGGGTCAGCGGGCGCAGGCGATGCAGGTGCGGGCCTGCGGGCGGGCGGCCAGCCGTTCGGGAGCGATCTCCCGGCCGCACTCGGCGCACCGGCCGTAGTCGCCCGCCGCGGCCCGGGCCAGCGCGGCGTCGACGTCGGCCAGCCGGCGCTGCGCCTGGTCCAGCAGCGCGGCGACCTGCTGCCGCTCGAAGGCGATCGTCGCGCCCTCCGGGTCGTGCTCGTCGTCGGCGTTGGACGACCGGGAGGCGGCGACCACCTCGTCGAACTCGCAGGTGAGCGCGTCGATCTGGGCCAGGGTCTCGGTGCGGGTCCGGGCGAGGTCCTCGGCTGCGCTCACCAACCCATCGTCCTCCCCACGACGCCGGCTCAGGCCGAACGGCGCAGCAGCCGCAGCGAGCCGGTGCCCGGCAGCTCGGTGAACTCACCCGACGCGAGCACCCGGGAGTAGACGCCGAACGGGGCCTGACCGCCGTCCGCCGGGTCCGGGAAGACGTCGTGGATGGCCAGCGTCCCGCCCGGTGCCAGCTTCGCCACCCAGGCGTCCTGGTCGCGGCGCGCGGACTCCTCGGTGTGGCTGCCGTCGAGGAACAGCAGCGCCAGCGGCGTCGCCCAGAGCGGGGCGAGCACCTCCGAGCGGGTGACGACGGCGATGACGACGTCCTCCGCGCCGGCGGCGGCGATGGTGCGGCGGAAGGCGGGCAGGGTGTCGATCCGGCCGACCAGCGGGTCGACCAACGACGGGTCGTGGTACTCCCAGCCGGGCTGGTGCTCCTCCGAGCCGCGGTGGTGGTCGACGGTGACCACCTGGCGGCCGGTCTCCCGGGCGGCGGCTGCGAGGTACAGCGCCGACTTGCCCATCCAGCTGCCGACCTCCAGCAGCGGCCCGGGCACGTCGACCGCCCGGGCGGCCTCGTACAGCGCCCGCCCCTCGTCCGGGGGCATGAACCCCGGCGCGGCCGCCGCGGCGGCCAGCAGGTCGGCGGTCATCGGGGGTCCCGCGGGCGCGGTGCCCCGCCGGCCGGGCCGTCACCGCGCACCCGGGGTGCCGGGTCGTCGGTCGCCCGACGACCGATCGGCCCGTCGGCCGGGCGCCGGCCCAGCGGCTCGTCGGCCGGGCGCCGGCCCAGCGGCTCGTCGGCCGGGCGCCGGCCGGCCGACTGGTCGCCCGCCCGGGCGGCGGCCGGCGCCTGCTCCTCGGCGGCGGGCGGCGTGGCGGTCGCGCTGGACGCGGCCGCGGCCACCAGGGCGCCGATCAGGGTGGTCACCGGGACGGCCAGCACGAGGGCGATCCCGGCCACCAGGGTGCCGATCACCTGCTCGCCCACCTCCGAGCCGGTCAGCGTCGTCCAGAACGGGCGCTGGTAGAGCTCGAAGAGCAGCAGCAGCGGCAGCGACGCCCCGGCGTAGGCGAAGACGATCGTGTAGACGGTCGAGGCGATGTGGTCGCGGCCGATCGCCATGCCGCGGCGGAACAGCTCCAGCCAGCCGGCCTCCGGCGAGGCCTCGTGCAGCTGCCAGACCGCCGATGCCTGGGTGATCGTCACGTCGTTGAGGATGCCCAGCCCGGCGACGACGAGCGCGGCCAGCACCAGACCCGAGAAGTCCAGCGTCGGGTCGAACTGCAGCAGGGTCACCGACTCCTCGCTGGAGAAGCCGGTCAGCCGGGCCACCGCGACGGACACGGCACCCAGCACCGCGCTCAGCGCCAGCCCGAACATGGTGCCCAGCAGGGCCGTCGTCGTCCGTGCCGAGAAGCCGTGCGCCAGGTACAGGACGACGAACATGATCGCGGAGGAACCCACCAGGCTCACCCAGATCGGTGGCCCGCCGTCGAGCAGGGCCGGGAGCATGAACGTCATCAGGACGGCGAAGGCGAAGCCGAGCCCGAGCAGCGCGCGCAGCCCGCGGAACCGGGCGACCACCCCGACCACCAGCACGAAGGCCAGCGCCAGCGCCACGATCGGGGTGCCGCGCGGGAAGTCCTGGAACGCGTAGCCGGGCTCGCCGGTCTCGACACCCGGGTCGCGGGCGAGCACCAGCTCGTCGCCCTCGGCCACGCCCTCGGCCACGACCTCCGGCGGCAGCTCGACCTGCACGTAGTCACCGGCGCTGGGGCCCTCGGCGACGACCATGACGGCGCGGGCGCAGATCTGGGCCGGCGCCTCACCGGTCGCCGCGGCGCACTCGTAGGGCTCCAGCGAGGCGACGGTGGCCTCCGGGAACGTGGTGCCCGGCGGCAGGAACGACTCCGCCGCCTGCTGGGCCGCGGTCTGCCCGCCGCTGGGCCAGAGCAGGAACAGCCCGACCAGGGTGGCCAGGCCGACCGGCACCAGCGCGACGAGCATCATCCGCACGGCCCTGCGCCGCCGGGCGACGGCAGCCGGGTCGGGCGGGATCGGCTCGCCGTCGGGTCCGGTCTCGGGTCCGTGGCTGTGGAGGTGGGCCGGCACCCGGTCAGGCTAGGCGGCGACGGCCCCGATCTCCGGGCGGACCGGCGGACGGTCGCCGAACCGCCCAGCCGGTCGGCTCGATCAGCTCGGCCGGTCAGGTGCAGGCCAGCCCGACCGGCCAGCTCAACACGTCAGGTCAGCCGGTCAGGTCAGCCGGCGGCCCGGCCGGTCGGGTCAGCCGGTCAGGTCAGCCGGTAGGCCCGCTCGGCGTTGCCGGCGCCGATCATCGCCGCGACCCGCGCCGCGTCGTCCGCCGTCCAGGCGCCCTCGGCGACACCCTCGGTCAGGTAGCCGCCCAGCCCCCGGCGGAACAGCAGCGTGCCGAGCAGGTACAGCTCGGCCAGGCCGAAGGCGTCGGAGGAGAAGAGCACCTTGCCGAAGGGGGCCAGCTCGAGCAGTTCGCGCAGCACCGCCCCCGACCGGTGCCCGACGTTGTGGGTGGCCAGCCCGACGTCGACGAACACGTGGCCGAACACCTGGGCGAGGAAGCCGGCGTGCCGGTGGAACGGGTAGTTGTGCAGCAGCATCACCGGCACCCCGGCCGGCTCGGTGGCCCGCAGCAGGTCGGTGAGCAGCAGCGGGTCGCAGCGGTGCAGGTCGACGTCGGCGTCGCCGTAGCCGACGTGGAACTGCACCGGCAGCCCCAGGTCGATGCCGGACCAGACCAGGAAGCGGTGCAGCACCGGGTCGGCGACCCGGAGCGGGCCACCGGCGGTCAGCAGCCGGTCCGCGGCCCGGGCCACCTCGGCGTCGGCCGGCCGGGCGCCGTCCAGGGCGAGCCCGACCCGGTAGGCGGCGATCGACTTCACCCCGGCGGCGTCGGCGGAGCGGGCGGCCAGCCGGGCGCGGAACCGCTCGGCGAACCCCGCGGCGCCCACCTCCTCGGCGAGCACCTCCTCCGCGAGCGCCTCCAGGCGCACGACCTCCCGGGCCCGCGCACCGGCGAGGGCGGCGAGCTCGGCCGGGGAGGTGATCGGCTCGGGCAGGTAGCCGGTGTCGAGCAGGAACGTGCCGGTGCCGGTGGCCGCCAGCATCCGGCGGTTCACCTCGTCGGCGCCGAGCTCGGCCCGGCGGGCGAGATACTCCTCGGCCGGGGTGTGCGCCGGCAGGCCGAGCAGCGGCGGGCACCACCGGCGGACGGCGAGACCGACCTGCGAGTCGAACAGCGAGCCGCCGAGCGTGCTGGGCCCGGCCGCCTCGGTGAGCATGGACTCGAACTCGGCGCGGGTGAGGTCCCGGCGCACCAGGCCGTGGCAGTGGTGGTCGACCAGCGGCAGGCCGGCGAGGTCGGGTCCCAGGGTGCTCATCCGGCCAGTCTGGCCGCCCGGGCGGCCAGGCGCCGCTGCTCACCACCGGCATCTCCGGCCGTGCACGCGTCCCACCGCTGCCTACAGTCGGGTGATGGCCTCCTGGAGCACCGCAGACATCCCCGCGCAGACCGGTCGCACCGTCGTCGTGACCGGCGCGAACAGCGGCCTGGGGCTGGAGACCGCGCGAGCGCTGGCCGCCGCCGGCGCCCGGGTGGTGCTCGCCGTCCGTGACGTGGACCGCGGAGCCCGGGCCGCGGCGGACCTGCCGGGTGAGGTGGAGGTGCGGCGGCTGGACCTGGCCGACCTGGCCTCGGTGCGCGAGTTCGCCGCCGCGTGGTCCGGCGACCTCGACGTCCTGGTCAACAACGCCGGGATCATGCACGTGCCGGCCGGGCGCACCGCCGACGGCTTCGAGCTGCAGCTCGGCACCAACCACCTCGGCCACTTCGCGCTGACCGCCCTGCTGCTGCCGCACGTCACCGACCGGGTGGTGACCGTCTCCTCGATGCTGCACCGCGCGGGGCGGATCGAGCTGGACGACCTGAACTGGGAGCGCCGCCCGTACTCGGCCACCGGGGCCTACGGGCAGTCGAAGCTGGCCAACCTGCTGTTCACCCTGGAACTGCAGCGCCGGCTCACCGCGGCCGGGTCGAGGGTGCGGGCGCTGGCGGCGCACCCGGGCTGGGCGGCGACCAACCTGCAGGGCCGCACCGGCAACCGGGTCAAGGACGCCGCGATGGCGGTGGCCAACCGGGCCCTGGCCACCAGCGCAGCGCAGGGCGCGCTGCCCACGCTGTTCGCCGCCGTCGCCGACCTGCCCGGTGGGAGCTTCGCCGGGCCGGACGGCACGACCATGCGCGGTGCCCCGACGCTGGCCGGCCGCAGCCCGGCGGCCTCGGACGCCGCGCTGGCCGGCCGGCTGTGGGCCGCCTCGGCCGAGCTGACCGGCACCGACCTCCCGGCTCAGCTGCCGGCCTGAGCCGGGCTCGTCCGCCGGCTGCCCGACCGTCCGACACCGGGCCGGGACGCCGCCCGCTCCGCCGCCGGCACCGCGGCCAGCACCAGGCCCGCCGCGACGACGAACGCCACCCGGGTGCTCGTCGCGCCGGCGACGGCCCCCAGCAGGACCGCGCCGGCGGCCTGCCCGACGGTCAGCGCGATGAACAGCACGGCGGCCGCCTGCGCCGACGCGTCCGGCAACCGGGCGGCACCCCACGCGATCAGCACGCCGCTGAGGGCGACGAAGGCGCAGCCGAAACCGGCCAGCCCGACGCCGGCGGCGACCACCGAGGAGGGCAGCGCGGCGAGCAGCAGGCCGGACGCCGCGGTGACGACCGCCGTCCCCGCCCAGGCGGTCCGCAGCCCGGCCCGCTGCACCAGGTCACCGCTGAGCCCGCCGACCAGGCCGGCTGCACCCAGCACGCACCAGAGCAGCCCGGTCGTGCCGTTGGGCAGCCCGCCGTCGATCGTCATCAGGTCGCGGCCGAACGTCCAGACGCCCGCGCAGCCGGCCCCGGCCAGCACCGCGGCGACCAGGGGCCGGACCAGGTCGCGCAGCGGCGCCCCGGGGCGCACCTCGGCGGCGGCGGGCCAGCGGCTGGCGCGGTCGGCCCACCCGGTGGCCAGCACGGCGACGACCGCGAAGCCGGCCCAGACAGGTCGCCACGCCCCGGGGACGGTGAGCACCAGCAGCCCGCCGACGACGACGCCGGCCCCCGTGCCGCTGTTGACCAGCGCCTGGGCACGCGGCTGGGCGTCCGGCCGCACGGTCGCCGTCACGGCCGCGACCAGCGCCGGGGTCGCGGCTCCGGCTCCGCTGCCGGCCACGAGGACACCGAGCGCGAGGCTCGGCACCGACCAGGCGAGCGCCACGAGCAGTGAGCCCAGCGCGGCCGAGCCACCGGCCAGCCACAGGGCGCGCCGCCCGTGGGCCCGGCCGGCCAGCCGCTGGCCCGTCGCCGCGGCGACGCAGTAGGCCAGGTAGCCGGCGGCGGCGAGCACGCCTGCCGTCCCCGAGGAGAGCCCGAAGGCGGCACGGAACTGCGGCAGGTAGAGGCCGAAGCCGTAGCGGGCCAGCCCGTAGGTCACCGCGATGACGGCGAGGCCGGGCAGCACCAGGCCGGCCGGTCGCCGTCCGGTCGTCTGTAACGATCGTTTCACCATAACGAGCGTTACAGTAGCGCCGTGCCCACGTCCTCCGCATCCCGGTCCGCGCGCGACCGGCTGATCGCCGCGGCCGGCGAGCTGTTCTACGAGTCCGGCATCGCCGCGACCGGGGTGGACGCCGTGCTGCAGCGGGCCGGCGTCTCCCCCGCGACGATGTACGCCCACTTCGCCGGCAAGGACGGGCTGGTCGCCGCCTACCTGGAAGAGCGCTACGCCGCCTGGCACGCGACCTGGGACGCCGTCCTGGCCGAGCTCGACGACCCGGTCGACCGGCTGCTGTCGCTGTTCGACGCGGTCGACAGGTACCGGCAGCGGGAGGGCAACCGGCGTGGCTGCGCGTTCCTGGCCGCGGGCACCGAGCTGCCCCCCGGGCACCCGGGCCAGCCCTGGCTGCAGGCGGACTCCCTGCTGCTGACCGGCCGGCTGCGCGAGCTCGCCGTCGCCGCCGGCGTCGACGACCCGGACGACGCGGCCGCCACACTGCTGCTCTGCTACGACGGCGCGCTGGCCCGGTCGGCCCGGGAGTGGACCACCCCGGAACTGCGCTCCGGCGACCCGGTCCGCCGCGCCCGCGACCTCGCCGCCGCCTGGTTGGCCTCGCGCGGCCACGTCGCCGGGGGCTGACCCTGCGACGACCACCGGACCGACGAGGCGACATGTCGGCTGGTGGACATGTCGCCGTCGCGGGCGACGTACGCCCGTCCGACCGCGGCTGCGCGTCCGACGGGCCGCGGCGACCCCCACCCGAGCGATGAGTTCCGGGCCTGGCGCGGGTCACAGCCTCCAGGACCGCGCCCCCGGTGCGTGCGCGGCCGGAGAGGACACCATGGCCAGGCTCATCTACGGGATGATCACCTCCCTCGACGGCTACGCCTCCGCCGCCGAGGGCGACCTCGGCTCCGGCGCCGAGGACGAGGAGGTGCACACCTACATCGGCGACGCCTTCCGCCACGTCGGCACGTACCTCTACGGCCGGCGGATGTACGAGACGATGGTGTTCTGGGAGACGGCGCACGACCTGCCCGACGCCCCGCCCCACGTCGTGCAGTACGCCCGCGACTGGCAGGCCGCGGAGAAGGTCGTGTACTCCACGACGCTGGAGTCGGTGTCCAGCGAACGGACCAGGATCGAGCGGACCTTCGACCCGGAGGCGGTCCGCCGCCACAAGGCCGAGGCCGCGGCCGACCTCACCGTCGACGGCCCGACCCTCGCGGCCCAGGCCATCGCGGCCGGCCTGGTCGACGAGTTCCACCTGTTCGTGACCACGAGCGTGGTCGGCGGCGGCACCCGGTTCTTCCCCGACGGTGTGCGCCTGGACCTCGAGCTGGTCGGGCAGCGCGCCTTCGACAGCGGGCTGCTGCACCTGCACTACCGGACCCGCTGAGCAGCCCTCAACCGGTCCGGCCCGCGCGAGGCGCCCTCGCGTGGTGCCCACCCCGCGGTCGTGGTGCACTGCGCCCGTGTCCGTCGCGGAGAAGCTCGACCGGCTGCAGCGCCGGCGCCGCGCGGCCGGGTTCCCGATCGCCGTCGTCTACAAGTACGTCGACGACTCCGGCCCGTACCTGGCCGCGCTGATCACCTACTACGCGTTCGTCTCGCTGTTCCCGCTGCTGCTGCTGTCCTCGACGATCCTCAGCAAGGTCCTGGTCGGGAACCCGGAGCTGCAGCAGCGGTTGCTCGACTCGGCACTGAGCCAGTTCCCGGTCGTCGGTGAGCAGCTCGGCGAGCCGCGTGGGCTCAGCGGCGGCGTCCTCGGGGTGGTCATCGGCATCCTGGGGTCGCTGTACGGCGCGCTCGGCGTGGCCCAGGCCGTGCAGTACGCGATGAACACCGCCTGGTCGGTGCCACGCAACAGCCGGCCCAACCCCTTCCTGGCCCGCGGCCGCAGCCTGCTGCTGCTGGCCACCGCCGGGCTCGCGGTGATCGGGACGACGGCGCTGTCCACCTTCACCTCGGGCCACCTCGGCTCGCTGGGCGCGGCGACCAGGGTGCTGACCCTGGTCGGGTCGGTGGCGATCAACGCGGTGGTGTTCGTGTTCGCCTTCCGGCTGGCCACCGCCCGGCACCTGAGCGCCCGCCAGGTGCTGCCGGGGGCGCTGACCGCCGCCGTGCTCTGGCAGCTGCTGCAGACCTTCGGGGTCAGCTACGTCGGCCGGGTGATGGACAGCGCGAGCGCCACCAACGGCGTCTTCGCCCTCGTGCTCGGCCTGCTCGCGTTCCTGTACCTGGCGGCGGTGGTGGGCGTGCTGTGCGTGGAGGTCAACGTGGTGCGGGTCGACCGGCTGTGGCCGCGGGCACTGCTCACCCCGTTCACCGACGACGTCGACCTCACCCCCGGCGACCGACGCAGCTACACCGGCATGGCGAAGGCCCAGCGGACCAAGGGCTTCGAGACGGTGCACGTCACCTTCGACCCACCCGACCGCGACACCGACTGAGCACCACCCGACCACACCGGAGGCCACATGGAGCTGCACGAGCGGGACGAACGACGGGCCGCCGCCGAGGCGGTGCTCGACGACCTGGCGGGCGCCGGGGTGGTCGGCGTGGTGCTGCCCTGGGTCGACACCAGCGGGATCACCCGGATGAAGGCCGTGCCACTGGCACAACTGCCCAGCGCCGCGCAGTGGGGCGTCGGGATGAGCCCGGTGTTCGACGGGTTCCTGGTCGACGACTCGATCATCGCCGGCACGCACGCGGGCAGCGCGGTCGGTGACCTGCGGCTGCACCCGGACCTCTCCCGGCTCACCGTCCTCGCAGCCCAGGAGGGGTGGGCCTGGGCGCCGGTCGACCGGTACACCCAGGACGGCGTCCCGCACGCGCAGTGCTCCCGCTCGCTGCTGCGCCGGCTGGTCGACGAGCTCGCCGCCGACGGGCTGAGCGTGCGGGCCGCGTTCGAGGTGGAGTGGGCTCTCGGGCAGGACGGGGACGCCTTCGTGCCGGCGCTGTCCGGGCCGGCGTACGGGCTCACCCGGCAGATCGAGGTCTCCGACTACGCCCGCGACCTGCTGGTGGCCCTGGACGCCCAGGGCGTGGCGGTCCAGCAGTTCCACCCCGAGTACGCGGCAGGCCAGCTGGAGGTCTCGGTCGCCGCCGAGGACCCGGTCGCCGCCGCGGACACCGCCCTGCTGGTGCGGGCCACGATCACCGCGGTGAGCATCGCGCACGGCCTCCGCGCGTCCTTCTCCCCGAAGGTGACCGCCGACGGCGTGGGCAACGGCGGGCACGTGCACCTGTCGCTGTGGCGGAGCTCTCCGGACGGGGGGCCCGAGAACCTGATGAGCGGCGGCTCGGGCACCTTCGGCCTGACCGCGGACGGCGGGGCGTTCGTCGCCGGGTTGGTGCAGCACCTGCCCGGGCTGCTCGCCGTCGGCGCGCCGAGCGTCGCCTCCTACCTGCGCCTGGTGCCGTCGCACTGGGCCGGCGCCTACGCCGTCTGGGGGCTGGAGAACCGGGAGGCCGCCGTCCGGTTCGTCACCGGGCCGAGCGGCCACCGGCAGGCGGCGGCCAACGTCGAGGTCAAGTGCGTGGACGCCGCCGCGAACCCCTACCTGCTGCTGGCCGGCCTGCTCGCCGCCGGCGCCGCCGGGGTGCGCGCCGGCACCGCACTGCCGGACCCGGTGGGCATCGACCCGGCGACGCTGAGCGAGGCCGGACGGCGGGACGCCGGGATCACCGCGCTGCCGTCGTCGCTGGGCGAGGCGGTGACCGCGTTCGAGCGGGACGACGTGCTCGCCGCCGCGTTCGGACCGGAGCTGGCCACCACGATCGCCGAGGTCCGGCGGGGTGAGCTCGCGCTGTTCGACGGCGTCCCGGCCGAGGACGTCGCCGCCGCCGTCCGGTGGCGCTGGTGACGGGCCCTGCCGGATCTCCAGTCCCGGCTGGAAGATTTCTCTGCCGGAGACGTTTACATCACCGCACGCCCGAGGTAATCTCCAGCTGCCACTGGAGGTTCGCCAGAGGCAGCGACGACCGCACTCCCGCACGACACCGGAGGTACGCAGCCATGATGCTGACTTCCTACGACCCCTTCGCGTCCACGTCGTCCGTCTTCCGGGCGCTGGACCAGCTGACCGGTCGCACCGGCACCACCACCGCCCGCCCGCTGGCCGGCATGCCGATGGACGCCTACCGGGTGGGTGACAACTTCGTCGCCCACTTCGACCTGCCCGGCGTCGACCCCGGCTCGATCGACCTGTCGGTCGAGGGCACCACGCTGACCATCAGCGCCGAGCGCTCCGTCCCGGAGATCGAGGGCGCCCAGTGGCAGGTGGCCGAGCGGCCGTTCGGCAGCTACACCCGGCAGCTGGTGCTGGGCCGCAGCCTGGACACCGACCGCCTGGAGGCCAGCTACCACGACGGTGTGCTCACCGTGAGCATCCCGGTCGCCGAGAAGGCGAAGGCCCGCAAGATCACCGTGACCCGGGCAGACACCCCGGCCGCGGTGGAGGCCCACACCATCGAGGGCGAGCAGCCCGCCGTCGAGAGCTGACCGACGCTCCCCGGGAGGGGCGGGACCACCCGGTCCCGCCCCTCCCGTCGTCTCCGGAGGACCCATGAGCACCGACCCGCTGCAGCGCCTGGACGACCCCGACCACCCGGTGCTCACCATGAGCCAGGCGGCCGACCTGCTCGGCGTCCAGGCCGCCTTCCTGCGCAGCCTGGACTCCTCCGGGGTGCTGCACCCGCACCGCTCCCCCGGCGGCCACCGCCGCTACTCCCGGCACCAGCTGCAGCTGGCCGCCCGGGTGCGGGTGCTGCTGGACGACGGCCACCTGCTCAGCTCGGCCCAGGTGATCGTGCAGCTGCAGGACGACCTCGCCGACGCCCGCGCCGAGCGCGACACGGCGCGCCAGGAACTGCGCGACCGGCGCCGGTGAGCCGGCTCAGGGCTCCAGCACGAACTTGCGGTGGGCGGAGGCGACCTGCCGCTGCCAGACCGCGGCCACGTCGGCCAGCGGCGCCCGCTCCACCTCCACGCCGATCCGCCCGGCGGCGGCGTGCCCGGTGAGCTCGGCCCAGCCCCGGGCCACGACGTCGCCGGGCACGTGCCGGGTGGTGTAGCCGAGCAGGTCGACCATCGCCTCCCGGAAGCCGCCGGCCACCAGCTCGGCCGCCGGCGCCGCCGAGTGCCCGATCTGCACGTGCCGCATGCCCTGCCGGGCCGCTCCCATCGCCGCGAGCGCCGGGGTGCCCCAGACCGGGTCGATGGTCACGTCCACCCCACCCCCGGCCGCGTCGCGGATCCGCCCGGCGAGGTCGGCGACCGGCTCGTCGTCGGACAGCTGCACGGTCGCGTCGGCACCCAGCCCGGTCAGCCGCCGCAGCGCGTCGGCGTCCCGGGCCGCGGCGACCACCCGGCCGGCGCCGAGCACCTTCGCCGCCTGGACGGCGATCGTGCCGAGCACCCCGCTGGCCCCGAGCACGAGCACCGTCTCCCCCGGCTGCAGCCGGGCCCGCCACTGCAGCGGCAGCCAGGCGGCGAGCCCCGCGATCCCGCAGGCCACCGCGAGGCCGTCGTCCAGCCCGTCGGGCACGTCCAGCAGCGAGCCGGCGGGCACCAGCGTGCGCTGCGCCATGGAGCCGAACGGGGCGACGCAGCCGTTGAAGTACACCCGCCGCCCCTCGACGGTGCCGACGCCCTCACGGCCGGCGACCGAGGGGAACGGCGGCTTGGTGACGAAGACCCCGGCGGCGATGGCGACGTCCACCGGGTTGACCCCGGCCACCCGTACGTCGACCAGCACCTGCCCGTCCGCCGGGACCGGGTCGTCGAAGGAGGCGAAGGTGGGGGTGCCGGGCTCGGTGAGCACTGCTGCGTCCATGGCCCGACGCTAGAGGTCGCCGAGCATCTCGGCCGCTCAGACCAGGGCGGGCAGCAGCAGCAACACGGTCGGCACCAGCAGCAGCGCGACCGCGCAGGTCAGCGCCGTCCACCGCGCCCGGGCCGGCAACGGGTCGGCCGGGGCGAGCAGCCGCCGCACCCGGACGGCGACCGGCCCACCGCTGACCGCCAGCGCCCCCTCGGGCACCTGACCGCCGGAGCCGCCCGCGGCCGCGACGATCGCCGCGGCCAGGGTGCGCCGTGGGTCCGGGCCGGTGAGCGCGGTCAGCGCGACGTCGTCGGCCCGCATCTCCACCAGGTCGCGGACGGCGTCGTGCGCGCGGTCGGCGGCGGGCAGCACCGGCAGCGCCGCCCGCCAGGCCACGAACGGCAGGAGCAGCAGGTGGTGGTGCTCGCGCAGGTGGGCCCGCTCGTGGGCGACGACGGCGTCGAGCTGTGCCTGGTCGAGCTCGGCGACCATGCCGGAGGAGAGCACCAGCAGCGGGCGGGCGCCGGGGATGCAGAAGGCGACCGGCGCCGGGTGGTCGAGCAGCAGCGTCTCGTCCTCGACCGGTGCCGCCGCGCCGGGCCGGACGACGAGCTCCAGCAGCTCGCGGTGCCGCCGGCGCGTGCGGGCGGTGCGCACGCCGGAGAGCAGCAGCACCCCCAGCAGCTCCAGCGCCAGCACCGCGGCGAGGGTCTGGGCGACCCAGTGGTCACCGCGCACGACCTCCTGCGCCGGTTGCCGGGTGACCCAGTGCCACCACGCCTCGGGCAGCGAGTGCCCCCACGGCGCCAGCCCGTGCACCAGCAGCGCGCCGATGATCGACAGGCCCCCGGCCAGCCCGATCGCCTGCCAGCACACCAGAGCGGCCAGCGGGTCGCGGCGCGGCCAGCGGGCGCGGGCGAGCGCCGCGGGCACCGGCCAGGCCAGCAGCGCGGCCAGCACCCCGAGGGCCAGCGCGGTCGCGGGGAGCACGGTCAGGCCGGCGCCGCGTCGTTCCCGGCGCCGGCGAGCAGCTCGCGCAGCATCCGCATCTCGTCGTCCCCGACGCTGCCGACGAAGCGGGCCAGCGCCGCCTGCCGGTCACCGGCCTGGCCGAGCACCTCGTGCATCAGGTCGGCGACGTGGTCCTCCCGGGTGCCCAGCGCCCGGAACTGCCGGGGCCGGGAGTCGTCGTGGTCGACGAACCCCTTCTGCTCCAGCCGGGTGAGCACGGTGTGCACGGTGGTCAGCGCGAGCCCCCGGTCGCTGAGCTCGTCGCGCAGCTGGGTGGCGGTCGCCGGGGCGCCGATCGACCACAGGTGCTCGAGCACGGTGCGCTCCAGCTCGCCCAGCGTGTTCATGGGTCCCCCTGTCGGCCAGCTCACACGGCGCGTCTTCTACATCTCGTAGAAAAAATTGTTCTACCTGGCGTAGAAAGAACTCGTCGATCGTACGTCAGCAGCTGGAGGAACCCCGGTGGACGTGTTGGACATCGCTCGGTGGCAGTTCGGGATCACCACCGTCTACCACTTCCTGATGGTCCCACTGACCATCGGACTCGGGATCCTGGTCGCGGTCATGCACACCATGTGGGTGCGCACCGACAAGCCCGAGTGGCTGCGGATGACCCGCTTCTGGGGCCGCGTCTATCTGATCAACTTCGTGCTGGGCGTCGCCACCGGCCTGGTCCAGGAGTTCCAGTTCGGGCTGGCCTGGAGCGAGTACAGCCGGTTCGTCGGAGACGTCTTCGGCTCGCTGCTGGCCCTGGAGGCGCTGCTCGCCTTCTTCCTGGAGTCGACCTTCCTCGGCCTGTGGATCTTCGGCTGGGGCCGGATCCCGAAGAAGGTGCACCTGGCCACGCTGTGGGCCGCGGTCATCGGCTCGATCGTCAGCGCGTACTTCATCATCGCGGCCAACTCCTGGATGCAGCACCCGGTGGGCGTGGTCACCGACGACGCCACCGGGCGGCCCGTGCAGGTCGACTTCTTCGCCGTCCTGACCAACAACACCGCGCTCGCCGCGTTCAGCCACACCATCGTCGGCGCGCTGATGGTCGCCGGCGCCGCGCTCGTGGGCATCGGCCTGTGGCACCTGCGCAAGCGCACGCTGGCCGGCGCCCCCACCACCGACCCGGACCACCACGTGTGGCGCCGTTCGGTACGGCTCGGCGGCTGGGTCTCGGTGGCGGCGTTCCTGCTGGTCGCGGTCACCGGCGACTACCAGGCCAAGCTGATGTACGAGCAGCAGCCGCTGAAGATGTCCTCGGCCGAGGCGCTGTGCACCACCGAGGCGCCCGCCCCGTTCTCGGTCTTCGCCTTCGGCAAGCTCGGCTCCAACGAGTGCGACGACGTGCACTCCTGGACCGTCCCCTACCTGCTCTCCTACCTCGCCCACGGTGACTTCTCCACCGCCGTCCCCGGGGTGAACGAGCTGCAGGAGGAGTACTCGGCCGCCTACGGGGCCACCTACCCCGACGACCCCTCCTTCGGCGACAAGGCCGGCGAGCCGATCGACTACACCCCGCTGCTGGCGGTCACCTACTGGAACTTCCGGCTGATGATCGGCATGGGCATGGTCTCGGCGGCGGTGGGCGCCTACGCCCTGTGGTCGACCCGCAAGGGCCGGGTGCCGACCAACCCGATCGCGGTCTACGGCTCGGTGCTGGCCATCGGCGCCCCGTTCGTGGCCAACGCCGCGGGCTGGATCTTCACCGAGATGGGCCGCCAGCCCTTCGTCGTCTACCCGAACCCCGACGTCCCGCGCGAGGACCAGGTCTACTTCTTCACCGCCCAGGCCGTCTCCCCCGGCGTCACCGCCACCGAGGTGTGGACGTCGCTGATCGGCCTGACCCTGGTCTACGGCGCCCTGGCCGTGGTGGAGCTGTGGCTGCTCACCCGGTTCGTCCGCCGCGGGGTCACCACCAGCGACGGCGCCCCCACGCCGGGGCACACCCCCGAGGGCTCGCCGGACGACGACGTCAGCGGCGGCGCCGACGTCACCCCGGGCAGCGCCAGCACCCGGCGCGAGTCCGACGACGACGTCCTGTCCTTCGCGTACTGACCCGAACTGATCGAGAAGAGCTGACATGGACCTGCAGACAGTCTGGTTCGCCGCGGTCGCGGTGCTCTGGATCGGCTTCCTGCTGCTGGAGGGCTTCGACTTCGGGGTCGCCGCGCTGCTCCCGGTGATCGGCCGCAAGCCCGCCGACCGGCACCTCATGCTGCGCAGCATCGGCCCGCTCTGGGACGGCAACGAGGTCTGGCTGATCACCGCGGCCGGCGCGGTCTTCGCCGCCTTCCCCGGCTGGTACGCCACCTGGCTGCCGGCGCTGTACCTGCCGTTCGTGCTGGTGCTGTTCGGGCTGATCATCCGGGCGGTGGCCTTCGAGTGGCGGCACTCGCACCACACCGCGCAGTGGGACAGCACCTGGACCCACGTCATCACCGCCGGCTCGCTGATCGCCGCGCTCGGCGTGGGTGCCGCCCTGGGTGGCACCACCCTGGGCCTGCCGATCGACGGCGACGGCATCCGGGTGGGCGGCGCGTTCGCCGGGGTCACCTGGTCGGCGCTGCTCGGCGGCGTCGCGGTGCTGGCGTACTCGATGGTGCACGGGGCGGTGTTCCTGGCGCTGAAGACCGACGGCCCGGTGCGGCTGGCCGCCCGCCGGTTCGCCGTCCGCTGGTCGCCGGTGGCCGCGCTGCCGCTGCTGGCGTGGGCCGGGCTGGTGCAGCTGCGGTCGGGCACGTTCGTCACCGGTGTGCTGTGGCTGGTCGCGGCCCTGGCCGTGCTGGTCAGCTGGACCCGGATCCGGGTCGACCGCGAGGGCCAGGCGTTCGCCGCCTGGGCGGTGGTGATGCTCGCCTCGGCCGCGACGATCTTCGGCGCGGTGTACCCGGTGGTGGTCGTCTCCACCGTCGACCCGGCCTTCTCCGTCACCATCGCCGAGGCGTCGGTCAGCGACTACACGCTCACCATCATGACCTGGGCCGCCGGCTTCGGGCTGCCGGTGGTGCTGGGCTACCAGGCCTGGACCTACTGGGTGTTCCGCAAGCGGCTGACCGCCGAGCCGGAGACCCCGCACACCGAGGAGCCGGTGCACGCATGACCGGGCGCACCACCACCCGGAGGGGCCGAAGTCGCGACTCTGGCCCCTCCGGGGCGTCGGGGCGGGGGCCGCTGGGGGCGCTGGCCGGGGTGCCGGGGCTGACCGGGGCGCTGGTGCGGGCGGCGGTCGTCGCGCTGGTGCAGACCGCCGGGGTGGTGCTGCTCGCCGCGGGCCTGGCCCGCGCGGTCGCCGACGTCGCCGCCGGGACGACGCCCGGGACGGCGCTGCTGGTCGCCCTCGCCGGGGTCACCGTCCGGGCGCTGGGCTCCTGGGCCGGGGGCGTGCTGGCCACCCGGGACGCCCGCCGGGCCGAGGACACCCTGCGCCGCCGGCTGCTCGACCGGCTGCTGGCCGGCGAGGGCGAGGCGGTCACCGCCGCCGGTGGCAGCGGCCCGGCCGCGGTGCTGGCCACCACCCGGCTGCACGACCTGGGCCCGGCGCTGGCCACCTACCTGCCGGCGCTGGCCCAGACGATCGTCGTCCCACCGGTGGTGCTGCTGGCCATCGGCGTCACCGACTGGCTCTCCGCCGTGCTGGTCGCGGTCACCCTCCCGCTGGTCCCGCTGTTCATGGCGCTGGTCGGGCTGCACACCCGCGACCAGACGGTCGAGGCCGCCCGGGCGCTGGACCGGATCGCCGGGCACGTCGCCGAGCTGGTCCGCGGGCTGCCGGTGCTGGTCGGCCTGGGCCGAGCCGCCGACCAGCTGGCCGCCCTCGCCGAGCTCGGTGAGTCGCACCGCCGGCGCACGCTGGCCACCCTGCGGATCGCCTTCCTCTCCTCGCTGGTGCTGGAGGTCCTCGCGACGCTGTCGGTCGCGCTGGTCGCGGTGACCGTCGGGATCCGGCTGGCCGACGGGACGATGAGCCTGGACGTCGGCCTGCTCGCCCTGCTGCTCGCCCCGGAGGCCTTCGCCCCGCTGCGCGCGCTGGGGGCTGCGCACCACGCCTCCGAGGACGCCGCCGAGGCCGCCGCCGCCGCCCGCGCGGTGCTCACCACCCCGGCACCCCGGCCGGTCGTGGCCGCCCCGCCCACCGGTGAGCTGCGCGGGCTGACCGTCACCGGCCTCACCGTCGCCTTCCCCGGCCGCGGCGCCCCGGCGGTCGAGGACCTCTCCTTCACCGTCGAGCCCGGCGAGCTGGTCGCCCTGCGCGGGCCCAGCGGCTCGGGCAAGTCCACCGTGCTCGCCGTCCTCGCCGGGCAGCTGCTGGACGGCGGCACCGCCGAGGTGGACGGTGTCGTGCTCGCCCCGGCGGACGTCGCCGTCGTCCCGCAGTTCCCGCACACCGTCGCCGACACCGTGCTCGACGAGCTCGCGCGGCACGCCGGTGAGCTGCCGGCGGAGCGGGCCACCGACCTCGCCGACACCGCGCTGGGCTGGGTGAACGCCGAACACCTGCGCGACCGCACCTGCCGCACCCTCTCCCCCGGTGAGCTGCAGCGGGTCGCGCTGGCCCGGGCGCTGGTGCGGGTGCAGCGCGGCGCCCGGGTGCTGCTGCTCGACGAGCCGACCGCCTCCCTCGACGCCGCCGCCACCGCCCGGGTCACCGAGCTGCTGGTACGCCTGCGCGGCTCGCTGTGCACGGTGCTGGTCACCCACGAGCCGGCGCTGGCGGTGCTGGCCGACCGGGCCGTCGACCTGCCCGGCCGCACCGCCGTCCCCGCGCTGACCACCGTGCCCGGGCCCGCGGGCGCCCCGGTGGTCGCGCCGGCCGGCGAGCTGCCGGGTGCCCCCACGAGCGGCGCCACGAGTTCGGCTGCACCGACCGCCGGGCTGTCCTGGCCGCGGCGGGCGGTCACCCGCGCGGTCGGGTACGGCGCCGCGTCCAGCGCCTTCGGCGTCGCGCTGACCGCGGTGTCGGGCTGGCTGATCGTCCGGGCCGCCGAGCAGCCGCCGATCCTCACCCTGATGGTCGCCATCGTCGGCGTCCGGGGCTCGGGCCTGGGCCGCGCGCTGCTGCGCTGGCTGGAGCGGCTGGCCAGCCACGACGCCGCCTTCCGGCTCGCCTCGGACACCCGGCTGCGGCTGTGGCGGGCGCTGATCGGGCAGGGCCCGGCCGCCGACCGCACCCCGGGCCGGGCGCTGGCCCGGCTGGTCGGTGACGTCGGGCTGCTGCAGGACCTCTCGGTCCGGGTGGTCACCCCGCCGCTGGTCTCGGCCGTGGTGCTCGCCGGGACGACGGCGGTGCTCACCGTGCTCGAGCCGCGGGCCGGTGCGCTCGTGGCCGCGGTGCTGCTCGTCGCGGTGCTCGCCGTCCTCGGGGTGCACCGGTGGGCCGACCGCGGGGTGGCCCGCGCCGCCGCCGAGCTGCAGACGGTGACCCTGCGCGAGACCGCCGGGACGCTGGAGGCCGCCGGCGACCTCCGGGCGCACGGGCTGGCCCCGGCTGCGGTCGACCGGCTCGACGCGCTGGGCCGCCGCCAGGGTCGCGCTGCCCAGGCCGGTGCCGCGGCGGCCGCGGCCGGTGACGCGATCGCGGCGCTGGCCTCCGGGTCGGCCGCCGTGCTCGCGCTGTGGGCCGGGGCCGCCGCGGTGCGCGCCGGGGAGGTGAGCGCCCCGGTCGCCGCCGTGCTGGCGCTGGCCCCGCTGGCGCTGCTCGAACCGCTGACCGCGCTGGGCGCCGCCCGGCGCCACCGGCTGGCCTGGGCCGACGCCCGCGCCCGGGTGGAGGCGGTGCTGGCCGAGCCGGTGGCCGCCGACCCCGCCCCGGCCGACCGGCTCACCCCGCCGCGGCCGGTGCGGGAGCTGGCCACCGAGCACCTCACCGCCGGCTGGCCCGGCCGGCCCGGTGTGCTGCGTGACCTGGACCTGGTCGCCACCGCCGGCCGCGGCTGGCTGGTGGTCACCGGGCCGTCGGGGTCGGGCAAGTCGACGCTGCTGTCGGTGCTGATGGCCGCGCTCCGGCCGGTCTCCGGCGACCACGTGCTCAGCGACGGCGGCCGGCCGGTGCCGGTCGCCCGGCTCACCCGGGACGACGTGCAGGCGGCCATCGCCTGGTGCCCGCAGGACGCGCACGTCTTCGACGCCCCGCTGCGGGCCAACCTGGCGCTGGCCCGCCCACGCGGCGAGCTGGCCGGCCCGGACGGCGAGCAGGCCATGCGCGCCGCGTTGGCCGACGCCGGGCTCGGCCCGCTGCTGGCCGCCCTCCCCGCGGGCCTGGACACCCCGGTGGGCGCCGGCGGCACGTCGCTGTCCGGCGGTGAGCGACGGCGGCTGGCCGTCGCCCGCGCGCTGCTCGCCGACCGCGAGGTCGTGCTGCTCGACGAGCCGACCGCGCACCTGGACCCGCCTACGGCGGCCGCGCTGGTGGCCGACCTGCGCCGGGCACTGGCCGGCCGGCTGGTCGTCTGCGTCACGCACGACCACGACCTGGCCGGTGCCGACGACACCGTGGTGGACCTCGGCACGCACGCACAGGTGGCGGCGCGCCGCTGACCCCGGCGGCCGGGTGTGCTCCCGGTCGCCGGAGGTGATCATGGGGCGGTGAGCCTGGCCCAGCGCTTCACCGCCGCCCTCGCCGCGGAGACCGCCGGGAGCGAGCACGACGACGGGCACCTGCTGCCCGAGCGGCTGGCCCGGGCCGTCACCCGGGTGCTGCCGGTCGACGGCGCCGGCCTGAGCGTGCAGCTGCCCCGGCTGGGCCGGTGCCCGCTCGGCGCGAGCCCCGCCGCCGCTGGACGAGCGGAGCGGCTGCAGTTCACCGTCGGCAACGGGCCCTGCCTGCTCGCCGTCACCACCGGGCAGCCGGTCTTCCTGGTGGTCGAGGACCTGCAGCGGCGGTGGCCGGTCTTCGCCGCACTCCTGCTCGAGCAGACGCCCTACCGAGGTGTGGTGTCACTGCCGGTACGGCACGCCCTGGCCGGCACCGGAGCACTGGACCTGTTCCTCGCCGACCCGGCGGACGTGGCCCGGCTGGACGTGTTCGACGCCGTCGCCGTCGGCGACCTGGCCGCCGCGGCGCTCAGCGACGCCGCGGTCTGGTCGACCTGGTCGGAGGCCGAGGGCCCGCACTGGCTGCACAGCCCGGCGGCGGAGCGCCGGGCCCAGGTCTGGCAGGCGGTCGGGCTGACCTCCGCCGCGCTGGACGTCGAGGCCGGCGAGGCGCTGGCCGTGCTCCGCGCGCACGCCTACGGCACCGGTCGCACCGTCGACTCGGTCGCCGCCGACCTGGTCAGCGGGCGGCTGGTGCCCGCCGACGTCATCGGGCGGCCCGGCGCGAGCTGAACGGCCCGCCGATCGTGGTGCCGGGTGCGGGTCCGGCTCAGTCGCAGGCCGGCCCGTCGGGCACGTCGACCTGGATCTCCGCCCCCAGCTGGGCACCGACCAGCGGCAGGTCGTCACCGGACCAGAAGCTGCCCGGGTCGTAGGCCTTGAGCGGCCGGTCCTTGGCCAGCAGGCCCATCGCGGTGTAGGTGGTGGCCACCAGCTCGGCGCAGAAGACCGTGTCGTTGGTCTGGTGCCGGCGGAGCTTGCCGTTGACCCAGCCGTGCGCCAGGTGCCGGGTGGTCGGGAACGGCTTGCCGTCCAGGCGGGCGATGGTGCGCAGCACGGCGTCCTCCATCTCCCGGGTCACCCCGCCGTCGTCGGCCGGCCCGACCAGCTGCCGCAGCCACGCCTGCTGCCCGTAGCGCTTCTTCCAGACGCAGACGGCGTCGGAGAGGTCGTGCAGCTGGACGCCGCGCTGGTGCCGCCCCGACCACACGTCGGCCAGCGAGTGCCCCAGCTCGGCGTGCCAGAGCAGCGGCGGCAGGTCGTCGAGGACGACGGCCATCCCGACGTGGTTCACCGGGGCGTTGGTGAGCGTCTGGATGGCCCGGTCGGCCAGCGAGGCGCCGCGGAAGACCCAGACGTCGCCGGTCCGGGTCAGCTCGACGGCCTCGTGCAGCGACAACACACGACCGGAGGTGCGGGACACCGCACGAGAGTGAGCCACACCACTACCGTAACGGCTCATGCGCCCCTCGAAGCTGCTCGGAGTCGCCGGGATCGTCGGCGTGGCCGCGACCGGCGCCGTCCTGGTCCGCCACGAACGCCACCGTCGCGCCTACTCGGCCGATGAGGTGCGGGCCCGGCTGCAGGGCCGGGTGGCCGACGTCGCCACCGCCGACGCCGACCCCGATCTCGCCCCGGACTGGCCGGCGGAGGTGCAGCGGCCGCAGCGCCACCCGCTGGAGGCGCTGCTCAACACGGTCATGAGGATCGGGCCGCTCCGCCGCTTCGAGCAGCCCTCCCGCTCCTGAGGCCGGCCGCCGTCAGGCGGCGCCCGGGGGCAGCGCCGTCCCCTCGTCCTTGAGGACGACGCCGGAGGCACCCAGCTGCCGGGACGCCTGCACCAGCGCGGCCAGGGTGTCGGCGGCCTGGGCGTAGCCGAGCCCGTGCGGCGGGCGGACGTTGGAGATGCAGTTGCGCTCGGAGTCCGCCCGGCCCGGCCGCGGGCCGTGGGTCAGGTACAGCCCCAGGCTGTCGGCCGAGCTCAGCCCCGGCCGCTCCCCCACCAGGACGACGACGATGCCGGCGCCCAGCGCCTCGCCCACCGGGTCACCGAGGGCCACCCGCGCCTGGTGGGCGAGCACCAGCGGCGCGACCGACCAGCCGGGCAGCCGGTCGAGGACGGCGGCCACCGTGCCGGCGGCGTGCTCGTGCACCGCGCGCGGCGACAGCCCGTCGGCGACCACCAGCGCCAGGTCGTGCGGCCCGCCGGGCAGCTGCGTGCCCTCGGCCAGCTGCCGCCCCAGGTCGGGGCGCTGCAGGTAGGTGGCCCGGTCCGGTGCGCGGCTGTGCACCTCCAGCACGTCCAGCTCGACGCCGGCCGCGGTCAGCGCGGTGCGAACCCGGCCGGCGTCCAGCGCGGTGTGCACCGCGTCCCGGGCGGCCGCGTGCGCCGCCCGGAACTCCAGCTCCCGCGTCGTCGGCAGCCCGTCCCCGGCCCGGCCCAGCGCCACCCGCGCCCGCGTCGCCTCCCGCAGCACCGCCCACGGATCGTCCGGGGGGGGGGGGGGGGGGGGGGGGGGGGGGGGGGGGGGGGGGGGGGGGGGGGGGGGGGGGGGGGGGGGGGGGGGGGGGGGGGGGGGGGGGGGGGGGG
>NZ_JBJJTJ010000023.1:0-67283 GCF_054177765.1 Modestobacter lacusdianchii | reverse complement strand
GGGACCCGATCGGGTCCCGGCGCCGTCGCGGTGCTGGTGGTCGCTGCGGCCGGAGGTGCTACAGCCGGACGTAGAGCCGGAGCGTCACGTAGGCGGCGATGGCGGCCAGGCCGACACCGGCCGCGGCGATGATCGGGGAGATCGCCGCGATCGCCGACCAGTCGACCGGCGGGATGATGCCCGCCTTGATCGGGCCGGCGAGGGTCTTGTCGACGAACAGGATCTTCGTCAGCACCAGGCCACCGATGGCCAGCCCGGCACCGATCAGGCCGGCGAGCGCGGCCTCCAGGATGAACGGCAGCTGGGTGTACCAGCGCGAGGCGCCGACCAGTCGCATGATGTTGGTCTCGTTGCGTCTGTTGAACGCGGCGAGCTGGATCGTGTTCGAGATCAGCAGCAACGCGGCCAGTGCCTGGACGACGGCCACCGCGATGGTGGCGTTGCGGGCGCCGTTGAGCAGGCTGAACAGCCGGTCGAGGAAGTCGCCCTCGTCGCGGACCTCGTCGACGCCGTTCTGCCCGTTGGGGAACTGCTCGGCGATGACCGGGTAGCGCTCGGGGTTGACCAGCTCGACCCGGAAGCTCTCCGGGAGGGCGTCCTCCGGGGTGTTCGCGACCAGCGCCGGCTGCTCCTGGAAGGCCTTCAGGAAGCGCTGGTAGGCATCGGCCTTGGACTCGTAGAGGTAGTCCGCGACCTCCGGGGAGGCGTCGAGCTGCGCGGCGATCGAGTCGCGCTGCTCGTCGGTCACCTCGTCGGCGAGGTAGATCGAGACCTGGATCTTCTCGTAGTAGATCTCCCGCATGTCGCCGATCATGTTGGCGATCAGCAGACCCGTGCCCATGAGCCCGAGCGAGATCCCGGTGGTCAGGATCATCGCGATCGTCATGGTCAGGTTCCGGCGCAGCCCGGCGGCCACCTCGGAGAGGACGAAGTTGACGCGCATCAGTTCCCTGTCGTGTCGTTCAGCGTGCGGCGAACGGTCGTCTCGACGGCCCGCACCTCAGCGGCCGACCCCGTAGACGCCGCGGCTCTGGTCGCGGCTGAGGACGCCGTCGTTCAGCTCGATCACGCGCCGCCGCATCGAGTCGACGATGTGGTAGTCGTGCGTGGCCATCACCACGGTGGTGCCGGTGCGGTTGATCCGCTCCAGCAGCAGCATGATGTCCTGGCTGGTCTCGGGGTCGAGGTTGCCGGTGGGCTCGTCGGCCAGCAGCACCAGCGGCCGGTTCACGAACGCCCGGGCGATCGCCACCCGCTGCTGCTCACCACCGGAGAGCTCACCGGGCAGCCGGTTCTCCTTGCCCTCCAGGCCCACCATCTCCAGCACCTCGGGGACGACGCGCTTGATGGTGCGCTGCGGCTTGTTGATCACCTCGAGGGCGAACGCCACGTTCTCGGCGACCGTCTTGTTGCGCAGCAGCCGGAAGTCCTGGAAGACGCAGCCCATCGTGCGGCGGAGCTTGGGCACCTGCCACTTGCTCATCGTGTTCAGGTTCTTGTCGTTGACCGTGATGACGCCCTTGGTGGGGTCGTCCTCCTTCAGCAGCAGCCGGAGGAAGGTCGACTTGCCCGAACCGGAGGACCCGATGAGGAAGACGAACTCACCCTTGTCGATCTGCATGGAGACGTCGTCCAGGGCCGGCCGTGGGCTGGTCGGGTACACCTTGGTGACGTGTTGCAATTCGATCACGAGGGACGACGGTACCTGCCGCGGACCGCATGATGGTCCGTCCGCTCGGCGCGGCGGCCAACTGTGTTCGCGCACAGTGACCAGGCCCAGGCCGGCCGATCACGTTCCGTCGCCCAGCCGGCCTGATGTGACCAGTTCCTCGGCCTCGACGGAGGACCTCCCTGCCCGACCCGCAGGCTCGCCGCGGGACCCTGCGGCGAGGCCCGAGGCACCGAGGTCCTTCCTCAGTTGGCCGGGGCCTCCTGCTGACGCCGCCAGCGGATGCCGGCCTCGATGAAGCTGTCGATGTCGCCGTCCAGGACGCTCGAGGGGTTGCCGCTCTCGACCTCGGTCCGCAGGTCCTTGACCATCTGGTACGGGTGCAGCACGTAGGAGCGCATCTGGTTGCCCCAGCTGCTGCCCTCGCCCTTCAGCGCGTCGAGCTCGGCCCGCTGCTCGGCCTGGCGGACGACGAGCAGCCGGGCCTGCAGCACCCGCAGCGCCGCGGCGCGGTTCTGGATCTGGGACTTCTCGTTCTGGCAGGAGACCACGATGCCGGTCGGGATGTGGGTCATCCGGACGGCGGAGTCGGTGGTGTTGACGCTCTGCCCACCGGGGCCCGAGGAGCGGAAGACGTCGACCCGGATCTCGTTCTCCGGGATGTCGACGTGGTCGGTCTGCTCGACGACGGGCAGCACCTCGACCCCGGCGAAGGAGGTCTGCCGGCGGCCCTGGTTGTCGAACGGGGAGATCCGCACCAGCCGGTGGGTGCCCTGCTCGACCGAGAGGGTGCCGTACGCGTAGGGGTGCTTGACCGCGAAGGTCGCCGACTTGATGCCGGCCTCCTCCGCGTAGGAGACGTCGTAGACCTCGGTCGGGTACTTGTGCCGCTCGGCCCAGCGCAGGTACATCCGCATCAGCATCTCGGCGAAGTCGGCGGCGTCGACGCCCCCGGCCTCCGAGCGGATGGTGACCAGCGCCTCGCGGGCGTCGTACTCCCCCGACAGCAGGGTGCGCACCTCGAGCTCGTCGAGCAGGGTGCGGATGCTGGTCAGCTCCCGCTCGGTCTCGGCGAGGGTGGCCTCGTCGCCCTCGTCGGCGGCCATCTCGTGCATCAGGCCGACGTCGTCGAGCCGGCTGCGCAGCTCCTCCACCCGGCGCAGGTCGCCCTGCAGGTAGGACAGCCGGGAGGTCACCGCCTGGGCGGCCTCCACGTCGTTCCAGAGGTCGGGGGCGGCGGCCTTCTGCTCGAGTTCGGCCACCTCCCTGCGCAGGTCATCGACCCGCATCACGGCCTCGATGGACTTCAGGGTCGTGTCGAGTTCGTCCAGGACGACGGAGAAGTCAGCGGCCACGACAGTCCAGGGTAGTGCGCTCCCCCGCCGGGTACGACCAGCGGCATGAGCACGTCACCACCGGACGACCGACGGACCCCGGACGACCTGACCGAGTACGAGCGCGACGACTTCCCCCGCGGGATCCCCGACTCCCAGCCCCGGATGCCCGAGGGGGGCGCCGGCGCGGCACGCAGCGCGCTCACCCTGCGGCTGGTGCTGGCCGCCTTCGGGCTGGTGCTGTGCGCCGTCCTCGCCGTCCTGGCCTTCTCCGCCGACGCCCCGGTGTTCCTGTCCGTCGCGCTGGTGGTGCTGGCGGTGATCGCCCTCGTCGACCTGGTGGTGGTGGCCCGCCGCAAGCTGCGCGGCGAACCGGGCTGACCCGGGAGCCGGGTCAGACGGACTGCAGCTGGACGGGGGCCGGGGGCCGCCCGCCGGCGCGCTCGGCCAGCCAGCCGGCCAGCTCGGCCGGTGGCATCGGGTGGGCGATGTGGAAGCCCTGCGCGTAGGTGCAGCCCAGCTCGGTCACCAGCTCCAGCTGGTCCGCGGTCTCGACGCCCTCGGCCAGGCTCCGCATGCCGCAGGCGGTGGCCAGGCCGACGACGGCCGCGATCGCCGCGGCCGACTCGCTGCGCCGGGTGGCCGTGGTGGCGATGAGGCTGCGGTCGAGCTTGAGCACCCCGGCCGGGATGGAGACCAGCTGGCTGAGCGAGGAGAAGCCGCTGCCGAAGTCGTCGATCGAGACCTCCACCCCGGAGATGCGCAGCTGGGCGAACTGCGCGGCGGCCCGCAACGGGTCCTCGGCGACGCTGGTCTCGGTGAGCTCCAGGATCAGCCGCTCCGGCGCCAGGCCGGCGGCCTCCAGCGCGTCGTGGACGTCGGCGACCAGCGTGCCGGTGCCGAAGTGCGCAGCGCTGATGTTGACCCCGGTGACCAGGGACAGCCCGTCGGCGTCCCAGGCGGCGGTCTGCCGCGCGGCCTCGCCGAGCACCCAGCGGGTCAGCGGGACGACGACGCCGTTCTGCTCGGCCAGCGGGATGAAGTCGCACGGCATCAGCAGGCCGCGCTCGGGGTGCTGCCAGCGCACCAGCGCCTCGACACCGAGGAACTGCCGGCTCGGCAGGTGGAGCACCGGCTGGTAGTGCAGCACCAGCTGACCGGCCTCGATGGCATCGCGCAGCTCGGCGGCCACGAGCACCTTCTGCTCGACCGCCGAGCGCAGGTCCGGGCTGAACACCCGCACCCGGTTGCGGCCGGCGCCCTTGGCCGCGTACATCGCCAGGTCGGCGTCCCGCACGAGGTCGGTGGAGCGCAGCCGGGTGCCCGCGGCGGCAGCGGCGACCCCGATGCTGACGGTGAGCCGGGTGGCCCGCTCGCCCAGCTGGAAGGGCTCGTCGAAGGTCGACTGGAACCGCTCGGCCAGCGCGAGCGCCCCCTCCACGTCGCAGTCGCGGCACAGCACGACGAACTCGTCGCCCCCGAGCCGGCCCACCGTGTCCTGCCCGCGGGTGCGGCTGGTCAGCCGGGTGGCCAGCTCACGCAGCAGGTGGTCGCCGACCTCGTGGCCGAGGGTGTCGTTGACGTCCTTGAACCCGTCGACGTCCAGGAACAGCACCGCGACCGGTCCGCGGTCGGCCCGCGCCAGCTCGGCGTCGATCAGCTGGTGCAGGTGTGCCCGGTTGGGCAGCTCGGTGAGGTGGTCGTGCCGGGCCTGCCAGGCCGAGGCCCGTTCCGCCGCGACCCGCGAGGTCACGTCGGTGTGGGTGACCACGACCCGGCCGGACTCGTCGGCCCGGGAGGCCTGCAGGTGGTACCAGCGCACCCCGGACGGGGTGGGCAGCGCGTAGTCGGCCGACACCAGGTCGCGCTCGCCGCGGGACAGCTCCTGGAGCCGGGCGATCCGCTGCTGGTTCAGCGCGTCGTCGGACAGGCTGAGCATCACCGCGAAGTAGTTGCCGCCGACGCCGACCCGCAGCCGGTCGTCGTCCATCAGGTCGCCGGCCGCCCGCCACGCGCTGTTGACCAGGAGCATCGTGCCGTCGGGGTCGATCAGGACCGTCGGTGAGGGCAGCGCGTCCAGCACCCCGGTCACCAGGCCGGCGTCGGCGTGCTCGGCACCCCGGTGCCGGCGGACGTCGTCAGGGAGCTGCGGTCCACCCGTTGCTCGCGGCACGTCCACCCCCTGGTCTGGAGCCTGCGGGCGGCCTGGCTGGCGCACCCGTGTCGCTGACTGCATCGACCGCAGCGCGACCACCTGTACCCCCGTGGCGCCGGATCGACCGGAAAGGGTGAAGGCCGCACGGGCGGCCGGCGTGTAGGCCGGCGTCTCCCCAGGGTAGGGGCTGCCGCATGAGCGAATCGACGACGATCGAGCTCGGTGGCGAGCAGTACCAGGTGCGGCGCGAGGGCGATGCGCTCAAGCTCGGCCGGCAGATCGGTGGTGACACCGTCTGGCTGGACGACGTCGAGGTGAGCCGGCTCCCCGGCCCGGCCCAGGAGGCGCTGGCCCGCGGCGACCACGCCGACCAGACGCTGCAGACGGCCCTGCTGGGGGTCGTGCAGGCCGAGGTCAACCGCGGCGGCTGATCTGCGGTTCTCTTGCGGTTGGCTGGAGCCGGCCGCGCGGAAGGCACCGGAGAGTCCGGGTCATGGACATCGAGACCGCCTTCGCCCTGCTCGCCGAGCTCGAACTGCGCGAGGTCGAGGAGCTGGACGCCGACTGGTTCGAGGCGGAGCTGCGCGACTGCCTGCCGCTGGCGGCCTGACCCGTCCTGCGACCGCGGCTCCCGGCGGGCACGCTGGAGGCCGTCGAGGGCCGCCGGTGTCCCTCGCCCCTGGAGGCCCGGACGCATGACCCTGCAGTACCGCTGCGACCAGTGCGCGGAGGTGGCCGAGGCCGCCGACGCCGTCGGCTGGGTGGAGGTGCGCCCCCTGGGCGGGCGCCCGTTCCTCCCGCCGGAGCCCACGCACCTGTGCCGGCTGTGCTGGGCGCGCACCACCGCGGCCGCCTCGCCGGGCAGCTGTGGGGGCGAGCAGCCCCAGGTCAGCGAGCACACCCAGAACCGCGACACCCTGCAGTGACCCCCGCCTGACGGTGCCCTCGGCCGGCCCGGTCAGCTGACCGAGGCCAGCGCGTCGGCCGGCGGCACCCGCAGCGCCGCCCGGGTGGGCAGCTCGATCGCGGCGAACGCGATCCCGGTGACCACCAGCGCGGCCACCGGCAGCAGCCACACCGGGCCGGCCGGCCAGGGCCGGTCCAGGAGGCCGAGGCCCAGCAGGGCCAGCGGCAGCGCCGAGACCAGCACCCCGGTGACCACCGCGGCGGCCGAGACGAGGCCCGCCTCCCGCCGCATCATCGTGCGCACCTGACGCGGGGTGGTGCCGGTCAGCCGCAGGGTGGCGATCTCATCCCGCCGCTGCGCCGTGGCGGCGACCAGCGCGTTGGCGATCCCCAGCAGCAGGTAGCCCAGCAGCACCCCGAGTACGGCGAGGTTGACCCACGTCTCCGGAGGCGCCGCGGGCCGGTCGCCGAGCGGGCCCTCGCCGTCCGGGCCCCCGCCGGCCACGGTGACCCCGGGCCGGCCGGCGGCGAGGCCGGCGAGGGCCCGGCCGGTGGCCGCGCTGCCGTCGGTGCGCACCAGCAGGCGCTGGGCCAGGCCGGTGGTGGTGTGCCCGGCGGCCAGGTCGGCGGAGAGGACGACGGAGCCGAAGCCCAGGCCGCGGTCGTAGCGCGCCACCACCCGCGCGTCGACCTCCGCGCCGTCCCCGAGCACGAGCTGCACGGAGCTGCCGACCGGCACGTCCCGGGCGACGGCGACCGTGGCGCCACGGAGGTCGGCGAGGTCGCCCTCGGTGACCCCCGGGTCGAGCACGTCGGCCGCGGCCGGGGTGAGCACCAGCGCCGGCTCGGCGGCGACCTCCTCCTCCCCCAGCACCCGCTGCGGCCAGAGCACCGTCGTCGAGCCGACCGGTGCGGCGGCCTCGACCCCGGGGGTGGCCCGCACCTCCTCGAGCAGGCCGGCCGGCACGCCGCCGAGGGCGTCGGCGGTGAGCGTGGTGTCGGCGCGGGTGCCGGCCCGGGTCTGCTCGGCCACGGCACCAGCCACCGTGGTCTGCGCGTAGGCATAGGTCAGCACGAACACCAGGGCCATCGCCAGGGTGGTGATCGCCCCGGCGGAGCGCAGCGCGTAGCCGTGCAGGTTGGCCACCGCCAGCCAGGACGGCGCCGAGACCCGCGCCGGCAGCCGGGTGGCCAGCCCGCCGCTGACCCGGCGGAGCATCGTCGGCCCGGCCAGGGCCAGGCCGATCGCGGCCACGATGCCGGCCAGCGAGGTGCCCGCGGCGCCGAGCGCCGAGGGCAGCAGCAGCGGCGGCACCGACAGTGGGACGGCGGCGACCAGCAGCAGCAACCCGGCGCGGTACCGGCCGCGGGAGGGCGTGCGCGGCCCGGTGCGGGCCTCCCCCAGCACGCTGGTCACCGGCTCCCGCGAGGTGCGCCAGGCGGCCGACCGCGCGGCGACCTGCACGACCAGGAGCAGCAGCACGGCGGCGGCCAGCGCCGGCAGCGGGCCCAGCGCCAGCGGGAGGGCCTCGGGCAGCATCCCGATGTGCACCAGCAGCCGGCGGAACTGCCCGGCGAGGGCGTACCCCAGGGCGATGCCCGGCAGCAGCGCGACCGCGGCGACCACGCTGGCCTGCGCGGCCACCAGCCGGCGCAGCTGCCGCGGCGTGGTGCCGATGGCGCGCAGCAGGGCGAGCTCGCGGCGCTGGCCACCGATGGAGACCGACAGCGCGCCGGCGATCAGGAAGCCGACGACCAGCAGCGGCACCCCGGCCAGCGAGCCGGCGAGCACGACCAGCATCGACCGGGCGGCGGTCGCCCCGGGCAGCGCGACGTCGCCGCGGTCGTCGCCGGTGCTGGCGACCACCCCGGCGGGCAGCAGCCGGCGGGCGGCCTCGGCGACGCCGTCCGGATCGGTGCTGACCCGCAGCCCGATCAGGTCGACCGAGCCGTGCACGCCCGCGGCGACGTCGTCGGCCAGCAGGACGCCCGCGCCCGGCGTGCCGACCACGGCGGTGACCCGGTACCGGCCCGGCTCGCCGGCGACGACCAGCTGCACCTGGTCACCGGGGCGCAGCCCGGCGGCGTCGGCCAGTGCGGCGTCGACGGCGACCTCGCCGGGGCCCTCGGGCGGGGTGCCGCGCACCTGCCGGTCGGCGAGCAGCCCGGTGGAGGACCAGCCGTGCCCGGCGGCGCGCGGGTCGGCGGTCTCCACGACGTCCCCGCTGTCAGAGACCAGCGCGGCCGGGAAGCTGACGTCGGCGATCGCGGCGTCCACGCCGGGCAGCTGCGCCAGCTCCTCGACCAGCCCGGCCGGCACGGCTGCGCGTTCGGGCAGGGCGACCGGCAGGTCACCGCCGGGGCGCAGGGTCTGGTCGGCGGAGACCAGCACGTCGGCGCCGGCGAGCCGGCCGGCCGGCAGGTGCGAGCGCAGCCCGGACTCGGCGAGCACCCCGGTGCCGGTGACGATGGCGGCCCCGCCGAACACCGCGCACAGCACAGCGATGAGCGCGGTCAGCCGGCGGCGGGCCATCGCGACGGCGAGGGAGAGCACGGCTCAGCCCTCCCGCAGCGCGACGAGGCGGGCGGCGAGGTCGGCGGCGGCGGGCCGCTCCAGGGTGTCGACGACCCGGCCGTCGGCCATCACCACGGCGCGGTGCGCGCGGGCGGCCGCGGCCGGGTCGTGGGTGACCATCACGACCGTCTGCCCGAGCTCGTCGACCAGCTCGCGCAGCAGGTCGAGCACCTCGGCGGCGCTGTGCAGGTCCAGGGCGCCGGTGGGCTCGTCGGCGAAGACGACGGCGGGCCGGGCGACCAGCGCCCGGGCGATCGCCGCGCGCTGCTGCTGGCCGCCGGAGAGCTCGGCCGGGCGGTGCCCGAGCCGGCCGGTGAGCCCGACCCGCTCGACCAGGTGCCGCACCCAGTCGGCGTCCAGCGGCCGGCCGGCCAGCCGCAGCGGCAGGGTGATGTTGTCGGCGACGGTGAGCGCGGGCAGCAGGTTGTAGGCCTGGAACACGAAGCCGATCCGGTCCCGGCGCAGCTCGGTGCGCCGGGTCTCGTCGAGCCGGCCGATCTCGGTGCCGGCCAGCAGCACCTCGCCGCTGGTGGGGGTGTCCAGCCCCGCGGCGCAGTGCAGCAGCGTGCTCTTGCCCGAGCCCGACGGCCCCATGACGGCGAGGAAGGTGCCCGGCGGCACCTCCAGGCTGACGTCGTCCAGGGCCCGGACGTCGTGGTCGTGGGTCCTGGTGACGTGCCGGAGCGCGACGGCGGCGGTGCCGGTGGCCGGCGGGGTGAGCGTGGTGCTCATCGGCCGCGGACGTGCAGGCTGATCAGCGTGATGCCGGTGGCGGCGGTGACCACGCCGAGGCCGATGCTGACCGCCAGCGGCACGACGCCGAAGGAGGTGATGGTGTTCGCAGCGACGCTGAGCACCAGCAGCGTCCAGAGCAGCGCGCGCAGCGGGTCGGCGCGGTGTGCCTTGGGCTCGCTGGGGGCGGGGGCGCCGGTCGTGGGGTCGGTGCGCAGGGCGTAGGGGTCGGGCACGGGGGGCTCCTCGGTCGTGGCTCGTTCGAGTCACTCCTGATCCTGGGCACGCGGCGGCCCCGCGCCGATCCCCCCGGCTGCCGACCTGGGGTACAGCAGGCTGCCGCTCCCGGGTCGCGCCGTCCGGCCGGCGGGGGGTCGGGGCCGGCCGCCGGACGGGTGTGACGGGTCATCGCGGGATCAACGTCCCGTCGTCGTCGGATCGTCATGTTCGTCCGGCACGCTCCTGACCATGACGGCGAGCCTCTCCATGACCAGGACCGACTCCGCCACCCACGTGGCCTCCAGCGCGCACGACCCGCGCAGCAGCGACCGGGTCACCCATGCCGTCGCCCGCCCGGTCGTCGACGGCCTGGACCAGTCGGTCTGCGGCGTGCTGGTCTCCGCCGTCGCCGACCAGGACTGGCTCGCCTTCCCGGGCACCGACCGCTGCCCGGAGTGCACCCGCATCGCCGGCTGACCCGCTCCGCCGTTGGTCACTCGTGGCTGCCTCCACGGTCGCGAGGCGGCCATGGGTGACCACCGGCGTCCGGTCAGCTTGGCGCGGCGACCTCCCGGAGGTGGCCGGCTGACAGGTGCAGCCGGCGGGTGATCTGCAGGTCGGCGAGGAAGCGCTCGTCGTGGCTCACCACCACGAAGGCGCCGCGGTAGGCGGTCAGCGCGCCGACCAGCTGGGCGACGCTGACCAGGTCGAGGTTGTTGGTCGGCTCGTCGAGCAGCAGCAGCTGCGGTGCCGGCTCGGCGTGCAGCACGCAGGCCAGCGTCGCCCGCAGCCGCTCGCCTCCCGACAGCGCCCGCACCGGCAGGTGCGCCCGGGCGCCGCGGAACAGGTACCGGGCCAGCAGGGTCAACCGCTGCGCGGTCGGCAGGCCAGGCGCGGCGTCGGCGAGGGCCTCGGCCACGGTGCGGTCGGGGTCGAGCAGGTCCAGCCGCTGGGAGAGGTACGCGGTCCGGCCCTCGGCCCGCCGGACGCCGCCGGCGTCCGGCGCGAGGTCCCCGGTGATCAGCTGCAGCAGCGAGGACTTGCCGGCGCCGTTCGGGCCGGTCAGCGCGATCCGCTCCGGTCCGCGGACGACGAGGTCGAGGCCGTTGCCGGCGAAGAGGCCCCGGACCTGCAACCCCTCGCCGGCGAACACGGTGCGCCCGGCCGGCACCGCGGTGCCCGGCAGCTCGAGGGCGATCGCCTGGTCGTCGCGCAGCGCACGCTCGGCCTCCGCCAGCCGGGTGCGGGCGCCGTCCAGGCGGGCGGCGTGCACGTCGTCGGCCTTGCCCGCCGACTCCTGGGCGGTGCGCTTCATCTTCCCGATGAGGATCTTCGGCAGCCCGGCGTCGGCGACGGTGCGGGCGGCGTTGCCCGACCTCTTCTGCGCCCGCTCGCGGGCCAGCTGCCGTTCGCGCTTCTCCCGTCTCACCTGCTGCTCGGCGGTGCGCACGTCGCGCTCCACCGCCTCCTGCTCGGCGCGGACGGCGATCTCGTAGTCGGTGAACCCGCCGCCGTAGGTGCGCAGCTCGCCGCGGTCGAGCTCGGCGATGCGGTCCATCCGGTCGAGCAGTGCGCGGTCGTGGCTGACCACCAGCAGGCAGCCGGCGACGTCGTCGAGCGCGGCGTACAGGGTGCGGCGCGCGTCGCCGTCCAGGTTGTTGGTCGGCTCGTCGAGCAGCAGGACGTCGGGACGCCTGAGCAGCTGTGCGGCCAGGCCGAGGGTGACCACCTGCCCGCCGCTGAGGGTGCCGAGCCGCCGGTCCAGGGTCACCGCACCGAGGCCGAGCCGGTCGAGCTGGGCGCGGGTGCGTTCCTCGACGTCCCAGTCGGTGCCGACGGTGGCGAAGTGCTCGTCGGCGGCGTCACCGGACTCGATGGCCGCCAGCGCGTGCAGCACCGGGGCGACCCCGAGCGCCTCGGCGACCGTGAGCCCACCGGACAGCGGCAGGGTCTGCGGGAGGTGCCCGAGCAGCCCCTCGACGGTGACGCCGCCGGCGGTCGGGCGGAGCTCGCCGGCGATCAGCCGGAGCAGCGTGCTCTTGCCGACGCCGTTGGGCGCCACCAGGCCGGTGCGGCCGGGCCCGAACGAACAGGAGAGCCCAACGAGGACCGGCGTGCCGTCGGGCCAGGCGAAGGACAGGGCGGAACAGACGACGGAGGCATCGGGCACAGGGGACCCCTGGAGGACGCGGGCGCACGGGGCGGCCCGGCGGTGGACGAGGACGACGGAGGCCACGGCGGCTGCGCTGCTCGCGCGCCGGCCGGGCACATCGGGCGGGGTTCACCCGCAGATGTCGTCGCTGCCGCCCATGTCGCTCGCTCCTGGCTCGGGGACGTTCGCCGCGGACCGTACGCCCGGGTCACGGATCCGCGCGACCGGTTTCCGCGCCCGCCGTCGTGCACCGGCCGTCGGGCCGCCGACGCTCAGCGCTCGACGGCGGGTTCAGCCGTCGACGTAGCGGTCGCGCTCGACGAGGAACTGGCCGGTGGCGGTGTTGGCGTCGATGAACTCCGGCAGCAGCGGGATGCGCACGGTCACCGTCACACAGACGGAGAACTCCTCCCCCGGTGTCAGCGACGGTGTCCAGCTCCCGGCCACGTCGCAGCCCGAGCCGGCCGGTGCGTAGGCCAGGACGACGTCGGTCGCCGCCACCGACTGGTCCTCCACCGCCAGCGCCACCGCCGCCTCCGCCCGCGCCTGCCCGGTGACCAGGTCCGGTGCGGTGCCCAGCGCCCGGCCGGCCTCCCGCGCCGCCGCGTTGGCCGCGAACACCCCGCGCTGCACCGCGGAGAAGCCGGCCACGATGTAGACCAGCGGCAGGAACACCACCAGCGCGATGAAGACGAACTCCACGATCGCCGATCCGCGCTCGGCCCCACTGCCCAGCCGCGCGCGCAGCCACCTCACGGCGCCTCCTCGACCGACCGCCCGGTCGCCGACAGCGGCAGCAGGTCGCCCAGCGGGGCGAACAGGCTGGGCACCGACCCGGCACACCGGACGACGACCAGCGTCAGCCCGGACTCGTCGACCTCCTGCCCCGACTCGCACGCCAACCCGGCCGCCGTCCCGGCCGAGGTCGCCCGCCCGACGATCTCCAACGTGCGCGGCGCGCCGGCCTCCGCGGGCACCCCGGCGTTGGCCGCGTACCGGGCGCCCTGCTGGGCGCTGGCGACGACCACGTTGCGCACGTGCACGTAGACCGCGACCTGCAGCACCGCCAGCAGCAGGCCCACCACGAGCACGCCGACCAGCACGAAGTCGACGACGGCGCTGCCCCGCTCCCGGTCGGCGGCGTGCGTGGCGGCCGGGTTCACTGCGCGGTGGTCACCGAGCTCAGCGCCGTCTGCACGGCCGAGACGATCGCCGTCCGGAACGGGATGAGGATGGCCAGCACGAGGGCCGCCGTCATCACCGTGATCATCACCCAGCCGGGGACGTCGCCCCGCTCGGGGTCCTCGCCGTCCAGCCGGTCGGTCAGCGCGGCGAGCGCGGTCATCAGGTACGCGTAGACGCGCATCCGTCGTCCTTCCTGTTGGTCACCGGCGTCACTGCGCCAGCGAGACGATGCTGATCAGCCCCGGGAAGAGGGCGAACACGACGGTGACCGGCAGCACCAGGAAGACGACCGGCACCATCATGGCGATCTCCTTGCGCCCACCGGCCTCCAGCAGCCGGCGCTTGCCGGCCTCCCGGACGTCGGCGGCCTGGGCGCGCAGCACCTCGGCCAGCGGCGTGCCGCGCTCGATGGCCACGATGAGGCCGTCGACGAAACGGGCCAGGGCCTCCAGGGAGGTGCGGTCGGCGAGCTGCTGCAGCGCCTCGACCAGGGGCATCCCGGCCCGGGCCCGGTCCAGGGTCGACCGCAGCTCCCGGGCCAGTTCGCCGCCGGAGAGCCGGGTGACCCGCCCGATCGCCGCGGTCGGGCTCTCCCCCGCCGTGACCGCCAGCGCGAGCAGCTCGGCGACCACCGGGAACTCGGCCAGCAGCAGCTCCTCGCGGCGCTGCACCTGCTGGGTCAGCCACCAGTCGCGGCCGAGCACCCCGCCGACCAGCCCGGCCACGCAGAGCAGCACCGCCGACAGCAGGTTGACCGAGCCGGCGAACGCGGAGCCGACGCCGGTCAGCACGGCGCCGCCGAGCAGACCGAGCCCGCCCCACACGACCTGCTCGATCCGGAAGTCCTCCACGGTGGTCTCGCCCCCGAGGGCGTCCAGCCGCCGGCGGACGGCGACCCGGCCGCCCAGCACCCGGTCGACGAACCGGGCGCCGTCGGCGAGCACCGGGCCGAACACCCGCCGCGCGGCGGTGAGCATCCCCGGCTGGGTGATCGTGCCGAGCAGCCGGGACGGCGCGGGACTGTCGTGCACGTAGGGGGCCAGCCGGTCGACCAGCCGCACCTGCCGGAACGGCGGGGCGAAGCTGACGGCCAGCAGGACGCCGGTGGCGGCGACCAGCCCCAACAGCATGCCGACCAGCCCGGCGCTCACGCGGTCTCCCCGCGTTCCCGCGACGCCCGGGGGCCGCTCACTGCAGCACCCGCACGTCCTGCGGCAGCCGGCCGATCCGCAGCATCAGCCGGTAGGCGACGACGCACACCGCACCGCCACCCAGCAGCAGGGCGCTGCCCACCGGGGAGTCGTAGGCGGTGAGGGTCTGCTGCTGGGTGGCGAGCAGGAGCAGCACGACCCAGGGCGCACCGACCGCCAGGCGGGCCGCCTGGACCACCCAGCCCTGCCGGGTCTCCAGCTCCGCCCGGGCCCGCGCGTCCTCACGCAGGAACGCGGCGAGCGTGCGCAGCACCCGGCCGAGGTCGCTGCCGCCGACCTCCCGGGCCACCCGCAGCGTCTCCACGATCCGGTCGCCCACCGGGTCGGCCAGGTCGTCCTTGAGCCGGTCGAGCGCATCGCTGAACCGGCCGCTGGACCGGTGGTCGGCAGCGAACCGCGCGAACGAGCCGCGCAGCACCTCCGGGCCGCGGACGGCCAGGGCCGACAGAGCCTCGGGCAGCGACAGCCCGGCCCGGACCGCCGAGGCGAGGTTGTCGACCACCTCCGGCCACACATCGCGCAGGTCGGCCCGTCGCTTCCCGGCCAGCCGACGCACGAGCAGGTACGGCACGGCCGCGCCGAAGACGCCGAACGCCAGGCTGATGGTCACCGTGCGGGTGGTCACGAGCACGAGGAGGGTGACGGCCACCCCCAGGCCGACCTGCAGCGCGAGCAGCTGGGCGGGGTTGATCCCGTTCAGCCCGGCGGCGGCCAGCAGCTGCTGCCGCCGTCCGGCCCGGCGGGCGGCCACCCGCTGCGCGGGTGCCCGGCTGCCGCTGCGCCAGATCAGCAGCAGGCCGACCCCGAGCGCCAGCCCGAGCAGCCCGCCGGAGATCGTCACGGCCGGTCCCCGAGCAGCTCCGCGAGGTCGAACCCGTGGGCCGCGTAGCGCTCGGGGTGCGGCGGGTGGCCGTCGGCGCGGACGAGCCGGCCGTCGCGGGTGGTGAAGACGTCGGCGGTCTCGACCACGCTGCCCTCGGTGCGACCGGGCAGGGCGACGACCTCGCGCAGCCGGCGCTGCCCACTGGGCTCGGTGCCCACGTGGACGACGAGGTCGACGGACGAGGCGACGGTCGGCACGACGAACGCGTGGCCGATGTTCTCGCCGGCGAGCAGCGGCAGGGTGCACATCTTCACCACTGCCTCGCGGGCGCTGTTGGCGTGCAGCGTGCACATGCCGGGCAGGCCGCTGTTGAGCGCGATGAGCAGGTCGAGGCACTCCTCCTGGCGCACCTCCCCGACCACCAGGCGGGAGGGGCGCATCCGCAGCGCCTCCTTGACCAACCGGCGAAGCGGGATCTCCCCGGCGCCCTCCAGGTTGGGCTGGCGGGTCTGCATCGCCACCACATCGGGCAGCGGCACCCGCAGCTCGAAGACCTCTTCGCAGGTGACCACCCGCTCGCGCGCCGGCACGGCCGCGCAGAGGCAGTTGAGCATCGTCGTCTTGCCGGCCTGGGTGCCCCCGGAGACCAGGATGTTGAGCCCCGCCGCGACCGACGCCTCCAGGAAGCGGGCGACCTGCGAGGTGAGGGTGCCCAGCGCGACGAGCTCGTCGAGGGAGTGGGCCTGCAGCACGAACTTGCGGATGTTGACCGCCATGTGCCGGCGGGTGACGTCGGGGATCACCACGTGCAGCCGTGAGCCGTCGGGCAGCATCGCGTCGACGAACGGGGTCGACATGTCGATCCGTCGACCGGAGCTGCGCAGCATCCGCTCGACCAGGTCGGCCAGCTGCCCCGCACCGAGGATCGTGGTGGTCAGCTCGCTGCGGCCGCGGCGGGCGACGAACACCCGGCCGGGCTCGTTGACCCAGATCTCCTCGACCTCGGGGTCGTCCAGCCACCGCTGCAGCGGCCCGTACCCGGCCACCCGGTCGAGCACGTCGCGGGCCACGCCCTCCGGGTCACCGACCGGCGGCAGCGCCGAGGACAGCGCCCGCTCGGCGTAGTCGGCGACGACGTCGCGGACCAGCAGCCGCACCGGCGCCGGGTCGGTGAACGGGTCGAGCCCCTGCCTGCGGATGAGCTCGCGGACCTCGCCGTCGACGAGGTCGACAGCACTGCTCGGAGCCGGCACGACACCCCCGCTGACCAGCCATCGGACGATTGAGTCCAGCGACTGTAAGCGGACGGAGCGGTCTCGCGGGGCGCCCTGTGGACGAAGCGTGACCCTCTCACCCGGTGGTTCACCCGATCAGGCGACCGGGCCCACCGGCGGGGTCAGTCGGCGGTGACGGCGGTGGGCACGGCCGAGTCGTCGAGGGCCGGGGCGAGCTCCAGACCGGCCTCGTCGACCAGCCCCCGGACCGTCTCCGCCGACGGGGCGGCGGCGATCGACTCGGCGAGGTCGCGGTGCGCCCCGATCCGCTGCTCGACGTCGGTGACGGCCGCGCCGGCCAGCAGGGCCCGCTGCTTCTCCCGCTCGAGGAGCTCCAGCCGGGTGGCGACCGGCACCAGCGTGGCGCGCTGCGCGGCGGCGAGGTCGTGGGCGTGGTCGTTGCGCGCCTGCTGGGCCGCCGCCGGGGAGACGTCGGTGCCGGACGACCCGCACGCGCTGAGCCCGAAGGTCCCGGCGAGGACGGCGGCGGCGAGGGCGGTGCGGGCGAGACGAGCGGCCATCACGACTCCTTGGTTGGTTGAACGCTTGACTGATGACTGCCCGCATTCGATTGCTAACGATCCGGCGGTTCGTCACTTCACCCCGACGAGGGAGGCCGGACGCAGAACGGGCCGCCTCCCCGCATCGGGGAGGCGGCCCGTCGAGGGCGGAGCGGTCAGGCGCGGGTCGCGCCGTTGGCCCCGTCGTGACGCACGGCCCCGTCCTGGCCCACGGTCCCGTCGTGCCGCACCGCCTCGTCATGGCGCGCGGTCGCGTGACCCTCGTCCTGCCGGACGTCGCCGTGCCGGACGTCCTGGCGGACCTCGTCGTGCCGGACCTCGTCGTGCCGGACGTCGCGCCGGTCCTCAGGGTCCTGGCGGGCGTGCCGGCCGTCGGACTGCGCCAGCCCCGGTGCCAGCTTCTCCGCCCTGGCCTTCAGCTCGGCGGCCTGCGACCGCTCCTGCTGCGCCTGCGCGGCGCGCTCCCGCGCCTCCCGCTCGGCCAGCGCGGTGCGCTCCTCGACCTCGGCGCGCTCCCGTCGGGCCCGGGCGGCCTGCTCGTCGGCGAGCGCCTGGTCCTTCTCCGCCCGCGCGGAGAGCACCTGGGCCTCCTGCAGGTGGTCGCGCGCCTGCTCGCGCTTGCGCTCCTTGCTCGCGCCGCCGCGCTTGACGATGGCCAGGGCGATGAGCGCCAGCACGGCCACGACGATGACGACGATCAGCCAGGTGTCCACGGGGATCCTCCTCGATTGGTGGACGGGAGGTGCCCGGCGTTGATCAAGGGGAAACGTCGCGGCACGACCAGCGGCCGGCGGTCGGCACAGCCGCTGCAACGAGTGGTTACAGCAACTGCACCGAGCAGCTCAGCTGCGGGGCAGTACCGCGTCGATCAGGTGCGGGCCGGGCTCGGCCAGCGCGGCGCGGAACTGGTCGGCCAGCTCCTCGGCGGTGGTGGCCCGGGTGGCCGGCACGCCCATCCCGGTCGCCAGCGCGACGAAGTCCAGCGCCGGCCCGCCCAGGTCCAGCAGCCTGCCGGCCCGCTCTCCCCCGCCGGCCGCCCCGACGGCCTCCAGTTCCCCGGCGAGGATCGCGTAGGCGCTGTTGTCGCAGATGACCGTGGTGACGTCGAGCTGCTCGCGGGCCTGGGTCCACAGCGCCTGGATCGTGTACATCGCGCTGCCGTCGGCCTGCAGCGAGACGACCGGCCGGTCCGGGCAGGCGACGGCCGCGCCGGTGGCCACCGGCATCCCCTGCCCGATCGCGCCGCCGGTGAGGGTCAGCCAGTCGTGCGCCGGCGCTCCGACCGTCGCCCCCGGCAGGTAGTAGCCGCTCGTCAGCGCCTCGTCGACGACGATCGCCCGCTCGGGCAGCAGCGCCCCGACCACCTCGGCCAGGGCCCTGGTGTCCAGTTCGCCGGTGGGCAGCTCGGGGCGGCAGGCCTCGGCGAGCTGCGGCGACGCGCCCGGCGCGGCCAGCTCGGCCAGCGCCTGCAGCGCCGCGGTGCCGTCCTCCCCCGGGGCGGCCAGCACGTGCACGGTGCAGCCCTCGGGCACCAGGCGCCCGTCCATGCCGGGGTAGCCGAAGAACGCCACGGGCTCGACGGCACCGACCAGCACGAGGTGCCGCACGCCGTCCAGCTGCTTGCGGGCGCCCGCGGGCGGATAGGGCAGCTTGAGCACGTCGGGCAGGCCCGCCCCGCGCTGCATCCGCGCGGGCGACCGCTGGGACAGCAGCCGGGTACCGGTGCCGGCCGCGACCTGGGCAGCGGCCCGCAGCCCGGGCTCGAGCACCGCGTCGCCGCCGAGGAACAGCACCGTCGAGTCGCCGAGCACCCCGGCCACCTCCTCGACGACGGCGGCCGGCACCTGCGGCGCGGGACGCCGGGCCGGGACGGCGGCCTGCACACCGCCGTCGCTCCACGAGACGTCGGCGGGCAGCACCAGCGTGGCGACCTGCCCCCGCGCGGCCGCGGCGATCGCGTCGGCGGTGTCGGCGCCCACGTCGCTGGTGGCCAGCGAGCGGCGCACCCAGCCGGAGACGGTGCCGGCCAGCGCGTCGATGTCGGACTCCAGCGGCGCGTCCAGCCGCTTGTGGGTCAGCGCGTGGTCACCGACCACGTTCACCATCGGCGTCCGCGCCCGGCGGGCGTTGTGCAGGTTGGCGATGCCGTTGCCCAGCCCGGGCCCCAGGTGCAGCAGGGTGGCCGCCGGGCGGCCGGCCATCCGGGCGTAGCCGTCGGCCGCGCCGGTGGCGACGCCCTCGAACAGGGTCAGCACGGCGCGCATCTCCGGCACCTCGTCGAGGGCCGCCACGAAGTGCATCTCCGAGGTGCCGGGGTTGGCGAAGCAGACGTCCACCCCGCCGCCGACCAGGGTGCGGATCACTGACTGCGCGCCGTTCACGTGGCCTCCGTCGTCGCACCGCTCACCGGTGAGCGGCCTCCCCCGGCAGCCTGGCACGGGCACTCCCGCACGGCGATCCGGCTGCGGCAGGATGCCCGGCATGGTGCCCGGGCTGGTGACCGCCGTCCGGGGCGCGCTGCGCGCCGACGCCGACCCCGAGCGTGGCCGCGGCATGCAGGCCTACCTGAAGACGGACGAACACTGCCTCGGGGTGCGGCTGCCCGACGTGCGCCGGCACGTGCGCGACGCCGCGGCCGCGCACCCACCGGCGACGCTCACCGACCTCGAGCAGGCGGCGCGCACGCTCTGGCAGGAGGCGACCGCCCGCGAGGAGCGGCACGCGGCCATCGCGCTCACCGGGCTGCCGATGGCCCGCGGGGCGCTGCCGTTGCTGCCGCTGCACGAGGAGATGATCACCACCGGCGCCTGGTGGGACCTGGTCGACGGCGTCCAGCCCCGGGTCCGCGACCTCCTGCTCGCCTCCCCCGGGCAGCTGCGGCCGGTGCTGCAGGGCTGGGCGCGCAGCACCGACCGCTGGCTGCGGCGCAGCGCGATCACCGCCCAGCTCGGCGCGAAGGCCGCCACCGACACCGTGCTGCTCACCGAGGTCATCGAGGTCAACGCCGGTGACCCGGAGTTCTTCGTCCGCAAGGCGATCGGCTGGGCGCTGCGCGACCTGGCCAAGACCGACCCCGCCTGGGTGCGCCGCTTCCTGGCCGGGCACGAGCTCAGCCCGCTCTCCCGTCGGGAGGCGGCCAAGCACCTGGACCGGTGAGGTCGGCGCAGCACGAACAGTCCCCGGCCGAGCGGACCCCGCGCCGCGAGTCCCAGGACAGCACCGACCACAGCGACCGCCCCGACAGCACCGAGCCGATCGACAGCCACGACCCGGCCGAGCCGATCGAGCTGCTCGACCCCACGCTCAGCACCGAGCCGAACGAGCCGATGCTGCCGACCGACAGCACCGACCCGGCGCTGCCGATCGAGAGCACCGACCCGGTCGACCCGATCGACCACAGCGAGGCCCGCGACCACAGCGAGCGGCTCCGCCGCCGGCGTCTGCTCATGGGTGAGTTCGTACCGCGCTCAGAAGGTGAGGACCAGCCGCCCGCGCACGCCACCGGCCTCCAGCCGGCGGTGCGCCTCCGCGGCGTCCGCGGCCGGGAAGGTCTGCGCCACCCGCAGGGTCAGCACGCCCGCCTCCACCTGCTCCCGCAGCCCGTCGAGCTTGCCGGGCTCCTCGCTGTAGTCGCGCACCATCACCGGGAACACCCGCAGGTCGCGCTGCCCGTCGCCGCGGTACCCGCGCACGGTGGCCACCGCACCGCCGTCCTTGACCGCGGGCAGCACGGCGGCGTCCTGCACCGCGCCGTCGGCCAGCCCGTCGACCCCGTCGGGGAACTGCTCGCGGATCCGGTCGGCCACGCCGTCCCCGCGCCGGACGACGACGTCGGCGCCCAGGCCGCGCACCAGCTGCTCGTCCTCCTCCTTGGCGTCGGCGACCACGGTGAGCCCCTCGGCCTTGGCCAGCTGGACGACGTAGCCACCGAACGCCCCGGCCGCACCGGTCACCGCGAGCACCTGGCCCGGCGTCAGCGCCATCGCGTCCAGCGCCATCCGGGCGGTGAGCCCGTTCATCGGCAGCGTCGACGCCGCGACGTCGCTCGCCCCGGCCGGCACCCGGGCCACCGACGCCGCCGGCAGGACGACGTCCTCCCGGTAGCCGCCGTGCGCACCGGTCGGGACGACGACGCCCATCACGTGCTCGCCGACGTCGACGCCGAGCTCGACGCCCTCACCGATCTCGGCCAGCACCCCGGCGACGTCCATCCCGGGCACGTAGGGGAACTCCTTGACCGGGTCGCGCTGGGCGTAGGTGCCGTTGCGGGAGTAGGTGTCGGTCGGGTTGACCGTCGCCGCGCTCACCCGCACCCGCACCTGGCCCGGGCCCAGCGGCTCGGCCGGGACGTCGACCAGGTGCAGGGCCTCGGGCCCACCGAACTCCGTCACTCCGACTGCTCTCATGCCGACCGGCTACCCCGGCGTCGACGTCACCCACACCCGCTCGGGACGTGTCGACCGCCACCGGGCACTCACAGCAGGCGCCTGGCCACGGCTGTGCTCGCCGCCAGCCAGTGACCCGACGGTCACTGCATGCCATCGCTCCCCCTGGGCGCCGCCGAGCCCGTCCCACTGCACCCGGTCATCGACGTCGTCGTCCCCGTGCACGACGAGGAGGCCGACCTCGAGCCGTGCCTGCGCCGGCTGCACCACCACCTGAGCACCCAGCTCCCCTACCCGTTCCGGATCACGGTCGCGGAGAACGCCAGCACCGACGGCACGGTCGCCGTGGCCCGCCGGGTCGCCGCCGAGCTGCCCGGCATCGAGGTGCTCGTGCTGCCCGACCCCGGCCGGGGCCGCGCGCTGCGCACCGCCTGGCTCGGCTCGGACGCACCGGTGCTGGTCTACATGGACGTCGACCTGTCCACCGACCTCGCTGCGCTGCTGCCGCTGGTCGCCCCGCTGATCAGCGGGCACTCCGACCTGGCCATCGGCACCCGGCTGGCGGCGTCGTCCCGGGTGGTGCGCGGCGCCAAGCGCGAGCTCGTCTCCCGCGGCTACAACCTGCTGCTGCGCGGCACCCTGGCCACCCGGCTGTCGGATGCGCAGTGCGGCTTCAAGGCGATCCGCGCCGAGGTCGCCGCCCGGCTGCTGCCGCTGGTGGAGGACACCGGCTGGTTCTTCGACACCGAGCTGCTGGTGCTCGCCGAGCGCAGCGGGCTGCGGATCCACGAGGTGCCCGTCGACTGGGTCGACGACCCGGACAGCCGGGTCGACATCGTGGCCACCGCGAAGGCCGACCTCGCTGGGATCGCCCGGATGCTCCGCGCCCTCACCACCGGCCGCCTGCCGGTCGCCGAACTGCGCGCCCAGCTGGGGCGCGGCCCCCTGCCCGGACCGCTCGCCGACCCGGTGCCCGGGGTGCCGGCCGGGCTGTTCGGCCAGCTGGTCCGGTTCGCCACCATCGGCGTGCTCTCCACGCTGGCCCACCTCGTGCTGTTCGTGCTGCTGCGCACGGTCGTGGGCCCCCAGCCGGCGAACCTGGTCGCGCTGCTGGTCACCTCGGTCGCGAACACCGCGGCCAACCGGCGGATCACCTTCGGCATCCGCGGCGGCCCCGGCGCCGGCCGCGCCCAGCTGCAGGGCCTCGTCGTCCTCGGTCTCGGGCTGGCGCTGACCAGCGGCACCCTCGCCGCCCTGCACGCGGTCACCCCCAGCCCGGCCCGCGGCACCGAGGTGCTGCTGCTGGTCGCCGCCAACGCAGTGGCCACCCTGCTGCGCTTCCTGCTGCTGCGCGGCTGGGTCTTCCGCACCCACCCGGCCACCGCCCCCACCCCCGAGCCCGCCGTCCCGGCGATGGAGACCGTCCGATGAGCACCGTCCTCGACTCCCCCACTCCCCCGGCCGCGCCGGCGCCCGAGCCCGCCCGCGCCTCGCGCGCCCGCCGGCTGGTGCGCGGCCGGGACGACGACCCGGGCTGGGTGCGCCCGGCGCTGCTCGGGCTGCTGGCCGCCACCGGCCTGCTGTACCTGTGGGACCTCGCCGCCTCCGGCTGGGCCAACGCCTTCTACGCCGCCGCGGTGCAGGCGGGGTCGGAGAGCTGGGTGGCCTTCTTCTACGGCTCCTCCGACGCGGCGAACTCGATCACCGTCGACAAGCCGCCGGCCTCGCTGTGGGTCATGGAGCTCGCCGTCCGGGTGTTCGGGCTGAACTCGTGGTCGCTGCTGGTGCCGCAGGCGCTGATGGGCGTGGCCACCGTCGGGGTGGTGTACCTGGCGGTGCGCCGGGTCGTCGGCCCCGGCGCCGGCCTGCTCGCCGGTGCGGCCATGGCGCTGACCCCGGTGGCAGTGCTGATGTTCCGCTTCGACAACCCCGACGCGCTGCTCGTGCTGCTGATGACGCTGGCCGCCTACGCCACCACCCGGGCGCTGGAGCGGGCCAGCCTGCGCTGGATGGTCGGCGTCGGGGTGCTGATCGGCTTCGCCTTCCTGACCAAGACGCTGCAGGCGATGCTCGTCGTCCCCGGCTTCGCGCTGGTGTACCTGATCGCCGCGCCGACCACCCTGGCCAAGCGGTTCGGGCACGTGCTGGCCGCCGGGGCGGCGATGGTCGTCGCCGGCGGCTGGTGGGTCGCGGTCGTCGAGCTGGTGCCGGAGTCGTGGCGGCCCTACATCGGTGGCTCGCAGACCGACTCCGCCTGGGAGCTGATCTGGGGCTACAACGGCCTGGGCCGGCTCACCGGGAACGAGACCGGCAGCGTGGGCGGTGGTGGGGGCAACTGGGGCGAGACGGGCATCGGCCGGCTGGTCGACTCCGAGATCGGCGGTCAGGTCGCCTGGCTGCTGCCGGCGGCGCTCGCCCTGCTGGTCGCCGGCCTGGTGGCCGTGGGCCGGGCGCCGCGCACCGACCCACGCCGGGCGGCGCTGATCACCTGGGGCAGCTGGCTGCTGGTCACCGGAGCCACCTTCAGCTTCATGGCCGGCATCTTCCACGCCTACTACACCGTCGCCCTGGCCCCGGCGATCGCCGCCCTGGTCGGCATCGGTGGCGGGCTGCTCTGGCAGCGCCGGGCGGCCGTCTGGGCGCGGACCGTGCTGGCCCTCGCCCTGGCCGGCACCGGGGTCTGGTCGTTCGTGCTGCTCGGCCGGTCGGCGGACTTCCTGCCCTGGCTGCGCTGGGGCGTGCTGATCGGCGGCCTGCTCGCCGCGCTCGGTCTGCTGGTGGTGCACGTCGGCGGCCGGCTGGTGGCGGCGACGGTGCTGGCCGTGGGCGTCCTGGCTGCGCTCGGCGGCCCGGCCGCCTACGCCGTGCAGACCGCCGGGACGGCGCACACCGGCTCGATCCCCTCGGCCGGCCCGACGGTGAGCGGCAGCTCGGGCTTCGGCGGTGGCGGCCCGGGCGGGGGCGGTGGCGGCTTCCCGGGAGCGGGCCAGCGGGGCACCCCGCCGGCCAATGGCTCCGGTGGCCAGCCGGGCACCCCGCCCGGTGGGACCACCGGCGGCACGACCGGCGGCCGGATGGGCGACGGCGGTGCCGGTGGCGGGACGGGCGGTGGCGGCATGGGCGGCCTGCTCGAGGCGGCCGACGCCAGCGACGAGGTGGTGGAGGCGCTGCTGACCGACGCCGCCAGCTACACCTGGGTCGCTGCGGCCGTCGGTTCGAACAACGCCGCCGGCTACCAGCTGGCCAGCGAGGAGCCGGTGATGGCGATCGGCGGCTTCAACGGCAGCGACCCCTCGCCCACGCTGGAGCAGTTCCAGGCCCACGTCGCCGACGGCCAGGTGCACTGGTTCATCGGCGGTGGCATGGGGATGAGCAGCGACAGCGGCAGCAACGCCGCCGCCGAGATCGCCGCCTGGGTGGCGGAGAACTTCACCGCCCAGACGATCGACGGGGTGACGATGTACGACCTCAGCGGCGCCGCCGACTGATCGCCCCGCCGACAGTTGAGCCGTGCCCCCAGGAGGGGGCAGGGCTCAACTGTGCCGGGAAGCGGGTCACCGGGCTCACCGCCGGGTGCGCCAGGTCGGGGTTACCGTCGCAGCGGTGACCTCCCGCCGTCTCCTCATCGCCGCGCTGGCCACCGGCGCGCTGGTCCTGGCCGGCTGCGGCTCGTCGGAGGAGCCGGCCGACGCGGTCCGCCCGGGTACCGCGGAGCCGACCGCCGCGAGTGACGCAGCCGCCGCTGCAGCCATGGCCGACCCGGCCGCGGTGCAGGACCCGGCCCAGGCCGCCGTCGCCGTCGCCCTCCGCGCCACCGACCTGCCGGCCGGGTGGTCGGTGCAGGCCAACCCGCTGCCCGCCGACGCCGACCTCACGGCGAACCCGAGCCTGACCGGCATCTGCGGGCAGACCTTCACCTCCGAGCAGCACCGGACGTCGAAGCAGCCGGTCGTCGGGCTGGACAGCAGCGGCACCCCGCAGCTGTCGTCGGAGGCGATCGCCTACGACTCGCCGGCCGCGGCGGGCGCCGCTGTGCAGGAGCTGGTGCAGGCCTTCGGCCGCTGCCCGGAGGACCAGTACACCTTCCAGCCCGCCCCCAGCGCCGAGGGCCTGGCCGCCACCAGCGTCGTCTTCCAGTACGAGCTCGCCGACGGCACCACCCAGGTGGTGCTCGCCCAGGCCCGTGGCCAGGTGCTGTCGGTGCTGATCGGTGAGGACCCGGCCACCACCGCCGCCGCCGGCCGCGCGATCGCCACGCGGCTGGCGGCGCTGCCTGCCGGGGCGATCGGTGCCTGACCGGCACACTGTCCCGGCCCGGGCGGTGTGCTCCCGGACGGTGCGGTCCCGGACGGTGTGGCGCGGGGCGACGGCGCGGAGCAGCGACGAGGGGACGACGTGAGCCAGGACGACTTCTACCGCGGCGACGCACCCTGGAGCGACACCCAGCACTCGGCGTCCAGCCCGGGAACGCCTCCGCCCGCCACCGGGTACGCCCAGCCCGGGTACGGCCCACCCCCGGGCTACGGCCCCCCGCCGGGGTACGGCACCCAGCCCGGCTACGGCACCCAGCCCGGCTATGGCGCCCAGCCCGGCTATGGCGCCCAGCCCTTCTACGGCGCGGGCCGCCGGCCGACCAACGGGCTGGCCATCGCCGCGGTCATCTCGATCTTCCTGTTCCCGCCGCTGGCGCTGGTGCTCGGCGTGCTCGCGCGCCAGCAGATCCGCCGCACCGGCGAGGAGGGCGCCGGCCTGGCGCTGGCCGCGATCGTCATCGGCGGGGTGGCCGTGGCGATGATCGTCGCCTTCGTGCTGTTCTGGACCATCGCGCTGGTGTCGATCAGCAACGGCACCCTCGGCGGCTGATCCGGCGGGTCAGCCCTCCGGCGGGGTGAACGCCGACGTCCGGGCCATCCCGGCCGCCCGGCCCTTGCCGGCGATGACCAGCGCCATCTTGCGGCTGGCCTCGTCGATCATCTCGTCACCGAGCATCGCCGAGCCCTTCTTCCCACCCGCCTCCGACGTCGCCCAGTCGTAGGCGTCCAGGATCAGCTCGGCGTGGTCGTAGTCGGACTGCGACGGCGCGTAGACCTCGTTGGCCGCGTCGATCTGGCCCGGGTGCAGCACCCACTTGCCGTCGAACCCGAGCACCGCCGAGCGCTTGGCGACCTCGCGGAAGGCGTCGACGTCGCGCACCTGCAGGAAGGGCCCGTCGATCGCCTGCACCCCGCGGGCGCGGGCGGCCATCAGGATCGTCATCAGGATGTGGTGGAAGGGGTCGCCCGGGTAGTCCGGGTGCAGCGCGCCGACCACCAGCGACTTCATGTTGATGCTGGCCATGAAGTCGGCCGGGCCGAAGATGATCGTCTCGATCCGCTCGCTGGCGAACGCGATGTCGTTGACGTTGATCAGGCCCTGTGCGGTCTCGATCTGCGCCTCGATGCCGATCCGGCCGACCGGCAGGCCGTTGGCCTTCTCGATCTGGGTGAGCAGCAGGTCCAGCGCCTGCACCTGCCCGGCGTCGGCGACCTTGGGCAGCATCAGGCAGTCGAGCTCCGCGCCGGCGCCCTCGACCACCTCGACCACGTCGCGGTAGGTCCACTCCGTCGTCCAGTCGTTGACCCGGACGGTGCGGATCTTGCCGCCCCACCCGCCCTCGTTCAGCGCGGCGACGATGTTCTTGCGGGCGCCGGGCTTGGCCAGCGGCGCGCAGGCGTCCTCCAGGTCCAGGAACACCTGGTCCGCGGGCAGGCCCTTGGCCTTCTCCAGGAACCGGGGGTTGCTGCCCGGGACGGCGAGGTTGGAACGACGGGATCGGAGCTCGGCCACGGTGCCCTCTCTCTTCTCGGCGACTCGGTTACCGGACAGTAACCAGCGGTCGGCCACCGCGCAGGGGCCCGCCGCGAGCGTGCGGGTGGCGTGGGCGGGGTGGTCCCTCCTCAGACCGGCTCGGCCTCCGGGGCGGGGCGGCCGCCGCGGATGACCAGAGCCACCCCCACCACGACGGCGATCATCCCGGGCAGGGCCAGCAACGGCGGCACCTGGTCGAGCAGGACCAGGGCCACCAGCAGGGCACCGGGCACCTCCAGCAGGACCGCCAGGCCGACCACCGTCGGCCCGACCGTGGAGAGCACCAGGTTCAGCAGGGTGTGCCCGAGCAGCTGCGCGCAGAAGGTGATCGCCGCGATCAGCCACCAGTCGCGGGCGCTGAACCCGGCCAGCGGCACCCCGGCCACCACCGCCGCGACGGCGAGGGCGACCGCGCAGGTGGAGTAGCAGACGACGGCGTACGCGGAGGTGGTCAGCCGCTCCCGCGCCCGGGCGCCGGCGAGCATGTAGCCACCGGCGCAGATCGCCCCCAGCAGCGCCAGCCCGTCGCCGGCCAGCGCCGTCCAGGAGACGGTGACGTCGACCCCGGCGATCAGCGCTGCGCCCAGCACCGCCAGCGCCAGCCCCCACCACACCCCGCCGGGCAGGTGCACGCCGGAGACCCGGGCGGCCAGCGCCGTCCAGATCGGGGTGGTGGTGACCAGCGCGGTCGAGGCGGCCACCGTGGTCATCGACAAGCTGGGCAGCCAGGCGGCGAAGTGCGCGGCAAGGAACAGCCCGGCGACCACGGAGCTGCCCAGCTGCCGGGCCCGCAGGCCGTGCAGCGTCGACCGCTCGCGCAGCAGCAGCACCGGCAGCAGCAGCACCGCACCGGCCGCGTTGCGCCAGAACGCGATCGCCAGGAACGAGGCGGTGACCATCGCGGTCAGCGGCCCGGAGAAGGAGACGCCGACGACGGCCACCGCCATCAGCCCGACGTCCCGCCCACCCGGCCGGGTCACCGCCCAGGCCTGGGACGCCGGCCGGCCCTGCTGCAGGGTCCCGCCGGCCGCAGTGGTGTCGCTCATCCCGGGGTCCGGACGGTGCCGGTGGCGATCGCCCGGACGGCGCCGGCCACGCTCACCGAGGTCACCTCGCCACCGGCGACGGCGACCCGGCCGCGCAGCTCCGAGGGCCGCCCGACCGCGGCGCCCTGCGCCAGCCGGTACTCGGTGACGCCGTCGCCGACCAGCCCCACGGCGGCCAGCCAGATGCCGGTGCCCAGCGCCGCCGACCCGGTGGCCGCGTCGTCGGTGAAGTCCAGGCCGTCGGCGAACACCCGGACGGCGCCCGAGGAGGTGGCCGCGTCCCAGGCGAGCAACGAGACACCGCCCTGCACCCCCGGCAGCAGCGCGGTCAGCGCCGGGACGTCGGGTGCCGCGCGGTCCAGCGCCTCCGGGTGCACCTCCAGCTGGGCGAAGTCGATGCCGCAGCCGACCAGGTGCGCGGGGCGACCGGTGACGTCGTCCGGGCCGAGACCGCAGGCGGCGGCCAGCGCGGCGACGTCCGGGCCGGGCCGCAGCGAGACGGTGCCACCGGTGAGCCGGGCGCCGTCGTCGTCCACCTCGACCTCGACCACCCCGGCGCCGCACTCCTGCCGCAGCACCCCGGCGGGCAGCCGGCCCAGCCGGACCAGGGTGTGCGCCGTGCCCACGCTCGGGTGACCGGCGAAGGGCAGCTCGGTGCGCGGGGTGAAGATCCGCACCCGGTAGTCGGCCCCCGGCTCGGTGGGCGCGCTGACGAACGTCGACTCCGAGTACCCGAACTCCGCGGCCAGCGCCTGGCACTGCGCGGTGCCCAGGTGGCCCGCGTCCAGCACGACGGCGAGCTGGTTGCCGCTGAACGGCCGCGGGGCGAACACGTCCACGACCTCGAAGGCCAGCAGGTCAGAGTCAGGGGCGCCCACGACGCCGACGGTAGCCTCAGCCCCGGCGACCGGAGCTGGTGAGGTCGCCGTCCACCCAGCTGCCCGGTCCCCTGGCCGACGAGCGCGCGCGAGGAGGTGCCGTGACCACGGTGACCAGGGCCTACGTCTCCCGGATCGCCGGCCTGACCGTCTTCGACCCCAACGGCGACCGGGTCGGCAAGGTGCGCGACGTGCTCGTCGCCCTGCGGGTGGGCAGCGCAGCGCCCCGCGTGCTCGGCCTGATCGTCGAGGTCGTCGCCCGCCGGCGGATCTTCTGCCCGATGGGCCGGGTCACCGGCCTGGACGCGGCCTCGGTGATGCTCGCCTCCGGCACGGTCAACCTGAAGCGTTTCGAGCAGCGCGCCGGGGAGACCCTCGTGCTGGGCGAGCTGCTGGACCGCCGGGTCACCATCGAGGACGACGGCCGGCCGGCCACCGTCGTGGACGCCGCGATCGAGCAGACCCGCACCGGTGACTGGGTGCTGTCCCGGCTGGCCGTGCAGGAGCCCGGCCGGCTCGGCCGCCGCGGGCAGCTGCACCAGCTGGCCTGGGACGAGGTCGAGGGGCTCGCGCTGCCGGAGACCGGGCAGAGCGCCGAGACGCTGATCGCCACCTACCGCGAGCTGAACGCCGCCGACGCCGCGCACGCGCTGCAGGAGCTGCCGATCAAGCGGCGCCACGAGGTGGCCGAGGCGATGGACGACAACCGACTGGCCGACGTGCTGGGCGAGCTGCCCGAGGCCGAGCAGATCACCATCCTGGGCACCCTCGAGGAGCGGCGGGCCGCCGACGTCCTGGAGGAGATGGACCCCGACGACGCAGCCGACCTGCTGGCCGAGCTGTCCACCCTCGACCGGGACCGGCTGCTGGAGCTGATGGAGCCCGACGAGGCCGAGCCGGTGCGCCAGCTGCTGAAGTACTCCGAGGACACCGCCGGCGGCATCATGACCAGCGAGCCGGTGATCCTGTCCCACGACGCGACCATCGCCGAGGCGCTGGCCCGGGTGCGTGCGCCCGAGCTCACCCCCGCGCTGGCCAGCCAGGTCTACGTCTGCCGGCCGCCCTCGGCCACGCCCACCGGGCGCTACCTCGGGCTGGCACACATCCAGCGGCTGCTCCGCGAACCACCCTCGACGCTGGTCAGCGGGGTGCTCGACGACCTCGACCCGCTGCGCCCGGAGGCGCCGCTGGCCGAGGTGACCCGCTACTTCGCCACCTACAACCTGGTGGCCGCCCCGGTGGTCGACGCGCAGGGCCGGCTGGTCGGCGCGGTGAGCGTGGACGACGTCCTGGACCACCTGCTGCCCGACGACTGGCGCGAGCGGTCCCGTCGTGGCTGAGGACAGCCGGCGCGCCGACCTGCGCCTGGACCAGCCCCGCGGCGCCCGGGGCATCGGCAGCTTCCTGCGGCTGGACCCCGACGCGGTGGGCCGGTTCGCCGAGGGGATCGCCCGCTTCCTGGGCACCGGCCGGTTCCTCGCCGTGCAGACGGTCATCGTCGTGGTCTGGATCGTGCTGAACGTGGTGGCGGTCAACCTCCGCTGGGACCCGTACCCCTTCATCCTGCTCAACCTGGCCTTCTCCACCCAGGCCGCGTACGCCGCGCCGCTGATCCTGCTCGCGCAGAACCGGCAGGCCGACCGCGACCGGGTGCAGGCCGAGGAGGACCGCAGCCGGGCCGCGCAGACCCGCGCCGACACCGAGTACCTGGCCCGCGAGCTGGCCTCGCTGCGGGTGTCGGTCGGTGAGCTCGCCACCCGCGACTTCATCCGCGGTGAGCTGAACCGGCTGCTGCCCGACGACGGCGACGGCGAGGGCGGCGAGCGCAAGAAGAAGAGCAAGAAGCGCCGCGACGTGGCCGACCCGGCCGTCTGACCGCCGGCCCCGGACGACGCCCAGCCCCGGACGACGCCCAGCCCCGGACGACGCCCAGCCCCGGACGACGCCCAGCCCCGGACGACGCTCAGCCCCGGACGACGCGCAGCGCGGCGGCGACCGGGTCGCCGGTGGCGGTGTCGACCACGGTGTGCCGCTCGTGCCACTGGTCCAGCCGCCGGGCCTGCACCTGCTGCCACGTCGGCACGGTGTGGCCGGGCAGGTCGGCGGTGCGCTGCTCGACCCGGCGCCGGTGCTCGGCCGGGTCAGTGCAGATCAGCCGCAGCCAGTGCACGCCGGCACCGTGCCGGGCGGCCAGGTCGCGGAACGGCCGCCGGGCGGCGGCGACGTCGAAGACCGCGTCGACAAGCACGTCGGTGCCCGCGGTGAGGCAGGTGTCGGCGGCGGCCAGGGCCAGCTCGTAGCCGTGCGCCCCGACCTCGTCGGGGCCGGCCACCAGCTCCTGCCGGAGCAGCGCGGTCTCGAAGGCGTCGATCCGCAGGTGAGCGGCCCGCACCTCCCGGGCCACCGCGCGGGCGACCGTCGTCTTGCCGACCCCGGGCAGCCCGCCGACCACGATGAGCACCGCGTCTCCTCCGACTGGGGTCACGCCGGTTCAGGCGATCCGGTGGAGCAGGTCCAGCGCCTGCGGGGCGAGCCAGACGGCCGGGACGACGCACGCTGCGGCCCACAGCCGGGTGCGGTGGTCCCGCGGCAGCAGGAGGACCAGCACCAGCACGGTGACCACCTCGGCGAGCGTCTGCACCGGGCGACCGAGCACCGGCAGCGCGCCGTCCTGCCAGGCGAGCCAGGTCTGCCGGGCGCCGCCGCTGCCCAGCACCAGGCCGGCCGGGGCGCCGAGCAGGAGGCCGGGCAGCCAGCCGGTGCGCCGGGTCGCCCAGTGCACCACCGCACCGGTGGCGGGGACCGCGGTGGCCGAGAGGAGCAGCCAGATGACCAGCAGGTCGGACTGCCCGCTGAAGCCGAGCACGAGCGCGGCCCAGCCGTAGTAGGCCACGGTCATCGCGGCGAAGAACACCCCGGAGCGCAGCGCGGCCGCCGGCAGTGAAGGCGCCCGCCAGCCGATCAGCGCCACGACCAGCACCCAGGCCGCGGGGTAGCTGCCCAGGTCGGCGGCCCACTGCCAGCCGGACTCGTCACCGGCCTTGGCCGCGATCCCGGCCAGCACGCCGGCGGCCGCGGCCAGCGGCAGGGCGCTCCGCCGGCGGGCGGGCGCCTCGGGGGTGGCGGTCACGGCACCGATCGTGCCGCCGACGGGCCGCAGCCGGCTCCCGCCGCGCCGGAGCGCGGTGATCGACTGCACACCGAGCAATCTTGCACACTGTGCAACGAGAGGCTCATGCTCGTGCGGTGACCGAGCGAGGACTGCGCGAGCGGAAGAAGGCCGACACCCGTGCGGCGCTCGCCGCGGCGACGCTCCGGCTCGCGGTCGAGCAGGGCTGGGAGCACGTCACCGTGGAGGCCATCGCCGCGGCGGCCGACGTCTCCTACCGGACGTTCTTCAACCACTTCTCCGCCAAGGAGGAGGCGCTGGTCTTCCCGGCCGGGAGCGACCAGCCCCGGCTGTCGGCCCGGCTCCGCGCCCAGCCGGCCGACCTCGACGTGCTCGCCGCCGCCCGCGCGGCGCTGCGCGAGGAGCTCACCGAGCTGGCGAGCGACCCCGCCGCGCTGCACGACCGGATCACCGTGATCGCCGGCAACCCCTCGCTCCTCCCCCGGCTGGTCGAGGTGGGCGCCGCCGACGAGCGCGAGGTGGCCGTGGCCGTCGCCGAGCGCACCGGCCAGGACGCCGACACCGACCTGTACCCGGGGCTGCTGGCCGCCGTGCTGTCCGCCGCCGTCCGGGTGACCTTCTCCCGCTGGCACGTCCAGCGCGGCGCCGTCCCCCTCACCACCCTGCTCGACGAGGCCCTCGACGCACTGGCCGCCGGCCTGCCCGAGCCTCCGCACTGACCACCCCGCCCCACCGATCCACACCATCGACAGGAGCACCATGTCCGCCACCACGGAGACCGGCGCGGCCAGCACCGCGGCCGGCACCGCGGCCAGCACCGAGGCCAGGATGAGCCGACGGGAGGTGCTCCAGGCGCTGTCCGGCCTGATGGTGGGCATCTTCGTGTCCATCCTGGCCGCGACCGTCGTCTCCAACGCCCTGCCGGTGATCATCGCCGACCTGGGCGGCAGCCAGTCGATCTACACCTGGGTCGTCACCGCCGAGCTGCTCGCCATGACGGCGTCGGTGCCGCTGTGGGGCAAGCTCGCCGACCTGGTGAGCCAGAAGCTGCTGGTGCAGCTCTCGCTGACCCTCTTCGTCGCCGGGTCGCTGCTGGCCGGCTTCAGCGAGAACACCACGATGCTGATCGTCGCGCGGGTGGTCCAGGGCCTCGGCGCCGGTGGCCTGACCGCGCTGGTGCAGATCGTGATGGCGGCGATGATCCCGCCGCGCGAGCTGGGCCGGTACGCCGGCATCTTCGGCGCGGTGTTCGCCGTGGCCACCGTCGCCGGCCCGCTGATCGGCGGCGTCATCGTCGACACCTCATGGCTGGGCTGGCGCTGGTGCTTCTTCATGGGCGTCCCGTTCGCCCTGCTGGCGATCGTGCTGCTGCAGAAGACCCTGAAGCTCGAGCAGGTCACGCGCAGGGACGTGCACATCGACTGGCTCGGCGCACTGCTGATCACCGCCGGGGTGAGCACCCTGCTGATCTGGGTGACCCTGGCCGGCAACGACTTCGACTGGCTCTCCGGCACGACCGCGCTCATGGTCGGCGGCGCCGTGGTGCTGCTGGGGCTGGCCCTGGTCGTCGAGTCGCGGGTGGCCGAGCCGGTCATCCCGCTCGGCATCTTCCGCAACCGCACCGTCACCCTCACCGTGGTCGCCAGCGCGCTGGTCGGCATCGCGATGTTCGGCGGCACGGTGTTCCTGTCGCAGTACTTCCAGATCTCGCTGGGCTACTCCCCCACCGAGGCCGGGCTGCTGTCGCTGCCGATGATCGGTGGCCTGCTGGTGTCCTCGACCGTGGCCGGCGCGCTGATCACCAAGACCGGCACCTGGAAGGGGTTCCTGGTCGCCGGTGGCGTGCTGATGACCGTCGGGTTCGGGCTGCTGGCCACCATCGACGCGCAGACCTCGATCTGGCTGCTGGGCGCCTTCATGGTGGTGCTCGGCGTCGGCGTCGGGCTCCTGATGCAGAACCTGGTGCTGGCCGCGCAGAACGACGTGCCGGCCCGCGAGCTGGGCTCGGCGACCTCGGTGCTGTCCTTCTTCCGCAGCCTGGGCGGCACGATCGGCGTCAGCGTGCTCGGGGCCGTGCTGGCCAGCCGGGTCGCCGGTGACCTGGCCGTGCTGGGCGGCGGCTCGGCGGGCGGGGGCGAGACCACCGTCCCCGACGTCTCATCACTGCCCCCGGAGGTCGCCCGCGTGGTGCAGGACGCCTACGGCGACGCCACCGCCGAGCTCTTCCTCATCGCCACGCCGCTGGCCGCCCTGGCGCTGCTGGTCGTGCTGTTCATCAAGGAGAAGCCGTTGAAGACCACCAGCGGCGCCGAGCGGCTCGCCGAGGAGCAGGCACAGCTGCCGCTCGCGCACTGACCACCGGAGGCTGCCGTGCTCCCGTCCGGGAGCACGGCAGCCTCAGCCGGCGAGGACGTGCACGAGCGCCCCGGCCGCACCGGCCAGCACCAGGACGACGATGAACGGCGCCCGCAGCGCCAGGGCGAGCGCGGCCACGGCCAGCCCGACCAGCCGGCCGTCGACGACCAGGTCCCGCCCGGACGTCGCGGCCTGGACGGCGACCAGCGCGGCCAGCAGCGCCGCCGGCACGAACTCCACCACCCGGGTGACCCACGGCCGCTCGACCCAGGCCGCCGGCACCGACAACCCGGCCAGCTTCAGCAGGTAGCAGCCCAGCGAGCCGGCCAGCACCGCCGCCCACAGCGCCCCGCTGCTCACGGGGTCACCGCCGTCCGCGGCCGCCCGGCCAGCGCGACCGCCACGACGGCCAGCACCACCTGCACCCCGGCGGGCACGAACGGGGTCAGCGCGAGCGCCACCACCGCCCCGCCCAGGGCGACCCGGCGCTGCACGTGCGGCTCACGCGCACCGCGCCGCAACCGGGGCCAGAGCAGGGCCAGGAAGGCGGCGGGCACGATCGCGTCCAGCGCGGCCTGCGCAGTGCCGCCCAGCGCGGCGGCACCCAGCGAGCCGATCAGGGTGGTCACGTTCCAGCCGAGGTAGATGGTCGCGCCGGTGACCCAGAACGCCAGCCGGCCCAGCTCCCGGTCGGGCGCGGCGACCGCCATCGCCGTCGTCTCGTCGATGACCCAGTGCGCGGTGCCGGCCCGCCGGAGCAGGCCGCGGGGCGCCAGCATCGGGGCGAGCCGCACGCCGTAGACGGTGTTCCGGGTGCCCAGCAGCAGCGCGCTGCCCACCGCCGCGAACGCACCCCCGCCGGCGCCGAGCACGCCCACCAGCGCGAACTGCGAGGCGCCGGTGAACATCAGGGCCGAGAGGGTCACCGCCTGCCAGGTGTCCAGCCCGGCACCGGCGGCGGCCGCGCCGAAGGCGACGCCGTACAGGCCCACGGCCACCCCGAGGCCGATCGCGTCACGCAGGGTCGCGGTGCGGGCGTCGGACGGCACGAGGGGACCCTAGAGCGCCCGGGGTTGGCCGGGCTCACACCCGCTGGCCCGGGCCGGCGTCCCGGGCCGCCGTACAGTGAGGGTCGCCCGCGCGCGGGCCCGTCATGGGCCCGGCACCCGCGAGCTCCCCGTCGAAGGAGACACACCCCGCATGTCCGACACGCTGACCGGATCGCCGGCGCTGGACGCCGTGAACGCGGCCCTGGCGACCGTCCAGGACCCGGAGATCAACCGTCCGCTGCCCGAGCTGGGCATGGTCAAGGACGTGCAGATCGGCGTCGGCGGCGACCCGGGCGCCGTGCGCGTCGAGGTCTACCTCACCGTCGCCGGCTGCCCGATGCGCGAGACGATCACCAACCGCGTCACGCAGGCCGTCGGCGCCGTCCCCGGCGTCACCGCCGTCCAGGTGGGCCTGGACGTGATGAGCGACGAGCAGCGCACCGAGCTGCGCAAGACCGTGCGCGGCAGCGACACCGCCGAGCCGGTCATCCCCTTCGCCCAGCCCGGCTCGCTGACCCGCGTCTACGCGGTCGCCTCCGGCAAGGGCGGCGTCGGCAAGTCCAGCGTCACGGTCAACCTGGCCGCCGCGATGGCGAAGAAGGGCCTGTCGGTCGGCGTCGTGGACGCCGACATCTACGGCCACTCGGTGCCCCGCATGCTCGGCGTGGACGACAAGCCCACCCAGGTCGACAACATGATCATGCCGCCGCAGTCCTACGGCGTGAAGGTCATCTCGATCGGCATGTTCACCCCGGGCAACACCCCGGTCGTGTGGCGTGGCCCGATGCTGCACCGCGCGCTGCAGCAGTTCCTCGCCGACGTGTGGTGGGGCGACCTGGACGTGCTGCTGCTCGACCTGCCCCCGGGCACCGGTGACGTCGCCATCTCCATCGCCCAGCTGGTGCCCAACGCCGAGATCCTCGTCGTGACGACGCCGCAGCTGGCCGCCGCCGAGGTGGCCGAGCGGGCCGGTGCGATCGCCACCCAGACCCACCAGCAGGTGGTCGGCGTCATCGAGAACATGTCCTGGCTGGAGCTGCCCGACGGCTCCCGGATGGAGGTGTTCGGCTCCGGTGGTGGCGAGGCCGTCTCCGACGCGCTGACCAAGACCCTCGGCGCCCGGGTGCCGCTGCTCGGCCAGATCCCGCTGGACACCCGGCTGCGCGAGGCCGGGGACGCCGGTGCGCCGATCGTGCTCGCCGAGCCCGACGCGCCCGCCGCCCAGTCGCTGTCGAAGATCGCCGACGGCCTCGCCGTCCGCTCGCGCGGCCTGTCCGGCATGTCGCTGGGGCTCACCCCCGTCAAGCGGTAGTCACCAGCTCGGACAGCAGCGGCCGGTCACCCCACGGGTGACCGGCCGCTGCGGCGTCCGGGTCGGCTCACACCAGCTCCTCGACGTCCCAGCTGGTGCCCTCCCCCTGCCGGAAGACCTCGGCGAGCACGAGCAGCAGGACACCGCCCAGCAGCGCCGGGACGACGGTGAGGGTCACCCCGGGCACGAACACGCTGTCCGGTCCGGCCTGCCCCAGCCGGTCCAGGACGGCGAGCGAGGCCAGCTGCGGCAGCAGCGGACCGATGCCGCCCGCCAGCACCACCAGCACGGCCAGGCCGGCCAGCCGCCGGGCGTTGCCGGGCTCGAACGCGTGCCCGGCGGCGATGGAGGCCAGCACCGGCCGCAGCAGCCAGGCCGCGACGCCGGCGGCCAGGCCGAGGACGGCGGCGTCGCCGCGGGCCAGCAGCTGCTCGCCCACGGTGGACCACCAGGCCGACAGCTCCGCCGCCTGCCCCCCGTCCAGCCCGGTCACCAGGGCACCGTCGGGCAGCCCGGGCACCTCGGCAGCGCCGGCGGCCAGCTCGACCGGCACCCGGACGGCAGCACCTGCCTGGGTGGCACCGTTGATCGCGTACACCGGCCCCGCGACCGCACCGGCGACCCCGAGCACGGTGACCAGCCCCCGGAGCCACCAGAGCACCGACGGCGTCACGTAGGTCGTCTCACGCGCCATGCGGCACCCCCGGGCATCGACGGGTCGGTGGGCGGAGTCTGCCCACCGACCGCAGAGGTGTCCAGCGCCGCCGCCGCGGCGTCCGATGACGGCGGGGTCAGGTGCTGCCGGAGCAGCTGCCCCAGGGGGTCAGGTGGCGTCGGCGTCGAAGGGGGGCGGGCTGCCGGCGGCGCGGGTGCGGGTCAGCTGCGTGGACCGCACCCGGGACGCCGCGGTCGCCCCACCGGCGGCCGACCGGGGCGGGCCGTCGTCGTCGGCGAGCAGCTGCTGCCGGATGAAGGTCTTCGGGTGGTACTGGCGCAGGTCGATGTCGCGCAGGTGGTCGAAGTCGTCGCCCAGGGTGTCGTGCAGCTGGCTGCGCACCCCGGTGACCGCCTCGCGCGCCTTCTTCAGCCCGGTGGCGGCGTCCTTGGCCAGCGAGGGCAGCCGGTCGGGGCCGAAGATGAACAGCGCGGCCAGCGCCAGGACGACGATCTCGCCCCAGCCGATCGAGTTGAACACCGCTCCTCCTCGCCCCCGGCCGCGCGCCGCGGTCGTGTCCAGCGTAGGTGGGCCGGCTGACCAGCAGCTGAGCGCAGCCCCAACAGATGGTGTCCGGCCCGCCCGCGCGGACCCTCGGCTCAGGCGGCGCCGAGGGTGACCTGGACCTCGCGGGAGGCCCCGTTGCGCACCAGCTCCAGGGTGACCGTGTCGCCCGGCTCCCGGGCGTCGACGGCGACGACCAGCTCCTCCGAGCTGCCCACCGCCTCGCCGTCCACCGCGATGACGACGTCCTGCTCCTGCACCCCGGCCTCGGCCGCGCCGCTGCCGGGCTCGACGTTGACCACGAGCGCGCCGTCCCGGGTGCCGTCGGTGACCGAGCGGGCGTTCACCCCGAGGGTGGCGTGCACGGCCGACCCGGTGGAGATGAGCTGCTCGGCGATGTCGCGCACGGTGTCGATCGGGATGGCGAAGCCGAGCCCGATGGAGCCGCCGGTGGTGCCGTTGCCGCCCACCGAGGCGATGGCGGTGTTGATCCCGATGACCGCGCCGGTGCCGTCGACGAGCGCGCCACCGGAGTTGCCCGGGTTGATCGGGGCGTCGGTCTGCACCGCGCTGATCACCGCGTTGGTGTCGCTGCCCTCGCCGGCGAGCCGGACCGGGCGGTCGAGGGCGCTGACGATGCCGCTGGTGACCGTGCCGGCCAGGCCCAGCGGCGAGCCGACGGCCACGACCGGGTCTCCGACGGCCAGGCCCGCCGGGTCGCCCAGCGAGGCCGCGACCAGCCCCGGCTTCTCGACCTTGAGGACGGCGAGGTCACTGGCCGGGTCACGGCCGACGATCCGGGCCGGGCTGCCGCTGCCGTCGTCGAACACCGCGCGGATCTCGGCGTCCTCGGCGTCCGCGGCGCCGGAGATGACGTGGTTGTTCGTGACGATGTAGCCCTCGTCGGCGTCGACCACGACCCCGGACCCGGTCGCCCCGGCGTTGGCCAGCCGCACCTCGATGGAGACGACCGCGGGGGTGATCCGGCCGGCGATGTCGGCCACGGAGCCCGGCTCCCGGCTGGTGCCCGGGGAGACCTCGGACAGCTGCGTGCCCGGGGAGAGCAGCGGCTCCTCGTCGGCGGTGCGGCCGAGGAACCAGGCGGTGGTGCCCCCGGCGACGCCGACCAGCAGCAGGCACAGCAGGGCGAGCGTGGTCAGCCGGAGCGAGAGGTCACGCAGCCGGACCTTGCGGCGCCCCTGGGCGTCGACGAGGAACGGCCCGGCCTGCTGCTCCTCGCGCGGGTACTCGGCGGGTGGTCCGAGACCGGCGGGTGCGTAGGGGTCGCGCCACGGGTCGGCGGTGGCGTCGGGCTTCCAGAACGGAGCGGCCGCGGTGCGCCGCCGCTGCGGACGGCCGCCGGGCGGCTCACCCAGGCCCGAGGCCCCGTCACGCGGGGCGAAGGCGCGCAGCACGGCCTCCGGGGGCGGCGGCGGCAGCGGGCGCGGCGCCGCCACGGGCCGGTCGCCGCTGAAGGAGCCGGTGACCTCCTGCGGCCGGCCGAAGGCGGCCTGCTGCGCCGGGTGCGGCTCGGGCCGGGCCTCGGTGCCCGGCTGCAGCCGGGCGTCGGTGGGCGCGAAGGCCCCCGTGGTGCCGGCCGGCCGCCCGAAGACGGCCTCCTGGTCCACGCGGTGGTCATCGGCGCGCTCGTCGGCCCGCCGGGGACCGGTGGGGTCGGAGCCGGGCGTCTCGCTCAGGGCGTCCCGTCCGGGGGCAGCGTGCTGGTGGCGCCCACGGTCATCGTGCGCACCACGGGCGGCACGATGTCGGTGCGCTCGGTCGGGACCGTGCGGCCGACCGGCCCCGCGACCTGCCCGGGCCGGGCGACCTCGTCGGCGGGCACGTCCCCGGCCGGCAGGCCGACGGCGAGGACGGCGACGCCCAGGCCGAGCCCAGCCAGCGCACCGGTGACCCCGCGGCGCAGCCAGCGGGCGCTGCCGTCGGCGCGGGCCGGCGGCTCGGCCGGCGCCAGCGGGATGGCCCACGAGCCGCCCAGCCCGGTGGTGGTGAGCCCGTCGGCACCCGCGCTGACCGTGCCCAGCCCTCCGCTGCCGGGCACGTCTGCGGTGAACGGGATCGCCTTCAACCGGGACAGCAGGTCGCCGGGGACGTCGAGGTCGACGTCCCGCTGCAGGGCGTCCTTGGCCTCCCGCTGCGCGGCGACCGCCATCCGGCACTGGACGCAGCCGCCCAGGTGCCGGGCGGCCCGGCCGGCCGCCCCACCGGACAGCTCGCCGTCGACGAGGGCGGCGATCGCCTCCTGGGCGAGGTGGCTCTCCGAGATGCTCACGACACCTCCCCGGTGGCCAGCGCGGCGCGGCCGGCTGCCGTGCGGTTCGGGGCCATGTGGGCCAGGGCCTCGCGCAGCTGCACCCGGCCGCGGTGGATGCGGCTGCGGACGGTGCCGAGCTTGATGCCCAGCGTCGCCGAGATCTCCTCGTAGGTGAGGCCCTCGATGTCGCAGAGGACGACGGCGACCCGGAACTCCGGGCTCAGCGCGTCGAGTGCGGCCTGCACCTGCGGGTCGAGGTGGGTGTCGGCGTAGACCTGCTCGGGCGAGGGCGCGGAACCAGGCAGCCGCTCGGTGTCCTCGGGCAGCGCGTCGAAGCGGATGCGCTGCCGGCGCCGGACCATGTCCAGGAACAGGTTCGTGGTGATCCGGTGCAGCCAGCCCTCGAAGGTGCCCGGGGAGAAGTCCGCCAGCGAGCGGAACACCCGGACGAAGGTCTCCTGGGTCAGGTCCTCGGCGTCCTGCTGGTTGCCCGACAGCCGGTAGGCCAGCCGGTACACCCGTGCCGAGTGGTCGCGGACGACCTGCTCCCACGTCGGGGCGACCCACGGCTCGGCCGCCGCGGCGGCGGGCTCGGGCAGCCCCTGGCCCGCGGGCTCGGTCGTGGCGGGCTCGGTCACCGGCCCAGGATCGCAGACCACGGGCGCGGTCACCTCCCCACCGGGGGTGGACCGCTCGACGGGAGGCTGGCTGCTGGCACGCGAGAGACGCACGCCCGTTCCAACGGGCCGGCGGCGGAGCGGTGTTCCCGTCGGCGGCGGACCCACAGCCAGTTGCCAGGAACACCCAGGTCGACGACGGCGGCGCCACCCCTCCCGGGCGCGGACCCCGGTGCCGCCACTACCCTCGCCCAGTGACCAGCGCTGCCGGACCGCCCCCCTCAGGAGGGTCCCCGACCAGTGCCGCGGACTACGCCGACAGCTTCGCCACCGAGAGCCCGGCCCAGGCCGCAGCGCGACAGCGGGCCCTGACGTCGGCCAGTGCCTTCGGCACGCCGGCCCCCGTCGAGCCCGCGGTCGGCGCCACCCTCGCCGTCCTCGCCGCCTCCAGCGACGCCCGCTCGGTCGTCTCGATCGGCAGCGGTGGCGGCGTGGCCGGGCTGTGGCTGCTGCAGGGCATGCGCACCGACGGGGTGCTCACCTCGCTGGACGCCGACCCGGCCGAGCTGCGCGCCGCCCGGCGCGCGTTCACCGAGGCCGGCGTGCCCAGCGGCCGGACCCGGCTGATCTTCGGCACCCCCAGTGAGGTGCTGCCCCGGCTGTCTCCCGGCGGCTACGACCTGGTCAGCTGCGCCGGCCCGCCGCTGGAGTACTCCAGCGACCTCGACGGCCTGCTCGGGCTGATCCGCCGCGGCGGCTCGCTGGTCTGCCACGGCCTCCTCACCGAGGCCCGGATCGCCGACCGCTCGGCCCGCGACCCGCAGACCGTCGCCTGGCGGGAGATCGCCCGCACCCTCCGCGAGGACGAGACGCTCACCTGCGCGGTGCTGCCGATCGGCACCGGCCTCCTGGTCGCCACCAAGCGCACCTGACCGGCACGGCCGCGGCCGGGCCGGTCAGCGGAAGGGGAACCGGGCCTCGGGCTCCCAGGGGCCGCCCCGGTAGTGCCACAGGCCCAGCCCGCGGGCGGTGATCGTCTCCGGCTGGAAGGCGGCCGACAGCTGTGCGTGCAGTGCCCGGGCGACGTCCGGGTCGACCTTGTTCTGCACGGTGACGTGCGGGCGGGACCACTGCCGGTCCTGCCGGGTCAGCCACGGGTCGAAGGCGGTGGCCAACCCCCTGCGCAGCGCGGTGAGCTCGGCCGACCCCAGGTCCAGCGCCACCCCGCGACCGAGGAACCGCACCCCGGTCACCGCGACGTCGAACGCCGGCCGGTCGGCCGCCGCCCGCAGCTCCTCGGCCACCCGCCCGAGGTGTTCCCCCGGGAGGGCGTGGAACAGCGTCACGTGCGCCTGCAAGTGGTTCCGCTCGGCCGGGAAGTGCGCCGCCCGCAACCGGTCGAACCGCTCCTGCGCCGCCTGGCCGAGCAGCAGCGTGACGATCAGCGGGGCGGTGCCGGCACGGCCCTCGTGCAGGGTCCCGGCGTGAGCGGAGCGAGGGTTGGGGGGCACGAGGGTCCTCTAACCGATGGCGCGGGCGCCCTTGCCCAGGATGGTCACGCCGCCCGCGCTGACGTGGTAGCGCTCGCGGTCACGGTCGAGGTCGACGCCGATGTGCGCGCCGGGCGGGACGACGACGTTCTTGTCCAGGATCGCCCGCCGGACGATGGCGCCCTCGCCGATGTGCACGCCGTCCATCAGCACGCTGCCCTCGACGCGTGAGCCGCGCTCGAGCCGCACGCCCGGGGAGACCACCGAGCCGTGCACCGAGCCGCCGTCGATGATCACGCCGGCGCTGACCATCGACTCCTCGGCCCGGCCACCGAGCACGAACTTCGCCGGCGGCAGCATCGGCGGGAGGGTGTAGATCGGCCAGCGGTCGTTGTAGAGGTTGAAGACCGGGGAGACCGACACCAGGTCCATGTGCGAGTCGTAGTAGGCGTCCAGGGTCCCGACGTCACGCCAGTAGCCGTGGTCGCGCTCGGTCTCCCCCGGGACGACGTTGCTGCTGAAGTCGTAGACGTAGGCGTCGCCGGCCTCGGCCATCATCGGCATGATCGAGCCGCCCATGTCGTGCACCGAGCTCTCGTCGGCGGCGTCGACCCGCAGCGCCTCGAGCAGCGCGTCGGTGGTGAAGACGTAGTTGCCCATCGAGGCGAAGGTCTCGTCGGGGCTGCCGGGCATGCCGGGCGGGTCGGCCGGCTTCTCCAGGAACTGCCGCACCTTGCCGTTCTCGTCGGCGTCGATGACGCCGAAGGCGGTGGCCTCGTGGCGCGGCACCCGCAGCCCCGCGACCGTGACGCCGGCGCCGGTGGCCAGGTGCTGCTCGATCATCTGGGCCGGGTCCATCCGGTACACGTGGTCGGCACCGAAGACGACGACGATCTCGGGCCGGTCGTCGTAGATCAGGTTGAGGCTCTGGTAGATCGCGTCGGCGCTGCCGGTGTACCAGCGCGGGCCCAGCCGCTGCTGCGCCGGCACCGGGGTGATGTAGCTGCCCAGCAGGGTCGACATGCGCCACACCGTGGTGATGTGCCGGTCGAGGGAGTGGCTCTTGTACTGGGTGAGCACCGCGATCCGCCGGATGTCGGCGTTCACCAGGTTCGACAGCACGAAGTCGATGAGCCGGTAGTTGCCCCCGAAGGGGACGGCGGGCTTGGCCCGGTCCTGCGTCAGGGGGGCGAGGCGCTTGCCCTCGCCACCGGCCAGCACGATTCCCAGGACCTTCGGACCGCCACGCATGGACGCAACGTAACTGCTGAACCCCTGGTTCGCGCGATCTTGCGCGCAGCACGCAGGAGCGCACCACCACCTAGGGTGAGTCGCGTGCGCGTGGGAGTGGTGACGAGGGAATGGCCGCCGGACGTCTACGGAGGGGCCGGGGTGCACGTCGAGCACCTCGTCGCGGCCCTGCGTGGGCTGGAGCGCGGCCCGGAGCTGGACGTGCACTGCTTCGGCGGTCCGCGCCCCGACGCGACCGGGCACGGCGTGCCCAGCGGGCTGCAGTCGGCCAACGGCGCGCTGCAGGCCGTGGGGGTCGACGTGGAGATCGCCGCGGCCCTGGCCGACGCCGACCTGGTGCACTCGCACACCTGGTACGCCAACTCCGCCGGCCTGCTGGCCCAGCTGGTGCACGGCTCGGCCCACGTGGTGACCGCGCACTCCCTGGAGCCGCGCCGGCCGTGGAAGGCCGACCAGCTCGGTGGCGGCTACCGGCTGTCCTCGTGGGTCGAGCGCACCGCCTACGCCTCCGCCGACGCGGTGATCGCCGTCAGCCGCGGCATGCGCGCCGACGTGCTCGACGTCTACCCCGATCTCGACCCGGCGAAGGTGTTCGTGGTCGGCAACGGCGTCGACGCGCAGGCCTACCGCCCGGTCGAGGCGCCCGACGTCGTCCGTGGTCTGGGCGTCGACCCGGACCGGCCGTACGCGCTGTTCGTCGGCCGGATCACCCGGCAGAAGGGGCTGGTGCACCTGCTGGCCGCAGCCGAGCAGCTGCCCCCGGAGGCCGGCCTGGTGCTCTGCGCCGGCGCCGCCGACACCCCCGCCGAGCGCCAGCAGGTGGCCGACGCCGTGGCCGAGCTGCAGTCCCGCCGCACCGGCGTGGTCTGGATCGAGCAGATGCTGCCCCGCGAGCAGCTCGTGCCGCTGATCACCGGCGCGACGGTGTTCGTCGTCCCCTCGGTCTACGAGCCGCTGGGCATCGTGAACCTGGAGGCCGCGGCCTGCGGGACGGCGGTGGTGGCCAGCGCGGTGGGTGGCATCCCGGAGGTGGTCGACGACGGCCGCACCGGGCTGCTGGTGCCCTACGACGCCGACGACCCGGCCGCCTTCGCCGCCGGGCTGGCCGCCCGGATGTCCGAGCTGCTGGCCGACCCGGCCCGTGCCGCGGCGATGGGCGTGGCCGGCCGGGAGCGGGTGCTCGCCGAGTTCGGCTGGCCGGCGATCGCCCAGCAGACGGTCGAGGTCTACGAGACGGTGCTCGCCGCCCGCGGCTGACCGGCCGGGCCGGTCAGCGCGACCGACCGCCGTCGTCGCGCCGGCCGGTGCTCGGCTGGTCGTAGAGCGCCGACCGGCCGCGGCCGGCGGCCTTGGCCCGGTAGAGGGCGCTGTCGGCCCGGCGCATCAGCTGGGAGGCGAGCTCCCCGGGCCGGTGCTCGGCAACCCCGACCGACAGGGCCACCCGCGCGCTGGCGAGCCGGAGCTGCTCCACGACCGCCAGGGCGGCGGGGCCGTCGTGGTCGGGCAGCAGCAGCGCGAACTCGTCGCCGCCGTGCCGGGCCAACACCGCACCCCGCGGCACCCGCGGCAGCCACTCGCCGGCCACGCTCCGCAGCAGCTCGTCGCCGGCGGCGTGCCCGTGCTGGTCGTTGATCGCCTTGAAGTGGTCGACGTCGACCAGCGCCGCCGACAGGTGCGCACCCGACCGGGCCGCCACCCGCAGGGCCTCCTCCAGCGCGTCGTCGAACCCGCGCCGGTTCGCCAGCCCGGTCAGCCCGTCGAGGCTGGCGGTCGAGGCCCGCCGCACCAGGGTGGCGACCACCAGCGCGATGGTGCAGGTGACCACCGCCAGGACGACGACGGGACCGGCCGGCACGCCACGGACGGAGAGCACGACGGTGCCTGCGGCGATGGCGGTCAGCAGGTACGCCGCCGCCAGCGGGGGCGCGAAGAGGAAGAACGCGGCGACCGCGACGAAGGAGTAGATGCCGGCCAGCGCCAGCGCGCTCACCGTGTCCGGGGCCAGCGCGACCACGGCACTGATCAGCGCCGTGCCCAGCAGCACCAGCAGGTGGAAGAGCGGCCGGGGCAGCCGGTGGCCCCACCGGACGACCGCGGCCCCCGCGACAGCGGCGACCACGCCGATCACGGTCAGCAGGGCGGTGCGGCCGCCGCGGTCGACCGTCGAGAGCGCCACCAGCGCCAGCACGGCCAGCCCACCGGCGACGTAGAGCGCGCCGATGACCGGCCCGATGACCCGGACGGTGGCCACCTCCGGTGCGCTGCGCCTCCACCACATGCAGCTCCATCGGTCCGGGGACGAGGCCCCCGGAGCCCTGCCAGGGGCGACAGCCCCCTCCGGGTGACCTGCTCAGCCGGCGTCCCGGTCGATCTCGGCGGCCAGCACGGCCAGGGCGTCGACCACCCGCGCCACCACCCGCCGCTCGGCCCGGTCCGGGCGCAGCAGCGCCTCGACCCGTCGCCCGGCGGGCACCCCGGTCAGCGGCAGCAGCCGCACCCCCGGCCGGCGGGAGGTCGTGTGCCGGGGCAGCAGGGAGATGCCGTGCCCGGCCGCCACCATCGCCGAGGCCACGGTGAAGTCGTTGATCCGGTGGGCGATGTGCGGCGCGGCGCCGGACCGGGTCGCCACGGCGGCCAGCACCGGCGCGACGGGGAAGCCCTCCCGCACCGTGATCCAGGCCTCGCCGGCGAGCTCCTCCGGGGCGACCGCGGCCCGGCCGGCCAGCGGGTGCGTCGCCCCGACCGCCACGTCCAGGGGCTCGCGGAACAGCGGCACGACCCGCACGTCGGACGGCCAGTCGGCAGCGCCGTCGGGCCGGTGGGCGATGACGACGTCGAACCGGTCGGTCAGCGCCGGGAAGTCGGCCAGCGCGACGTCCTCGTCGGCGCACTCCAGGGTGATGCCCTCCAGCGTCGCGACGGCGCCGAGCAGCCGGGGGAAGACCAGCTGCGCCGCGCTCTGGAACGCCGAGACGCGCACCGTGCCGACCGGGCGGTCGTGGAAGCCCTGGCAGGCCGCCCGGGCCCGCTCCACCGCGACGGCGACGTCGACGGCGGCGTCGGCCAGCGCCTCCCCGGCCGGGGTGAGCCGCAGCCCCCGGCCGACCCGTTCGGTGAGCGGCACGCCCATCTGCGTGGTCAGCGCGGCCAGCTGCTGGGAGACCGCCGAGGGGGTCAGGTGCAGCGCGGGTGCCGCCGCGGTGACCCCGCCGTGGCTGCGGACGGCACGGAGGGTCTCCAGGTTGCGCAGGTCCATGCAGCGAGTCTGAACGGATCGTCAAGATCCGTTCGCTGGAGTTGGACGGCCGTTGCCGGGAGGATCGTCGGCGTGCCCCTTCGTGACCGCCTGCTCGCCTGTCTCGTCGCCGTCCTGTGGGGGCTGAACTTCACCGCGATCCACCTGTCGCTGGAGCAGTTCCCGCCGTTCGCACTGGTGGCCCTGCGGTTCGCGCTGCTCGCCGTGCCCACGCTGCTGTTCGTGCCGCGGCCGGCCGTCCCGCTGCGCTGGCTGATCGGCTACGGCACCGGCTTCGGCGTGCTGCAGTTCCTCTTCCTGTACCTGGCCATGGACACCGGGATGCCGACCGGCCTGGCCTCGCTGGTGCTGCAGTCCTCGGCGCCGTTCACCGTGCTGCTGGCCGGGGTGCTGCTGCACGAGCGGCTCACCGCCCGGCAGCTCACCGGGGTGGGCATCGCGGTGGCCGGGCTCGGTGGCATCGCGCTCTACCGGGCCGAGGTCGGCGGCACGGCGCTGCTCCTGCCGGTGCTGCTCACGCTCTGCGGCGGTCTGGGCTGGGCCCTGGGCAACCTGTGCACCCGGCAGGCGCGGGCCACCGAGCCGCTGAAGCTCACCCTCTGGATGAGCGTGGTCCCGCCGCTGCCGATGCTGGCCGTGTCGCTGCTGGCCGAGGGCCCGGCCGCCATCGCCCGCTCGTTCACCACGCTGGGCAGCCAGCAGGGGCTGCTCGCGCTGGCCGGGCTGCTCTACACCGTGGTGGTGGCGACGCTGCTCGGCTCCGGGCTCTGGACGGCGCTGATGGCCCGCCACCCCTCCAGCACGGTGGCCCCGTTCTCGATGCTCGTGCCGGTGGTCGGCATCGGCGCCTCGTGGCTGCTGCTGGACGACACCACCTCCGCGGTGGAGATCGGCTGCGGCGCCGTCGTCGTCGCCGGGGTGCTGCTGGCCACGACGACCGGCCGCACCCCGACGCGGGGAGATCAGGGCCAGATGGAGGCGACGATGATCGCCGAGACCGCCAGCGTCGAGCCGGCGGAGACCAGGCTGGCCGGGTGGAAGGCGACCTCGGTGAGGTGGTGGCCCAGCCGGCCGGGCGTGAGGACGTCGAGCAGCAGGAACGCCAGCGCCTGGAGCAGGATGCCGAGCAGCCCGAACACCACGGTGTAGGCCAGCGCCCGCCCGAACCCGCTGGTCGCGTTGGTCCAGATGGTGGTGAACGCGATCGCCCCCTGGCCGAGGAACCCGGCGGCCAGCGCGATGCCGGCGTTGACCGAGCGCTCCTCGTAGATGTGCCGGGCCAGCCGGCCGGGGGTGAGCAGGTCGAGGGCGAGCGCGCCGACGAACAGCAGCGCGATGCCGACGGCGGTGTAGGCGACGGCGTAACCGATGCTGGCCAGCACGGGGGACCTCCAGGTCAGGGGCGGGGCGCGATGGAGCCTAGGGGGTCCGCCACACCGGGCCGCGGAATGGCGCTCCCGGGCCGCGCGCTGCACCTGCCGTGACCGACGCGCTGACGCTCTTCGACGTGACTCCCGCCGAGGACGTCCTGCCCGAGGAGACGCCGGTCGACAACCGGTTGCTGCAGGTGCGCACCGTCTACGCCGAGCCCGCCGCCGCTGCGTCCCCGCGCGGCCGCCAGGTGCTCGCCCGGTTCCCCGAGGCCGAGGTGGTCGAGGTCGACTCGCACTGGCAGCTGCCCGAGCTGCACGGCAACGCCGGCAACGTCGAGCGCTGGGTGCGGGTGAAGAGCGAGACGTTGGTGCTCGGTGTGAAGAAGTCGCTGAGCACCCGGCCCAACGGCCGCTCCGCGGACTTCATCGCCCCCTCGACGGCCAACGGCTGCGCGATGTCCTGCGCCTACTGCTACGTGCCGCGGCGCAAGGGCTACGCCAACCCGATCACGGTGTTCACCAACATCGAGCAGATCACCGCCCACCTGCGCCGGCACGTCGCCCGCCAGGGCCCCAAGACCGAGCCGAACCAGTGCGACCGGGACGCCTGGGTCTACGACCTCGGCGAGAACAGCGACTGCTCCGTCGACGCGGTCGTCAGCGACAACGTGGCCGACCTGATCGCCACCTTCCGCGACCTCCCCACCGCCAAGGCGTCCTTCGCCACCAAGTTCGTCAACCGGCAGCTGCTCGAGCTCGACCCGGCCGGCCGCACCCGGGTCCGCTTCTCGCTGATGCCCGACGCCGACGCCCGGCTGCTGGACGTGCGCACCAGCCGGGTCGAGGAGCGGATCGCCGCGATCGACGACTTCGTCGAGGCCGGCTACGAGGTGCACCTGAACTTCTCCCCCGTGGTGCTGCGCGAGGGCTGGGAGGCGGACTGGACGGCGCTGCTGCAGGAGCTGGACGACCGGCTGTCGCACGCCACCAAGGCCCAGGCCGCCACCGAGGTGATCATGCTGACCCACAACGAGGGCCTGCACGAGGTCAACCTGGGCTGGCACCCGAAGGCCGAGGAGCTGCTCTGGCGCCCGGAGCTACAGCAGCCCAAGGTCAGCCAGAACGGCCAGCTCAACGTCCGCTACCGCAACGACGTGAAGCGGGCCGGCGTGACCCGGCTGCAGGAGCTGATCGGGCAGCACGCGCCGTGGCTGCCCGTCCGGTACGCGTTCTGATGACCGCCCTCACCGGCGTCGGGCTGTCGCTGCTCGACCGCTCCCGCACCCGGGCCGGCGAGCCGGACACCACCGGGGTGACCGGCACCGTCGAGCGCGCCGTCACCGCCGAGCGGCTGGGCTACGACCGCTTCTTCGTCGCCGAGCACCACGGTGTCCCCGGCGTCGCGAGCGCCGCGCCCGCCGTCCTGCTCGCCGCCATCGCCGGCCGGACGACGACGCTGCGGATCGGCTCGGCCGGGGTGATGCTCCCCCACCACCAGCCGCTGGTCGTGGCCGAGCAGTTCGCCATGCTGTCGGCCCTGGCGCCCGGCCGGGTCGACCTCGGGCTGGGTCGCTCCCCCGGCTTCACCCCACCGGTGCGCCGGGCCCTGCGCGAGCACGAGACCGACTTCGCCGCCGACCTCGCCGAGCTGCGCGCCCACCTGGAGGGGACGGCGGAGGTGACCGCGCGCCCCCGCCCGGCCGCGCCGATCCCGATGACCGTGCTGGCCACCGGCCGCGGGCTGCAGGTGGCCGCCGACCTCGGCCTGCCGGTGGTCGTCGGTGGTCCGCTGCTCGGCGTGGCCGGCGACCCCGAGCCGGGGCTGGCCGCGCTCGGCGCTTACCGGCGCAGCTACCGGCCGAGCGACCAGGCGCCGGAGCCCCGCGTGTCGATCAGCCTGGACGTGCTCGTGGCCGACACCGCTGCCGAGGCACACGAGCTGCTCCTCCCCGAGGCGTGGGCGATGGCGCAGGCCCGCACCGCCGGCGCCTTCCCACCGCTGGAGCCGGTCGCCGCGATCCGCGCGCACGACTGGACCCCGCGGCAGCGGCAATACGTCGAGCAGACCGCCGCCGCGGCGGTCGCGGGCACTCCCGACCAGGTCGCCGCGCGGCTGGCGGAGCTGCTGGAGCGCACCGGCGCCGCCGAGCTGATCGCCTCCAGCAGCACCTTCGACCGCGCTGCGCTGGCCGCCTCCGACGCCGCCCTGGCGCAGCTGTTCGGCCGTCAGCCGGCCGGCGGCAGGGCGCCGGCCAGCGCCGTCCCGTCGGGGGCGTAGACCACCGGGACCTCCCCGAACCGCGCCGACCGGGTCGAGGTGTCGCGCACGTCGCGCAGCAGCACCGCCGCCACCCGCTCCGGCTGGGCCCGGGCGAACTCCTCGTAGAGGGCCGGGTCGTGCTCGCCGGTGTCGCCGACCAGGGTCCACCGCACGCCGGGCAGGTCTGCGGCCAGCCGGCGCAGCGACGTCCGCTTGTGCGCCTGGCCGTCGCGGAAGAGGCGGTCGCGCGTCGGGCCCCAGTCGGTGAGCAGCAACGGCCCGGGCGGGAACCCGGCCCGCTCCAGGAACCGGGTGAGCGGCCCGGCCAGGTTCCACGGCCCGTTGCTGAGGTAGACGACCGGCACGTGCGGGGCACCGGCGGCCAGCTCGTGCAGCAGCGCCGCCATCCCCGGCACCGCACGCCGCTGGGTCATCGGCGTGACGAAGGTGCGCCAGGCGGCGCGCAGCGGGGTCGCGAGCCCGGTGACCAGCACGGTGTCGTCGACGTCGCAGACCACGCCGCGGGCGGCCTGCGGGGAGGCCAGGTGCACGACCGTGTGCGACTCGCGGTCGCCGGCCCGCAGCACCACCGGGACGTCGCCGGCGTCGGGCAGCGGCAGTTCCAGGGTGACGTCGACCAGCCCGTCGTCGTCGCTGCGCACGGTGCGCCGCTGGCCGGCGACGGTGACGGTCACCTCGGTCCGCGGGCTCTCCAGGGTCAGGAACCGCTGCCAGCCGGGCACCGCGCGCCGCTCCTCCGGGTGGGCGCCGGCCGGGGCGAGCAGCACCCGGCCGAGCACCCGCACCCGCCCATCGCTGCCGTAGCCGGGGTGCGCCAGCACGGCCGGGGTCCAGCCGGCGCGGCGGGCCAGCTGGGAGAGCAGGGCACGGACGGCGACGTCGGCGCGGCGGGCCAGCGCGGGGAGGGAGACCACCCCGGCAGACTGCCACCCGCGGACGACGGAACCGATCCGGGCAGATCGCGAGGACACGGCGCCCAGGTGGTGTCGCCGGCGCACCGGCTGTGCCACGGTGCACCCGCCCTGCTCAGCCAGCCGCCAGGAGGCGCCGGTGCCCGCCGTCGAGATGCACGCGGTGACGAAGTCCTACTCCCGGCGCGGCCGGGCCCCGCAGAAGGCGCTGGACTCCCTCGACCTGGTCGTCGAGACCGGCGGGGTGCACGGCTTCCTGGGGCCCAACGGCTCGGGCAAGACGACGTCCATCCGGGTGCTGCTGGGGCTGATCCGGCCCGACGCCGGCGAGGTGCGGCTGCTCGGCCGGCCCGTGCCGGCCGGGCTGCCCGAGGTGATCGGCAGCGTCGGCGCCCTGGTCGAGACGCCGCTGTTCTTCCCCGGCTTCTCCGGCCGGCGCAACCTGCGGCTGCTCGCCGAGACCGCCGGGGTGCCGCGCACGCGGGTGGAGGAGGTGCTGGAGACCGTCGAGCTGCGCGACCGGGCCGACGACCGGTTCAAGGGCTACTCGCTGGGGATGAAGCAGCGGCTGGGCATCGCCGCCGCGCTGCTCAAGTCCCCGCAGCTGCTGGTCCTCGACGAGCCCAGCAACGGCCTGGACCCGGCCGGCATCCGGGACGTCCGCGAGCTGATCCGCCGCCTCGGCCGGGACGGGTCGACCACGGTGCTGCTCAGCTCGCACCTGCTGGCCGAGATCGAGCAGGTCGCCGACCGGGTCTCGATCATGGCCCGCGGCCGCTGCATCGCCGCCGGCCCGGTGCACGAGGTGCTGGCCGGCCGCAGCACCGGCGACGTCCGGGTGAAGGTGCCCGACCGGGCCGCCGCGACCGCCGTGCTCACCGCCGCCGGCTACACCGTCACCCCGACCGACGACGCCCTGGTCGTCGCGGCGGTGCGCGGCCCGGGCGAGGTCACCCGCGTGCTCGCCGAGCACGGCCACTACCTGGAGGAGCTGACACCGGTGGCAGCGGACCTGGAGAGCGCGTTCCTGGCGCTGACGGCGGAGCCGGCATGAGCGCCGTCCAGACCCCGCCGGAGGCCCCGGCCACCCGGCCGGCCGGCCGGTTCGGCGGCCTGCTGACCGCCGAGGTGCACCGCTTCGCGGCCCGCCGGTTCATCCACGTGCTGCTCGCCCTCGCCGCGCTCGGCTGGGCCGCGGTGACCGTCATCGGCCTGATCGGCTACGCATCGCCGACGCCGGAACGGCTCGCCGCGGCCGAGCAGGCCCGCATGGAGCAGGTCGAGATGCAGAACGAGGGGCGCGAGCAGTGCCTCCGGGACGCCGCGCCCCCCGACGACCTGACGCTCGAGCAGTGGTGCGGGCCGGAGACGACCACGGACGACGTCCCGCTGGACTGGTTCCTGACCCCGGCGCCGTTCTCGCTCTCCGCCGACGGCGTCGCCGGCGCGGTGGCGTTCAGCGCGGCCGGCTCGGTGCTGGCCTTCCTGGTCGGGGCCACCTTCGTCGGCGCCGAGTGGTCGACCCGGTCGATGATCGCGCTGCTGTTCTGGGAGACCCGGCGTCCCCGGGTGCTCGCGGCCAAGATCGCGGTCGTCGCGGTCGCCGCCGCGGTCCTCGGGGTGGTGGCGCAGGCCGCGTGGCTGGCGATGGCCGGCCTGTGGCAGGCGTTCGTCGGCGACGGGGTCGCGCTGCCCGGCGGCTTCTGGCCGGAGCTGCTCGGCACCGCCGGCCGCGGGGTGCTGCTCACGACGCTGGCCGGGCTGCTCGGCTTCGGCCTGACCAACCTGGTGCGCAACACCGGCGCGGCGCTGGGCGTCGGCTTCGTCTACTTCGCGGTGCTGGAGACCGCGGTGCGGGCGATCCGCCCGGAGTGGCAGCCGTGGCTGCTCACCAACAACGCGACCGCGCTGGTGCTCCCGGACGGGCTGACCCTCTACACCGGCTACGACCAGGTCACCGGCCAGTCCACGGAGTACCTGCTGGGCAACCTGCAGGCCGGCGTCTTCATGGCGGTCGTGACGGCCGTCGTCCTGGGGATCGGCATCGTGCTGTTCAGCCGCCGGGACCTGCACTGAGCCCCGCACGCACGGGCGCCGTCCGGCCGGCGAGCCCGGCGGACGCCGCCGGCATCGGCCCCTGCCACCTCGCCTGCTGGCAGGAGACCTACGGCGGCCTGCTCTCCCCCGCCTTCTTCGCCGCGCGGTCACCCGACCGGTTCGCCGTGAACTGGGGCCGCCTCCTGGCCGACCCGGACACCGCGCCCGTCGTCGTCGCCGAGGTGGACGGCGAGGTCGTCGGGTTCGCCCAGGCCGCGGCGAGCCGCGACGAGCCCCCGGTCCGGGCGGAGGAGCTGAGCACGCTGTACCTGCGGGCCGCGCAGCACGGCAGCGGCCTGGGTCAGGCGCTGCTGGACGCCGTCCTCGCCGGCCGGCCCGCCTCGCTGTGGGTGGCCGAGGAGAACCCCCGGGCGATCGCGTTCTACCGGCGCAACGGCTTCACCCCCGACGGCGCGCGGCAGGTCGACGACGCGTGGGAGGGCCTGGCGGAGGTCCGCCTGGTGCGCTGAGCCGCGGGCGCTTGACGACCTGATGACATCCGTTTCGCGGCGGGGCGGGTGCCGGGTAGGCGCAGGTCATGGACACCGACCTCGAGTCCGCCACCCGTACCGAGCTGCTGCGCCGCGCTCGTGAGCAGGACGTGCCCGGGCGCTCGTCGATGACCAAGGAGCAGCTGCTCGAGCACCTGCGACCGGCCGCCGACGGCAACCGCAACGGCGACCGCGACGCCACGGTGCGTGGCGACGGCCGCCGTCCGGTCTGCTCCCGGGTCGAGGCCTTCCGCCTGCTGGCCGAGGCGCGGGCGCGCGGTGAGATGGTGCTGATCCCCCGGATGCTCAGCGGCAACGACCGCCGGGTGCACGTCCGCGAGACCGTGCGGGAGGACCACGAGACCCGCATCGCCACCGGTGACCTGGAGGCGCGCGACAAGTTCGACAAGCTCGCCGGCTCGGTCTTCCACTTCTTCCGCGGCACCAACCTGCTCTTCTACCGCGACCTGGTCGGCGAGGACTCCCGGCTGCCCACCGTGCTCGCCCTCGGCGACGTCCACCCGGGCAACTTCGGCGTGATGCCCAGCTCGGACAACGTGCCGGTCTTCGGCGTCAACGACTTCGACGACGCCTACTACGCCCCCTTCACCTGGGACCTCAAGCGCGGCGCCGTCGGCTTCCTGCTCGGCGCCGCGGAGAAGGGCGACCTGAGCCGGAAGAAGCAGCTCGCCGTCGCCCGCCGGTTCGTGCGCGGCTACGTCGACGGGATCGCCTCCTACGCCGCCGACGGCCGGGAGCACACCGAGCAGCTGCGGCTGGACAACGCCCCGCCGCTGATCGCGGGACTCATCTCCCGCACGCTGGAGACCAGCCGGGCCGAGTGGCTGGCCGAGGACCTGCTGGACGAGACCCGCCGCGGGTTCCGCACCGACGACGAACTGGTGCCGGTCAGCAGCCGCCGGGCCGAGTTCCAGGAGGTCGTCGACCGCTACGTCGCGGAGAACGAGGTGGCCGTCCCCGAGCGGGCCGGGCGGATGCGGGTGAAGGACGTCGCCGAGCGGCGCGGCGCCGGCACGGCGTCGCTGGGGCTGACCCGGTACTTCGTGCTCGTCGCCGGGGTGCGGGACGACGGCACCGACGACCTGCTGCTGGAGTTCAAGCGCGCCCGCCGGTCCGCGCTGGCCGGGCTCGTGCCGCCGTCGGGATACGAGCTCGACGCGCAGGCCGACCGGATCCGGCACGCGCAGCGGGTGCACCTGGTCGACGGCGACGTCTTCTACGGCAGCGTCGACATCGACGGGCAGAGCTTCATGGTGCGGGAGCGGGCGCCGTTCCGGGACGACATCAGCCTGGGCTCGCTGTCGACGGGCGAGTGGAAGGAGTACGCGGAGATCTGCGGGCGGGTGCTGGCGCACACGCACGCGATGTCCGACGAGAGCGGCAACGTCGACTACGACGTCGAGCCGGCCATCCTCGACGCCATCGGCGGCCGCGACCTCTTCGTCGACGACGTCCTGCGCTTCGCCGAGGAGGCGGCCGACCGCGTCCGCCGCGACCACGAGCACTTCGTCGCCGACCACGCCCTCGGCGCCTTCCAGAACGTGGACGTCGTCTACCGCTGACCTCCGGTGCCCGTCGCGTCGTGCTGCAGCAAGAGACGGCTGGGGTGCCGGCGCAGCGGGTCGAGGTCATCGATGACCCGGATCCGGGTCATCGCCACCGGTGGTCGCGATGACCCCGTCGACCCCGGAGTCGGTGGAGGCGGCGAGGGTGTCGACCACCACGCAGCACGGTGGCTGCCCCACCCACCTCGCCCCTGCCACCGAGCCCTCCCTGCTGCCGAGCCCCTGCTGCCCAGCTCGTTCGCGGCGGAGCTCGACCGCGGCGGAGGCCGATCGCGGTGGAGGCCGATCGCGGTGGAGGCCGATCGCGGTGGAGGCCGATCGCGGTGGAGGCCGATCGCGGCGGAGGCCGATCGCGCCGATTCTGCGCGGCCAGAACTGTCGTACCCCTCCCCTAGTTTCGGTTCATGACGATGGCGGCCGCGGGTGCTCCTCCCCGCACACGGTCGGCCAACGTGGTGCTCGAGCTGCGCTACCCGGAGTCCGAAGGCCCGGTGCCGGCGTCGGAGTGGCCTGATGACCTGCTGGCAGCACGGCTGCAGGGGCTGCAGCGTCGGCGGGCGATGGTCGCCGCGGAGGAGGCCGAGCTGATCCTCGCTCTGGCCGGCGCACGTCCCGCCTCAACCGATCCCGCCCCTGACGCCCCGGGTGCGCGGCGGGCGGGGTGGACCAGACAGCCGGACGACGGTGAGGTGAGTGAGTTCTTCACCGCCGAGCTGGCCGCGGTGCTCAACGTGGGGCGGGGAACGGCGGCGATCCGGCTCACCCGCGCCCTGACCTGGGCTCGGAGGCTGCCGGCGACCTTCGCTGCGTTGCGGGCCGGGGAGCTGGACGAGCGGCGGGCGCAACAGCTGGCGGACGCGCTGAAGTCCGCTCCCCGCGACGTCGCCGCCCGCGTCGAGGAGCGGCTGCTCCGTGAGGCCCACGACCTGTCGGTGACCAAGCTCGGCAAGCGGGCCACCGAACTCCTCCTGGAGCTGGATGCCGAGGCCGCCGAAGAGGCGCGGGTGGAGGCCGAGAAGGCCGCTGACGTGCACGTCCACCCCTCGCCTGCAGACGGCCGGGCGGTGCTGGCGGTGGACCTGCCCGCCGATCAGGCCGCCGCAGCGCACGACCTGCTCGACCAGCTGGCCCGGATGCTCAAGGCCGACGGCGACGAGCGGCCGATCGGTCAGCTGCGCACGCTGGTGGCCGCGGCGCTGATCCTCCGCCCCGCCGACCACGGCCTCCCGCTGGTCGCCGCGAACCTCACGATCACCGCTGCCCTGGAGGCGCTGGAAGGCGGGCCTGCGCCGGGTGAGGTGAACGGGCTGCCGATCACCGCCGCCCACCTGCGCGACCTCCTCGCCCGGATCGGCGCGCTCGGCCTCACCGCTCCCGACGGTGGCACCCTCGACTACGCGATCACCGGCCCCGACGGGGAACTGCTCGCCACCCTCACCCCCGCCGAGCTCACCCGGCTGGCGCAGCGGGGCTGCCCGCGGCACCCCAACACCGCTGCCGCCACCTCCGGCAGCGGCCAGGGTGACCGCACCGCAGGTGATGGCGTGCCCTGCGGCTGCCCGCTGCTGGGAGCACCGCCACCCACCGACCGGTACCAGCCCACCCCCCGGCAGCGTGCGTTCGTCACGACCCGCGACCGGCACTGCCGTTTCCCCACGTGCGGTCAACGCGTCGGCATGGCCGACCTCGACCACGTCACCGCCCATTCCTGCGGCGGCACCACCGACTGCACCAACCTCTGCTGCCTGTGCCGCTCCCACCACCGGCTGAAGACCTTCGCCCCTGGATGGCGATTCGCCATGAGCCCCGACGGCACCCTGCAGGTCACCACCCCTTCCGGGGTCACCCGCGCCACCCGACCACCCGGCCTCCGACCACGAGAACCCGAGCCGGCGGGGCCCGGCCCTGGCTCGGCCGGGACACCCACTGGACCCGAACCGCCGACCGATGCACCCGGCGACGACCCGCCGCCCTTCTGACCCGCTCGTACCTGAGGTCTCGACGTGTCCGCATGCCGCCCTGTCGACATGCGGACACGTCGACAGGGCGGTCACCTCGACGAGCAATCACCTCAATGGGCAACCACCTCGACGAGCAACCACCTCGGCGAGCAGTCACTCCGGCGGTCCGGCCCCGGCAGACCCTCGAGCAGGTGCTCGGCCACCCGGTCGACCTGCTCGCCCACCCGCAGGGGGTGTGCCACCAGGAGACGCTGACCCACGTCTCGGCGGCCGGCCACCGTGCGGCGGTCCACCTGTTCGACCCGACCGACCGGTACCGACCCGCACCGACCCCCGTACCGACCCGACCGACCGGTACCGACCCGTACCGACCCGACCGACCCGACCGACCGGTACCGACCCGCCCGACCCGGCCCCGCCCCTGCTCACCATCCGTCGGATCACGCCGCCGCCCACCTGGGACGGCACCACCCCGCTGGCCCACCTGGACAGCGACTCCTGACCGCCCCCGCCGCTGGGCGGCGGTGAGGAGCGCGACCGGCTCACCGGCGGTGATCCGGGCCGGCACCCACCGCAGCTACGGTTGGCTCGTGGCCCGGGTGGTGGTGATCGGCGCCGGGCTCGGTGGGCTGGCGGCCGCGGCCCGGCTCGCGACGGCCGGTCACACGGTCACCGTGCTGGAGCAGGGCCCCGTGGTCGGCGGGAAGCTGGGCTGGTTCGAGCGCGATGGCCACGGCTTCGACACCGGCCCCAGCCTGGTCACCCTCCCCCAGGTGCTCCGCGACCTCTTCGCCGCCACCGGCGCCCCACTGGACGAGGTCCTGCAGCTCCAGCGGCTCGACCCGGCCGTCGCCTACCGCTTCGCCGACGGCACGACGCTCGACCTCCCCGGCAACCGCGAGCGCATCCCCGCCGCACTGGACCAGGCCCTCGGCGCCGGCGGCGGTGCGCAGTGGACCGCGCTGCTCGACCGCGCGGAGGCCATGTGGCGGGCCACCGAGCAGCCGTTCCTGCGTTCCCCGCTGGCCGGCGCCGGCACCTTGCTCAGGCTGGCCCGGCAGACCTCCGACCTGCGCACCATCGCCCCCGGCCGCACGCTGCGCGGCCTCGGCAGCCGGTACCTCACCGATCCCAGGCTGCGGATGCTGCTGGACCGCTACGCCACCTACTCCGGCTCCGACCCGCGCCGGGCCCCCGCCGCGCTGCTCACCGTGCCGTACGCCGAGCAGGCCCACGGCTCCTGGTACGTCCCCGGTGGGCTGCGCCGGCTGGTCGAGGCGGTCGCGGACCGGGCCGTGGAGCGCGGTGCCACCGTGCGCACCGACTCCCCCGTCGCCGAGGTGCTGATCGCAGGCGGCCGGGCCGCCGGCGTGCGACTGGCCGACGGGGAGCGGGTGCCGGCCGACGTCGTCGTCAGCAACGCGGACGCCACCGCCCTCTACCGCGACCTCCTGCCACCCGGCGCCCCCGCTCGCAGACCACGCAGCGCGCTGCGCCGGGTCACGCCGTCGTCCTCCGGGCTGGTGCTGCTGCTGGCCCTGCGCGGCAGGACGCCCGGCCTGGCCCACCACACCGTGCTCTTCCCGGCCGACTACGACGCCGAGTTCGACGCGCTCTTCGGGCGGAACGGCGCGAAGCGGCCGGTGGCCGATCCGACCGTCTACGTCAGTGCTCCCGACGACCCGGCCACCCGGCCCGACGCCGACAGCGAGTCGTGGTTCGTGCTGGTCAACGCACCGAGACACGAACCGGGCACCGGGGTCGACTGGACCTCCCCCGGGCTCGCCGACGCGCAGGCCGACCGCGTGCTCGACGTGCTGGCCGCGCGCGGGCTCGACGTGCGCGACCGGGTGCGCTGGCGCGTGGTGCGGACCCCGGCCGATCTCGAGCGGGAGACGGCCAGCCCCGGCGGGTCGATCTACGGGACGTCGAGCAACGGCGCGCGGGCGGCGTTCCTCCGCCCGGGCAACGCCTCCCCCGTGCCCGGCCTGTTCCTGGTCGGCGGCTCCGCGCACCCCGGCGGCGGGCTGCCCCTGGTCACGCTCTCGGCGGAGATCGTGGCCGGGCTCGTCGGACCGGCCTGAGTGCGCCGGGCTGAGTGCGCCGGCCGGGCGGCGCACGGCTAGGATCCGCACTACCTACAGACCACTAGGTAGCACCGAGGGGACCCCCGTGAGCACTGACGCTCAGCAGCACACCGCCTTCGACGAGGCCGTCGCCGCCGTCCGCGGCGGAGCCGACGTCCAGGCCGAGGCCCGGCAGCTGTTCGACCGGCTCACCCCGGACGAGCGGCTCGGCCTGCTCGACGGCGACTGGGAGTTCTGGGACGGCTTCCTGGCGATGCTGACCGGCGGCTACAACACCGAGCCCATCCCGCACGGCGCCGTCGCCCGCCTCGGCATCCCCGGCACCCAGTTCGTCGACGGGCCGCGCGGCTGCGTCTCCGGCAACGGCACCGCCTTCCCGGTCTCCATGGCCCGCGGCGCCACCTGGGACCCCGAGCTCGAGGAGCGGGTCGGTGAGGTCATCGGCCGGGAGGTGCGCGCCGTGGGCGGCAACTTCTTCGGCGGCGTCTGCATCAACCTGCTGCGCCACCCCGCCTGGGGCCGCGCGCAGGAGACCTACGGCGACGACCCCTTCCACCTCGGCGAGATGGGCGCGGCGCTGGTGCGCGGCACCCAGCGGTACGTGATGGCCTGCGCCAAGCACTACGCGCTGAACTCGATGGAGAACGCCCGCTTCACCGTCGACGTCACCATCGACGAGGCCACCCTGCAGGACGTCTACCTGCCGCACTTCAAGCGCACCGTCGACGAGGGCGTCGCGGCGATCATGAGCGCCTACAACTCCGTCAACGGCGAGTGGGCCGGGCAGAACCACCACCTGCTCACCGAGGTGCTGCGCGACCAGTGGGGCTGGGACGGGATCACCGTCAGCGACTTCATCTGGGGCCTCCGCGACCCTGCCGCCTCGCTGGCCGCGGGCCTGGACCTGGAGGAGCCCTTCCGCCAGCAGCGCGCCCAGGCGCTGACCCCCGACAACGTGGACGCGGCAGCGGTCGAACGCTCCGGCGTCCGGATGATCGCGGCGATGCTGCGCTCCTACGCCGCCCGCGAGGACGGCGCCTTCGGTCCCGAGCTGATGGCCGACGACGACGCCCGCGCGCTGGCCCGCGAGGTGGCCGCCCGCGCCATGGTGCTGCTGCGCAACGAGCCGGTCGACGGCGCCCCGCTGCTCCCGCTGGAGCCGGCGGCGGTCTCGAGCATCGCGGTCATCGGCCGGCTGGCCACCGAGGTCAACCAGGGCGACCACGGCTCCTCCGACGTCCGCCCGCCGCACAGCACCACGCCGCTGGAGGGCATCACCGCCGCCTTCCCCGGCGCCCGGGTCGTCCACGTCGCCGACGACGACCCCGCGGCCGCCGGGGAGGCGGCGCGGCAGGCCGACGTCGCGATCGTCGTCGCCGGGTTCACCGCCGAGGACGAGGGCGAGTACGTCGGCTCGGACACCATGAACGACCCGGACCTGCTCGCGCTCTACCCACCGCGGCCGGACGGCGTGCGGGCCACCGGCGACGAGGTGGTGATGACCGCCGGCGAGGGGTTCGGCGGTGACCGCGACTCGTTGCGACTGCGCCCGGAGCAGGAGGAGGTCATCCGGGCGACCGTGGCCGCCAACCCGCGCACCGTCGTCACGATGGTCGCCGCCGGCCCGGTGCTCACCGAGGCGTGGCGGCGCGAGGTGCCGGCGGTCCTGCTGCAGTGGTACGCCGGCATGGAGGGCGGCCCGGCGCTCGGCGACGTGCTCACCGGCGCCGCGGAGCCCGCCGGCCGGCTGCCGTTCAGCGTGCCGACCAGCGAGGAGCACCTGCCCTTCTTCGACCGGGACGCCACCGCGATCACCTACGACCGGTGGCACGGCCAGCGGCTGCTGGACCGGCTCGGCGTCGAGGCCGCGTACCCGCACGGGTTCGGGCTGTCCTACACGTCGTTCACCATCGGCGACGTGACCGCCGACGGGTCGACCGTGACCGCCACGGTGACCAACACCGGCGACCGCGACGGCCGGCACGTCGTGCAGGTCTACGGCCGCACCGGCACCGGCGGCTACGCCGGCGAGCGGATGCTGGTCGGCTTCCGCAGCGTCGCCGTCCCCGCCGGGCAGTCGGTCCTGGTCCAGGTGCCGGTGAGCCTGCTCGCGCTGGCCCGTTGGGACGACGACCGCCGCGAGCGGGTGCTGCCCGACGCCGCCGACGTCGAGCTGCAGGTGGGCGCGCACGCCACCGACCCGCAGGCCGTCGCCCTCCGGCTCGGCTGACCGGCGTGGCTGAGCCCCGCCCGCGCGGCCCGGGCAGCCGGTGGACGCCGGAGCAGCGGCGGCGGCAGATCCTCGACGAGGCGACCCGGATCGTCGGGCAGCGCGGTTACTACGGGTTCAGCGTGGCCGCCGTCGCCGATGCCTGCGGGCTGACCGTCGCCGGGTTGCTGCACCACGTCGGATCGAAGGACGGGCTGCTCGTGGCGCTGCTGGAGGACCGCGACCGCCGGGACGCCGCCGCCGTCGCCGGTGAGCTCGGTGCCGGCCTGGACGACCTGGACGGCTCCTCGGTGGCCGAGACGCTGGCGGTGCTGCGGGCGGTCGTCGTCCGCAACACCAGCCAGCCGGAGATCGTCCGGCTGTACTCGATGCTGCGCACCGAGTCGCTGTTCGAGGAGCACCCCGCGCACGGGTACTTCCGCGATCGGGACGCCCGGGTGCTGGCCACCTTCACCCGGCTGGTCACCGGGCACGTGGCCCACCCGGCCTCCACCGCCCGCCAGCTGCTCGCGGTGATGGGCGGCCTGGAGGAGCAGTGGCTGCGCACGCCGGACGAGGTGGACCTGGTGCGCGAATGGGACCGCGCCGTCGCGCTGCTCCTCCCCTGAACGCGGCAGTACCCGGGGCCTCGTAGCGGCTCCGGGTACTGCCGTCGGCTCTGCCGGGATGCCCACGCCGAGCGTGCGAGGCGTGGGGTCAGGCCCTCTCCAGGGCACCGCCCTGAGCGTGCGGAGGTGGGGAGGAAGGGGTCCTTCGACCTTCGTCAGGCGTCGCGGCGGCGGAGGACGACGTAGCCGGCGACCAGGACGGCGAGCGCCTCGGCGGCGAAGACCGCGAAGCCGGTCCACGGTGCGAGGACGGCGCCCCCGGTGAAGGGAGCCACCTGGGCGACCGATCCCCCGGCGTTGCCGGGCATCAGCTTGGCGACCCACTCGCCCCAGGTGCCGGGCAGCGCGTAGGCCAGGTTGCCGACGATCAGCACCAGCGCGATGCCCACGGTCAGTGCCGCACCGGTGTTCCGGATGAGGAACCCGGCGCCGAGGGCGAACACGCCCAGGCCGGCGAGGTAGAGCCCGTTGCCGATCAGCGCGCGCAGCACACCGTCGTCGGACAGCGCCAGGCCGATGCCCTCGCGGTCGAGGAACCAGTTGCCGCCGAGGTAGCCCAGGAAGGCGGTGACCACGCCGACGACGAACAGCACCCCGGCCAGCACCAGGGCCTTCGCCAGCACCACCCGGCCGCGGCGGGGCACCGCGGTCACCGAGGCCCGGATCATCCCGGTCCCGTACTCGCTGGTGACCACCAGCGTGCCCAGTGCGATCGCGGTGAGCTGGGAGAACAGCAGACCCCAGGTGATGAACGAGGCGGGCGACTCCCCGGTGTCACCCGCGGCCAGGTCCGCCGCCACGGCCCAGCAGATGAGCGTGGTGAGTCCGGCGCCGAGCAGGAAGAGCAGGCCCAGCGACCAGCCGGTGGAGCGCACCGTCCAGAACTTGACCCACTCGGCGTGCAGCACCTGGGCGAACCCGGGGCGCTTGACGCCGGGCACGTGCCGGTTCGGGTCCAGCCGGACGACGTCCGGGCCGGTGGGCGCAGCGGGTCGCGGCGGGGCCGCGCTGGCGGTCGGGGTGGCGCTCATCGGAGGGCTCCTGCGGTCTCGGTCGGGTGGGCCGCGTACTCGACGCTGTCCGCGGTCAGGGTCATGAAGGCGTCCTCCAGCGAGGACTGCACCAGGGTCAGCTCGTGCAGGTGGAGCCCGGCCCGGCCGACGAGCTCGCCGATGCCGGCGGCGTCCAGCCCCTGCACCCGCAGCTCGCCGTCCTGCCGGTCGACGTCCAGGCCGGCCTGGCGGAGCAGGGTCTCGACCTCCGCGGTCCGCGGGCTGCGCACCCGCACGTAGGAGGCGGCGTGGTCGGCGATGAACTGGCTCATCGAGCAGTCGGCCAGCATCCGGCCGCGGCCGACGACGACCAGGTGGTCGGCGGTCAGGGCCATCTCGCTCATCAGGTGGCTGGAGACCAGCACGGTGCGCCCCTGCGCGGCCAGCTCCCGGGCCAGGTTCCGCACCCAGCGGATCCCCTCGGGGTCCAGCCCGTTGACCGGCTCGTCCAGGACGACGACCGGCGGGTCCCCGAGCAGCGCGACGGCGATGCCCAGCCGCTGCCCCATGCCGAGGGAGAACCGGCCGACCCGCTGGTCGGCCACCGCCTCCAGACCGACGAGGTCGAGCACCTCGTCGATCCGGGCGCGCGGGATGCCGTTGCTGGCGGCCAGCCAGCGCAGGTGGTCGCGGGCACTGCGGCCCGGGTGCAGGGCCCGCGCCTCCAGCAGTGCGCCGACCTCGCGCAGCGGTGCCGGGGAGGCGGCGTAGCTGCGCCCGTTGACGGTGGCGCTGCCCGACGTGGGCCGGTCCAGGCCCAGGATCATCCGCATGGTCGTGGACTTGCCGGCCCCGTTCGGGCCGAGGAAGCCGGTGACCCGGCCTGGCTCGACGGTGAAGCTCAGGTGGTCGACGGCGGTCGTGGAGCCGTAGGTCTTGGTGAGTCCCCGGGCGACGATCACAGCGTCCCCCCGGGGCGGGCGGAGGAGGTGGTGTCCATGCCGACGAGCCTGTCGGCGCAACCGTGCCCACGACATCGGGGAGCGCCCTGAACCGACCCTGACCCGGCCCTGACCGGCGTCCCTGAGCGACCCCTGAGAGCCGAGGCCGCACGGGCTTGTCGGACCGAGGCCGCGAGGCTACCGTCCTAGTATAAGTCTCTGCTTATGAAGGAGGACTCATGACCATCGCCGACGCCGCCGCCTCCGTCGGGCTGGTGACCCGAGAGGTCCGCACCGGCTCCCGGGACGGCACGCCCACCCGGATCGCGGTCGCCCGCCGCACCTACCCGACCGACCGGGCAGACCTCTGGACCGCCGTGACCGACCCTGATCGACTCCCCCGCTGGTTCCTGCCGGTGAGCGGCGACCTGCGCGTCGGCGGCCGTTACCAGCTCGAGGGCAACGCCGGCGGCACCGTCGAGCACTGCGCTGCACCGGAGACCTTCTCGGTCACCTGGGAGTACGGGCCGATGGTGTCCTGGCTGCAGGTCCGATTGACCCCGGCCGCCGCCGGCACCGAGCTGGAGCTGCTGCACGAGGCTCCGGTCGACCCCGAGATGTGGGGGCAGTTCGGGCCCGGCGCGGTGGGCGTCGGCTGGGACCTGGGCCTGATGGGGCTGGACGTCCACCTGCGCAGCGGTGCCCCGGTCGACCCGGCCGAGGCGTTGGCGTTCCCCGTGTCACCGGAGGGCCGGGAGTTCGTCCGGCGGGCGGCCACCGGCTGGGCCGACGCCGCGGTCGCCGACGGCGACGAGCCGGGGCCGGCGCACGAGGCGGCGGCCCGTACCGTCGACTTCTACACGACCCCACCCGAGGACGCGCCAGGAGCACGGTGACCGGAGCATTCGAGGCGCTGGGAGACCCGGTCCGGCGACACGTCCTGGAACTGCTCGCCACAGGCGAGCGATCGGCCGGTGAGATCGTCGCCGCCCTGCAGGCCCGTGCGCCCATCTCCCAGCCCGGCGTCTCGCAGCACCTGCGGGTGCTGCGAGACGCCGGCCTGGTCACCGTGCGCGCCGAGGGGACGCGGCGGGTCTACGCACTCGACCCGGGCGGCCTGGACGCCGCCCGCGCATGGCTGTCCGGGCTCCTCGACCCGCTGGCGCAGTTCGCCCAGCCGCTGGACGCGCTGGCCACCGAGGTGGCCCGGGGCCGGCGGACCAGCCCGGCCGCGACCGGGCACCCGGACCGCCCCGCCATCGACCGCCGACGCCCCGCCTGACCGGTTCAGCCCCGGGCGCCGGCCACCCCGAGCACCGCGGCCAGGCCCAGCGCGCTGCGCGGGGCGTACGGGCTGCGCCAGAGCCCCCCGTGCGCGGCGGCGTACGCCTCGTCCTGCCACGGGTGGGCGTGCGCCGGGCCGCCGCCGGTGTGCAGGTCGTGCACGAGCAGCGCGGCCATCAGCACGTTCGACGTCGCAGGCTCGAACACCTCCACACCGAACCGGTGCGCCCCGGCGTAGGCGGCGGCCAGCGCCCGGTTCTTGACCACCGAGCGGGTGCGGGTGGGCGGCGCGACGTTCATCGACACGGTGCCGCCCGCCGCCCGGGCGACCTGGGCCCGCCAGCGCTGCAGCCGCTTGGCCAGCGCGTAATTCGGCCCCTGCTGCGGCACCAGGCTGTCGTTGACCCCCGGGTCGGCGCCGGGCAGGTAACCGCGGGCCAGCAGCCGCCCCGCCGACAGCGTGCGCAGCGGGCGGCCCAGCAGCTTCGCCGTCCGCGGACGACGCGCGTAGGCCGCGACGGAGAACTCCACCGCCTCGGCCGGGACGGCGAAGACGTCGGTCGGGGTGGCCAGGAACGCCAGCGCGAGATCGGGGCGCGCCGCGGCCAGCCGCAGGGTCAGCGCGTCGACCGCCGTGGACACCCGCACGTTCGTGGCCCCGTCGGCGTACACGTAGTTGCCGAGCACCGGCACGCCCGGCAGGTCGCTCAGCCAGTCGCCGACCTCGGGGACCCCGGCGATCAGGTCGGCGCCGGCGGTGCTCGCCAGGTCGCCGTCCGCGCTCGTCGGCACCAGCAGCGTGCCGGCGCCCCGGCGGGCGGTGTCCAGCACCCGCTGCCACAACGCCGGCCGCGGCAGGTCGACCGCGGCCACCCGGGCGCCCCAGCGGAGCAGCGCGGTGAGCGGCCCCATCTCCGCACCGGCCCCCAGCACGGCCACGGTGTGGTCGGGCAGCGCCAGCCACTGCGGGTGGTCGGCGACGGTGCGCACCGCCTCGGCGCAGCTGGGCTCGACCACCCCGGCCGCGACCCACGCGGCGAGCCGGCGGTGCAGGTCGTCGCCGCGCAGGCGGGCACCGCGGTAGGGCAGTGACAGCTCGCGCTCGGGCTCGGCCTCCCCGCGCAGCTCGACGGTGCGCAGCCGCTCTTCGCCCGGCGCCGTGCGCAGGGCGGCCAGGTCGTGCTCGCCGTCCGGCCCGGCCACCCGCATCCGGGCGTGCAGCGAGTCCAGCCCCGCCCCGGCGATCGACAGCGCGGCCTCGCGGGTGGAGAGCCCCGCCTCCACGGTGCGGCGCACGTGGGCCAGGTAGCCGGCCCGCCAGTTGGTCTCCTGCTCGGCCGCCCGCGCCCCGGTCGGGTCGACCGGGCGCAGAGCATCGGCGACCACCGCGCGGCCGAGCGTCGCGGTGCTGCGGCGTCCGTCCGGGCCGGCCGGGAAGACGACGCCGCGCTGTTCCTCGCTCATCCGAGCGATCCTGCCCGACCCGGCGGGCCGGTGGGGGGGGGGGGGGGCGGGCGCGCGCGCCCCGCCCGCCCCCCCCCAGACAACACCAAACAACACCGAAAAGAGGATCTCAAA
>NZ_JBJJTJ010000022.1:0-70523 GCF_054177765.1 Modestobacter lacusdianchii | reverse complement strand
ACAAACAACCCACCACAAATACCCCCCCCCCCCCCCCCCCCCCCCCCCCCCCCCCCCCCCCCGCCCCCCGCCCCCCCCCCCCCCCCCCCCCGGACTACCTCTATTGGTAGCATGCGTGCCGCTCTTTCGGGAGGACTCGAGGTTTTCCGGAAAAGCTGCACTGACGGGCTTGAAGACGTCGCGGGGCGTCATGCCGTCGGTTATCCGCGGCGAATTGTCGACTGAGAGCGGGCCGCCTCCTTCCGACTGCAGGCGAGGATGACGATCAGCTCCGGGGTGCCCCGGCCCGGGTCGCCGGCCTTCTGCGACCCGGTGCTGCGGATGGCGAGCGGCAACTGGACGACGAGGCTGCGACCAGCTCCCAGGGGCGTCCCAGTTGTCCTCCCGGAGCGGGACGGCTCACCGGGCGGGTCTTACGGGACGTCGGACGAGGGCATCTGCTCTGTCCTGCAGTGTTCCCGACTCGGGTTCGACCTGCGGGACAACCGCGCATGCCGATGAGCGGATGACCTTTGTACCCACGTACCGGTGCCTGGGCAATGGACAGGGCGGCGTCTTCGACCTCGGACGCCCTACGCGACGCGCACTCGTATTCATTGTTGAGCAGTGAAAGCTGCGCCAAGCGGACCGCCGGCGACCGCTGCCCTTTGACGGCGCTGTTAAGGACTGGGCTTGGTGACTGCTGGGTTACTGGTCACCCGGGACGACCGTGTCGGTCTCGGAATGTCGATCACCACGGCCGTGACCTCGACCCCACCCGCCTGTGAGGAGGCCTGCGCCTGCGCGGTCAGCGCTTGCGTGACCTCGTCGCGGTCACGGCCGGCGGCCTTGGCGCGTCGCGAGTCGGCGAGGTCGTCCCACTGCTCGGGAGGGAACCAGACGCACACGTACACGCCGCGGGTCGCGTGCGCTGCGGGCAGGTAGTCGGCGACGAGTTGCGCGTCCAGGTCGGTGAGCAGGTCGGGGTTCCAGCAGCCCTTCACCTCGATCGGGCAGGTCGGCAGCCGAGTCCTGCCGGAGGTGTCGGTGCCGGTCGGCAGCACATCGACGGCCAAGCCATGACCCTTGCTGGAGGTCTGCTTGACGAGCACTTCGCGGTTGACGACGAGCTGCTCGCCGAACTCCTGCTGGAGGTGGTCGTGCAGCGCCGCGGACACGTCGGATTCGTACTTGGGGTTCCATACCTTCGTCGCGCCCTCGCCGGCCGCTGGCTTGGGGCGGGTCTCGTTCCACAGGGTCTGCCCGATGTCGTGCATCCGGGCGGCGAACCGGTCGAGCGAGGCGAGCACGGCCCGGTACAGCGCGTCGTCGTCGTGGACCAGGGTGCGGCGGGTGTTGTCGAGCAACGCGGTCAGTTCCGCGACCTGGACGCCGCGCCAGCCCTCGTCATGGTCGCGGCTTTCGGCGTCGGCCAGCGCGGCCTGCAGCCGGTAGTCGTCGGGGCGGCTGGCGAGCAGCCGTGCCAGCGCGGCCAGGGCCTGGGGGGTTGCTCTGGCCTGAAGTTCGGCGACGATGCCGTTGCGCCAGTCCCGCACGTGCCGGTCGTCGGAGACGAAGCCGTTCTCGAACGTGTCGCTCTGGCTGCTCCAACGCGCATCGAGCCACCACCACAGCTCGATTAGCTGGCTATCGGTCAGCTGGAAGACGACCTCGTCGTCGCCGCGCCGCCGGGCGAGCGCCATGGCGAGTGCCCGTCCGTACTTCTCGTCGCCCTGCAAGCCGGTGAGAATCTCGTCCCAGCCAAGCAGGCCGGCCGCGAGCAGCACCTCGGTGGCCAGCACCCGCACCTCATCGGGGCCGATGGTGGTGCCGTCGGCGAGGTCACGCAACCAGTTGCGGGTCGAGTCGTGACGCGGCGCGAGGAAGGTGCCGAGGATGGTGCCGTTGCGGCGGGCGATCGAAAGTCTGCCGCGCAGGTCGCTCGCGGAGGGGCGCTGCGTGTCCGGGTCGCCGGGGCGTTCGGTGAGCTGCTGCAGGTCGGCGACGATGCTGGTGACGTCGTCGATGACGCCGCGCAGGACGGCGTCGAGCCGGGCGCCGGTGGTGTCGTCGTAGACGGCGGCGAGGTCATCGAGCGGGTCCAGTGACCAGTCGGACTGTGCCGTCACTTCGAGGTGACGCAGTGTCCACTGCCGGTAGGTGTCGGGGTCTTGGTGCTGCGCGTTCGCCTTCAAGGTGGAGTGCAGGGCGGGGTCGCCGAGGCCGGTAGGGAACCACAGGATCGTCGGTGTCCACCGCTGCCACAGTTGCGGCGCCGCGTCTAGCCGGGCGCTGCCGCCGGGCGTCCGCGTGAGGTAGGCAAGCGCGACGTAGCCGACGAAGGCCTGGAACGGCAGGACGCCGACCGTGTCGAGCCAGTCTTCGTCGCCGGGGTCAGCCTCGCGCAGGTACCGCTCGGCGGACGCCTGCAGCACCTCATGGTCGATGTCGAGCAGCGGGTAGCTCGGCCAGGACTGCAGGTCGTCGTTGGTGGTGACGTCACCTGACTTGGGGTCAATGCGGAGGCGGCTGCACAGCGAGAGGAAGCCGTCCGGGTCACCTTGCTCGCAGCGTGCCCAGGCCGCACGAACCGCCGGTTCGTGGGTGTCCGCGCCGTCCCAGCTGCGGTCGCGTTCGCGCGACCAGGCATGGTCCTCGCGCATCCGGGCAGCATCGGGACTGTCGAGCGCGACCGGGTCGAACCAGCGGCCAACGGAGTCGTTGAAGATCGGCTCGCCGTAGTGTGCCCAGACGAGCTCTTGCTGCCGGACATCGGTGGCGTCGAAGACGAAGCGGATCAGGTTGGCGGCGTGGGCGGCCCACTCGGTCCCGCCGAGCTCGAGCAGCCACGCCAGGTCCCTAGGCCTGAGCAGTCTGCCCGGCGCGCCGCGGTGCGATCGGATGACCAGCAGTCCGGCGCGTTCGGCCGGGAGGTGCCGAAGGGCGGCGAGGATCAGGGCACGGCGCAGCTGCCGGGCGGCGGACGAGTCGGGGTCGGCGGCGTCGTCGAAGCGGTCGGGGACGGCGATGTCGTGGTGCTGCTGGATCGCGACGGCGAGCAGCCATCCCACCTCATCGACCATCCCGTCGAGCTGCGAGCTGTCGAGGGCCCGGCTGAGCAGGGCGGCCATGACCCGTTGGCCACGCCGGGGCCCGGTGAGCAGGGCGAGCGGAGCGGCAGGTCCCGCCATGGTGGCTTGGGGCGGGTCTTCCTCGTCGACCCATTCGTGTTCGGTGTCGCTATTCGTGCTGTCGCGGGGGGCGATCGAGCGGAGCAGATCGGTGATGACCTGGTCGTCGACGTTGTCGAGGAAGCGACCGAGGAACAGCGCGTAGCTGCCGATGAGGCTGCTGTCCTGCGGGTGGGTCAGCGCCGACAGGAGTTGCTCGGCGCTGAGGTCGGCGGGCCAATTCGTCTCCAGGGCGAGGCCACGTAGCTCGTCGTCGGGATCGTGGTCAGGGTGGGTGCGGACTTCGTCGAGGACGGTGCGGAGCGTCTGCGCTGCGGTGGCGGCGTCGAGGTCGATGAGTGCATGGGCGGCGGCCGACCGGAGGTAGGGGTTGGTGGTACTGCTCAGCAGCAGCTCGACGAGGTCGGGGACCGACTCGTGTCCGCCGGCACGTCGGGCGATCTCGACCGCGACGCGGGCGCGTCGCGAGACCGGATGTCCCAGATGCGGTCCGGCGTCCTCTGTGAGCGGGGCGCGCAGCGCGGGTCGCAGTTGCTCTGCCAGGCCGGGGTGCGCCAGCCGCCACCGCCGCCGCGCGGTCCTCAGTTCCGGGTTCGGGGACTCAAGCAGGTAGGCCACCAGCCGGCTGCGGACGACGGGGACGTTGACCAGTCCGGCGTGGGCCGCGACGGTGTCCGGGTCGACGTCGACCAGCCAGCCGTTGCGGTCCGGGTCGAGCGCGACCAGCCAGGCGGCGGTTTCGCGCAGCCGGGACGGCACGCGGGTGCGGCCGAGGGTGTTGGTGCGGGTCAACAGGGCCCGCAGCTGGTGTTCGGGGACGGCATGGGAGGTGAGGTACCGCGCGGTGAGGTAGGCCGCGATGCTAGCGTGCACGACGCCGAGCCGGCCGGGGCCGCGGCCGGTGAACACGGCGGTGGCCAGAGCGGCGTCCACGAGCTCTGCCGTGACGCTGAACTCGCCGCCGTCGACGGGTTCGGAGCCGCCGGCGAGGGCGCCGGCGAGCAGATCGTCGGCGGTGGCCGGCACCGCGCGGGCGATCGCGCTGCGGCCGCACAGCATCGTGTAGGCAGCGAGCTTGGCGGCGACGGCGAGCCGCTGCGGCGCGGTGCCGGCGGGCTTCTTGGCCGATGGCCGGTCCGGATCGGGTTCCTCGACGAGCAGAAGCAGTCCCTGCTCGTAGAGGTCGGCGGCGGAGCCCGGCAGTCGCCCCGACTGCTGGTACGTGCCCAGCAGCAGGTCCAGGGTCAGCGGAAGTGCGGCGAGCGGCACGGCCGCGGCGTCCACGACGGCAGTGAGGAAGCTGGCGCCGTCGGCGCCGCGGGTGGCGGCAAGCTCGGCGATGTCGGCACGTCCGAGCGGCAGCAGCTCATAGACCGTGAGGCTCGGCAGCAACGCCTGCAGCCGAGTGCCGAGGGTTTCTGGCCAGTCGGCGGTGCGGCAGCCGAGCACGACCCGCGGCGTGGGGTGACGCCGCAGCGTCGCTTGGAGGTGGTGGAGCAGCACCTTGGTCGTGATCGGGCATTCGTCGATACTGTCGAGCACGACGGTGATGAGGTGCGGTGGTACGCCCTTGTCGACGGCGGCGTCGACGGCGGCGAGCCGGTGGTGCAGATCATGGACGTCGGCCACGGTGTCCAGGCCGACGTCAATGACGGTGCTGTCGCCGACGGTGAGGTCGTGGACGGCACGGGACTTGCCGATCCCCGGCTCGCCCAGCACAGCCACCGAGGCGCGCGGTGCGATGTTGGCCACCGGCAGCTGTCCCGCGGCGACGGTGTTCGACCGGAACCCGTCGTCGTCCAGGTGATACTCACCGCCGAGCGGGACGACCTCGCGACCGACTCCGATGGGGAACAGCACCGCGCCTCCTTTCCGCCTTCGGCACCCTAGCTTCGCCAGACCGAGGACAAGGCGAAGGATGCTTCGTCACGAGCACCGAAGCGAACGTCCGCTCATGCCGCAACGGGCCCGGTGCGTCCCGCTGAGGGATCGGCAAGCGACAGTAGACCGGTGGCTAAGAAGATCGTGCGGCAGTTGCGTGGGCAGTTGATGCTCCAGATCGCCGCAGGACGGTTCTTCCGTCCCGACGTCCCGCTCAACGAGACCGAGCACCGCTACACGGTCTACAGCAACGCCTGGTTCGTTGGTGATCCGCCGATCGCGTTACCGGTAGGCGAAGTGATCGCTTCGACCGAGTTGGGGCTCACCTCGTCGGCGATGATCGCAGTCGTCGATCGTCTCGAGCAACAACGTCCTGACGGCACCGACGACTTCATGATTGCCACTGGTGGAACCGACCTAGTCGACGACCTTGCTTACCTGATGACGTTTGTGTTGAACCGCACCGTCAGCCGGGACCACGACGAGACCCGGCGCCTGGTCACCGGCGACGGCACGCCGCGCGGACGCTCGGCCAACGACCTCTTCCCGTGCCTGTTTGAGCCGAGACAAACGGTGCAGCCCGACCAATGGGACGACCTCCGGCAGTTCATGAACGACCTCCTTAGCCTCAGCCGAGACGACTTTGCGCGCGTCATGCGGGCTATCCGTAACGCGGTTGATGCGACACGACGAGCCCTCGACGACCCGACGGGGGCCTACACGGATTTGGTCGCAGCTCTCGAATCAATTTCGGAGAACGAGCTGTCCACGCCGGTGACTTGGGACCGCTACGACGGTTCTAAGCGCAGGATCATCGACGCGGCCTTGGTAGACCTGGATCAGGAAATGGCCGACAAGATACGTACTGCTGTTCTAGAAGCTGATCGGGCGGGCCTGAAACGACGCTTCATCTCATCCACCCTGGCCCGAGTGTCGTCGGACTACTACCGCGACGACGCAGTGGGGACGGTCCGGCCGCCCCGGGCGCCCGACATCGAGCGGATGCTCGGCATTGCCTACGACATCCGGTCGCGGCGAAGCCACGTACTGGAGGATCTTGGCGAAGGCGTGTGGCTCTACACCGACGGCGCTGAAACCGCTTACGAGCCCAGCTTCGAGCGCGTGCTTACCCTCGCCGGTCTATGGCGCCTCATCCGACACGTCGTCCGCCGCTACGTCACCGATGCTGAGAAGGTCTCGCCCGCCCCCTGGGACTACCGCGAGGCCCTGCCCGGCATCGTTGAGGTGCAACTTGCGCCGCAGTACTGGATCTGGCAGACAGGCGGACTCACGGCGGAGGCGGCGACCCGCCGGCTCGATGGTTTCGCCGAGGCACTCATCGGATGGCTCGGCGGGCACCACACCGACGGATTTCCACTCGACCCCGTGTGTCAAGAAATCGAAAATCTGGTACCCAAACTGGCCGACGGTGAGGCCAGGACGGCCTTGATCGCCATACACGTCCTGTGGCATGCGTGGGTCGACCCTGCCGCTCACCGCCCCGCGGCCACGGCCTTCATCGACCAGTACAAAACGGCGCTGGACACAGCGTCACCTAGTGCGTTCACAGTTTCGCTGCTGTCCAACCATCCGATCCCGACATGGAGTGCGGACGACTGGACCGCCATGGCTCAGGCACGAAACGACGCCAGGTACTCCAGGAACCATGCGCCGCTTCCCGCGGCCATCGACGCACTGATTCAACTCTGGGCCGCGGACGAGCTCGAGGCCGCTGGCAGACACGACGAGGCTCTCACCTTCGCCGCGAACGCTGTCGCCGAAATGCCCGGTAACGAAGCTCTTCTCACGTGGGAAGCCCGCCTCAGCGCAGGCAATCACGATCCCGACTTTGATCTTCACACGTTCCTCTTCGGCGAGCGAAGGGGCGAGGCCGGCAAGGAGCCCTCCGCGAATGAGCAGACAGACGAATCTCTATCCGCAGACGATGGCGCGACAGACGAAGGGTGAGCAACCGGTTCCGTCATCAGCGGGACGCGGACCGGGGCTGGGCTCGGCGGTCGCACCAGCCGTGATCATCGGGATCAACCACTGAACCGAGATGCGCACCTGACGCGGCTTAAGGCGTGAACCGGAATCGAAATGGGATAAGCGCTTGCTCACGTCCGACTTTCGGCATGGGCGTGCGCCGAGCCACTGGGGCTGTCCCAATCGAGAATCCCCTGTGCGCGTCCCGCGCGGCGATCGCGGGGTGGAACGTCTACCGGCGCATGCATTCAGACCCAGGTCCGCGAGTAGCGGTCGGACGCGCCGGAGCGCTTGACGGCAAAAGTGCCCTTTCACCAGCGAGGATCCGGATTGCTGAAGTCCAGGATCTGCCGGGTGGAAGGGCACTCTTGTGGTGGCGAGGATACGCGGGCGCAAGCGCAGCGGTGGGCAGGTGCGGCGGCGGGCGCGCCGGGTGCGTATCGGTGAGGCGGATGAGCGGCTGACGTCGTGCGCGGGTGTGGAGGCCGTCCGCGAGCTTGACCAGGTGCTCGGGGTGACCGCGGCTCTGGAGGAGCACGTCGGGGCGGTCAAGCAGCGCCGCCGTGGTCTGTCCGGTGCCGAGACGTTGCTGTCCCTGGCCTCCTGTCAGCTGACCGGCGGCGACTTTTTGGCCGGCCTGGACCGGCGGCGGGCCGATGCCGCCGGTCAGTTGCTGGAGCCGGTGCCCACCCCTGCGTCGACGACCGTGGGCGGGATCGCCCGCCGGTTCACCACCGAGCATCTGCGCGGGATCGAGGCGGCGATCGGGCAGGTCAATGCCCGGATGCTCACCCTCGTCGGCCAGGTGCGTCGCTCCAGCCTGCTGACGACGGTGACCATCGACGGGGACACCACCGACGTGGAGGTCTTCGGCCGGTTGAAGGAGAACGCCGAGTACAACCACACCGGGCAGCGCAACCTGCGCCCGCACCTGACCTTCTGGGCCGAGGCCGGGGTGCCGCTGGCCGGTGAGCTGATGCCGGGGGCGGCCGATCCGCGCAGCAACTGCGTGGAGCTGCTGGACCGGTCCATCGCCGCCCTGCCCGAGGAGGTGCAGACCATCCGCGCGCGGTGGGACGCCGGCTACTTCGCCGCCGCCCTCGCGCAGGCCTGCGTCGAGCGCGGGGTGCAGTTCGCGATCGGCGCCAAACGTAACTCCGCGGTGGTCCGCGCCGCCGCGGCCGCCGCCGACGCCCGATGGGTGCCGGCGGTCGGGATGGAGGACACCGAGCTGGCGGTCATCGACTACCTGCCCGGACAGTGGCCGCCGGGGGTGGTGTGCATCGCCCGCCGGACCCGCATCCCGGTCGAGCGCATCCCGACCGAGCGGGCCCGCAAGCGCCGCACCATCCCCAAAGACCAGCTGGTCTTGGCCCTGGAAGGCCGGCTGGAGCACGTGTTCGGCTACAGCTTCATCCTGACCAACCTCGACGTCTCCGATGAGGAGAAGCTGGCCGAGGTCGAGTGGTGGTACCGGCACCGCACCGACATCGAGGCGCTGAACAAAGACGGCAAGCTCGGCGCGGCGCTACGTCACCTCCCGTCGGGATCGCACGCGGTGAACAGTGTGTGGATGTGGGCCGCGCTGCTGGCCTGCGCGATCTCCGCCTGGCTGCAGGAGATCGCCGGCATCGACCGCGGCAATGGCCGCGGACGCCGCACCGTGGCCCGGCTACGCCGGGAACTGATCAACATCCCGGCGCGGGTCGTCCGCCGCGCCGGGGTCATCTGGCTGCGCCTGCCTCCCGGTGAGCAGCTGCTGGCCACCGTCTTGCCCGAGCTCCAGCGACTGCCCCGAGCCGGCTGACCAGCAGCCCGCCCGTCCCTGCGACCGAGGACCACCGGGGTGCAGTCGGAGCCCCCGCCCATCCGGCGCGACAGCCGGACCTTCCTCACGCCTTCACCCACGACACCCCACCCAGACAAGATCACTGATCTTGTCTGGGTGCCTCACCGACCCCTACTCGCGGATCTGGGTCAGATGGCCCGCGCGAGCAGCACGGTCTGCGCGTCTCGCTCTCCGCCCTGGGCGGCGCGGACGAGGCGGCAGGTCTCGGTGAGTCCGACGGCACTCATCATTGTCGCGACATCGTTCGCGGTCGTCAGGTAGCGCTCGAGCTCAACGTCGTGGCCGAATCGGCGGTAGGCCGCAGCGACGTCGCCCGTGCCGTGGCCAGACTGAAAGGCGAGCAGGAGGTGGCCTCCGGCGCGCAGCACGCGGGCCACCTCGGCGAAGACGCGACCGAGGTGTTCGGGCGGAGTGTGGATAGTGGAGTACCAGAGCAGCACGCCGGCGAAGCGACTGTCGGGGTGGGGCAGGTCTGCGATGGAGCCGACCCCGAAGGTCAGGTCAGGGTGGTCGCGGCGGGCCGCAGCAACCATGGCCGGGGACAGGTCAACCCCTTCGACACTGCAGCCTCGGTCGGCCAGATAGCGGGTCATGCGCCCAGCGCCACAGCCGGCATCCAGAACAGGGCCGCCGGCCCCCACCGTGGCGGCGAAGTGGTCGAGCATCGCTAGGTCGAGCGCCGCTTCGGCGCGGGTGTCGGGCAGGTGCGCGGCGTAGTCTTCGGCCACGGTGTCGTAGGCCTGCTGCACGGACTTGTAGTCGGCGGGGCCTGCTGGGCACGTCATTGTCGACTCCTCCAAGGTGATCTCGGCCACCGGGCCGCTTGTGAATCGCTCCTGCGCTCACTCGTGAAGGACTGCCGCCCGTACCGAGTGACGGCCTTGCCACTTGAGGATCCCCTTGTGCGCGTCCCGAGCGGCGATGGCTTTACGGGCCAGGCGCCCGGGCTCTGCCCCGCGGTCACCGCACGACTGAGCGAACCTACGAGTCGCATTGGACCGCTTCGCCTGTGACCTTTGCGCCCGCCTGCCGTATCCGCTCCGCCAGGTGAGCCCCGAAGTCAGTGATCTCACAATGCATTTCGGTGAGCTCCAGAGGTCCGCGTGTCCGCAACAGCTCTCGGTAACTCGCCCTTCCCCCATCGATTGTGGAAGGCGACAGAAGCGCGGCTGCGACACTTTGGAGCGTCAGGAGCACGGACGTTACCGAGCGCTGAGGCCACCCCCGGCGCGCGGCGAGATGCGGAGGCGTCCAACGCATTGTCGACGTCCCTTCTGGGTCCCCGTCGAAACGTGGAGGATCATCAAGAAGGGCAAGCACGCGGAAGTGTGGCGCCTCAAGAACCCGCACGGCCCTGGCCACGAGAAGCTCCTCATCAACGACCGCAGCATCCGTGGCGGCGTTCGCAAGCACATGACCCATCAGGCGGACCTTTTCCTGGAGCGCTGTTTCCGCAGCAGCGTTCAAGGCCGTAGTGGCTAGGAGGCAGGCCGATGGATCGCGGGTCAAGGCGTCGATGAGCTGCGCTTCCGACATGCAGCTCGCATCGAGGGCGACGTCGACAGCCCCTGAGGCGTTCGACGCCGACCGCTGACGCATCCGGTGGGCAAGGACGTCCAAGGCGACACCAGCACCCTCGGTTGCCCCGGCGACTGCGGCTGCCCCGCCAGGGCCGCCCACCATGAACCCCAGCCCACCGCCCAGGGTTGCGATCAGGACCTTGAGGACCTGTCGGAGCGTCTCCCCGTCTTCGGGTCCGGGCGTCGGCGCGAGCGTCACAACACAAGTCTGCCCAGGGCTAGGGAGACTTCGGCGGACGGCGCGCTTTCATCGGGGTTGCCCCGGCGTTCACATGGCTGCCACTGCCTGTCCGCCATCGTCCAGGCGTGGCGATCCGTCAGCCTTCGCGAACCAGTCGGGCCCCGATCATTCTTCCGCCGAGTCCCCAGACGCACCACGTTCCGTCCTGGCGCCGCTTCATGGTCAGGAAGCGTGCCCCGCGAATGAGGAACGGCTGGAAGACCTGGGAGCTTTGCGCGACCTCCGGTACGAAGCGGATGAATGCCACGTCGCCGGCCGGATCGTCAACGGCGTAGTAGACGCGTGAGGCGATGGATCGCTTCGCCAGCATTTCGTCCGCCCAGGCGTAGTCCCCAAATGCGGCGGGTGACCAGGTGAGGCTGTGCAGCGCGGCGAGATACCGGCCGCGGTCGTTCAGTGCAGTCCACCATGCCATGGCCACATGCAGTGGATTGCTGGGGTCAGGGGCGCTTGCGTACTCCTGCAAGGGGCTGTCTTCGTCCGGGACGGCAACGTAGGCGGGTAGCTCGCTCGTGGCGAAGTCGTCGTCCAGCATTGCTTGGTGCAGCGCGTTGGCGAAGGTCGGGACCACGCCGGCTACGCCGGCGAGCACGTCCCGCGCCGTCATCGGGGGTCGACGCGTTCGCTGCGCCTCTCGCTCGACGGCCGTCTTACAGGCGCGGGTGTCCCGGACCATCAGTTCGAGTAGGAAGACGTCGGGGTCGGACACGGTGACGCCGTGCGGGCGGCAGGACGCTTCCGGGAAGTCTCGGACGTTCGCGGTCACGAGAGCCTCGGCTCCGGCGGCGATCGCCGCCGCGAGTACATGCCGGTCCTTCGGATGACAGCTGAGCCCCTCCTCCAGGTGCTCGAAGCCATGCACCGACGCCTCCGGGAAGGCCTGCCGCATGGCCGTCAGGCGCCGCATGGCACGGTCCGGCGAGAGACCGAGCTTGACGGTGAGCGCCCGTTCGGTCTCTGCCAGGATCCGTTCCGACCAGCGAGGCTCGAAGAGTCCTTCCTCGGCCAGGGTAAGGAGAAGGCTGGAGAGCCGCTGCGGTACGAGGACGCAAGCGTCGAGGAGGACCGGCGCCGTCACCGCGTGTTGACGTACTCGTCGGGCACGTCGGGGTCGAACGTCTCCGCCAGGGCGTCGAGAGCAGCTCTGCGTCGCTCGGCCCTTGAGGCGATGAATTCGTCGATGGCCGCACGGGAGATCCGGCGGTGCACGTACGGTTGTTCGTAGGGGATGAGCCCTGACTCCAACATCTTCACCAGCGTGGGACGGCTGACGTCGAGCAAGTCGGCCGCCTGCTGGGTGGTGAGCGTCTCTGCCATCGGGACTACCTCGACACGCTGGCCCGAAGCGAGCAGCTGGAACATCTTGGCCAGTGCCGAGCGGACCTCGTCCGTCAGGTCGAGGGTCTCGTCGCCGAGGGTGAGGGTTCTCGCGTCCTCGAGTTCATGAGCGAGGCGAGCCGCGGCGTCAGACGCGATGTCGTCTGACGACAACCGAGCGACGGAGCGAGACATGGTCACATCGTGCAACCGAAACGAAAGAAACGCAAGTGACGGGTGGTCCGCCCGATGTCTGCCGCCCCTCTGTTCCCCCACAACGAGCCTCGAGCCGGCTGTCGCCGGGCGGGGGAAGGGTGGGCCGAAGGTCCATCCCGGAGGGACGCGCAGCGCCCTTCCGCCGCACAAGGCACCTGGCACACTCCGGCAGTGGGGAGCGGAGGGATCCGGTTCGCAGCAGCTCCGCAAGACGCCGGAGCATGACACTTCAGCCACCAATAGGCGCCACCGGCGTATGCCCAGGTGAGAGGCCGCATCCGCTCACGCCCCGCAGCTCCAAGATTCCAGGTGCCGATACGACCTCTGTCGCTCCGCTGTTGGGCTCCGAAGCGTCAGAGCTGAAAGCCGCCGGGGCCTCGCCCCCAGAAGGCTCGGTGCGCGGACGGGGCGCTCGCGTCGCGCCGTGAACTGGCACGCAGATGGAGTGTCGGGCTGCACCGTCTGATGCAGGCCGGGCGACCACTTTGATTCTCGCGCCACCCATCGCGCCTGGGGGCACACTGGGGGCACACGATCTTGTGATTGAGTCTCAATGGCACTGGTTGACTGAAGCGTATTCGCGCAGGTCAAAGTGAGGTTTGAGAATTTTGCGCTGGTCGATGGTTCACCCCCACACGTACTGGGACTACACGCAGCTGCGCTTCCCGCGCCGCGAGGGCATGCGGATCGACTTCGTGCTCGGCTCCCCCGCCCTGGCCCGGCGGGTCTCTGACGCCCGGATCGACCGCGAAGAGCGCAAGGGCAAGGGCGCCAGCGACCACGCCCCGGTCGTCGTCGACCTGGCCGACTGACCCAGCTCGGTCGGCGCCGGGGCTCTGCCTGGCTCGTGCCCGGGGACGCCGGCAGGGCACCGGCCCACCCGGTGGTGCGCCCCCTCCGACGGCCCGGGCGGTTCCGCGGAACCGTCGCACGCTGCTGACCTGCGGTTCTGTCAGCCCCTTTGGTTAGCTTCGAACACATGATCGATGCACTGGTCGCTCCCCCGCCGCTCTCCGTCGTCGCCGACGCCTCCACCGAACCGGTCGAGCCACTCGACTCCCTCGGTGACCGGATCTGCGCCGGCGCGGTCCAGCTGGCCGCGGCGACGGCGTCCTGGCTGCGACTGGTCGCCGAGTTCGACGAACGGGAGGGCTGGCGGGGCATCGGCATCACCTCGTGCGCGCACTGGCTGGCCTGGAGGTGCGCGCTGACGCCGGGAACGGCCCGGCAGCACGTCCGGGTCGCGCGGGCACTGCGCGGACTGCCCGTCACCAGCGCCGCGTTCTCCGCCGGCGAGCTCTCCTACTCGAAGGTGCGCGCGCTGACGAGGGTGGCCGAGCCGGGCACCGAGGCCGAGCTCGTCGAGTTCGCCCGGCACGCCACCGCCTCCCAGGTCGAGCGCACCGTGCGGGCCTGGCGGCGGGCCGATGACGTCGACGCGGGCCGGGTGGCCGACCGGCGGCGGTTCTCCTGGTGGACCGAGGACGACGGGATGGTCTCGGTGCAGGTCCGGATGGAGGCCGAGCACGGCGCCGCGTTCCTCGCCGCGATCGAGTCACTCGCCGAGCAGGACGCCCGCCGTGGACGAGCAGCCCGCACCCGGGCCCAGGGGCAGGCCACCGGCTCCGGAGCCCCCACCGCAGCCAGCCCCGGATCGGCAGCCGGCGGGCCGACGACCGCCGGGGACGCGGTCGAGCCGCTGGCGGTGACCACCGAACGACGCTGCCGGGCGATGACCCAGCTGGCCGCAGCGGCAGCCGACGCCGACCGGCGGGCCGGGGACCCACCCCGGCGCGAGGTGGTGGTCGTCGTGGACGCCGCGGTGCTCGCCGACGACGAGGCTGCCGGGCGGGCCGCACTGGAGGGCGGGCCGGCGCTCACCCCCGCCCAGGCCCGGCGGCTGGCGTGCGACGCGGCCGTCACCGCGATCGTCACCGACGGCGCCGAGGTGCTGGCCCAGGGCCGGTCCCGCCGGTACGCCACCCGCGCCCAACGACGTGCCCTGCTGCTCCGCGACGGCGGCTGCGCCCGGCCGGGCTGCGAGGAGACGCGGCCGGAGCGGCTGCACGCCCACCACCTGCGGCACTGGCTGCACGGCGGCCGCACCGACGTCTCGAACCTGGTGCTGCTCTGCGACGTCGACCACGGGCTGGTCCACGACCACGACCTGGTGCTCAGCCGGCGCGGCGGCCGGCTGGTCGCCGTGGCCCCCGACGGCGGGCGACCGTGGGAGGACACCGCGGAACGGTTCCGCGGAACCGCCGCCGAGGGGCTCACCGCGCTGCTGCCGACCGCGCACGTCCTCCCTGCCGCGCTGCCCTCCGACGGCGAGCGGATGGACCTGCAGCACGTCGTCTGGGCGCTGATGGCCCATCGCGAGGTCGTCCGGCGACGCGCCGCGTGACCCGGAAGGGCGGCTTCCCCGGGGTCGTTGCACCAGGCGATGACCACCGCGCTCACCGCTCCGCCCCTCGCCCCGGTCCCGACCCCCGTCGCCGCCACCCCGCCCAGCCAGGTCCCCGCCCCGACGCCGACCCCGGCCCCGACCCGGCGCTGGACGCCGTCCCGCGTCCTGGTCGCCCGCTCCGCGGCCGAGCGGCCGTACGGGCAGCGGGTGCTGGCCCGGCTGGAGGCGGCGGGGGTCAGCGACATCGAGCTGCTGCGCGGTGACCGGCTGCCCAGCCTGCGCGGCGACGGCGACCGGGCGGCGTTCATGGCTGCCAAGCAGACCCTGGCGCTGGTCGTCCCGCCGGCCTCGCTGCGCCGGCTCCAGCCGATCGCACCCTCGGCCGACTGGCGCTTCGACCTGGCGCAGGGCTGCCCCGCGCACTGCCAGTACTGCTACCTGGCCGGCTCGCTGTCCGGGCCGCCGATCACCCGGGTCTACGCCGACCTCGACGAGGCGCTGGCGGGCCTGGACGGCTACGTCGGGCACGGCACCGTCACCTCCAGCTCCGCAGCCCGCGCCGCGGAGGGGACGACGTTCGAGGCCTCCTGCTACACCGACCCGCTCGCCCTGGAGCACCTGACCGGCGGCCTGGCCACCGCGATCACCCACTTCGGCAGCCACGACTGGTCGGGGCCGGTGCAGCTGCGCGCCACCACGAAGTTCGACGACGTCGCCGGCCTGCTCGACCTGCCGCACGGCGGGCACACCCGGCTGCGGTTCTCGCTCAACGCCGGGCCGGTGGCCCAGCGGTTCGAGGGCGCCACGTCACCGGTGGCCGGGCGCATCGCCGCACTGGGCGCGGTCGCGGCGGCCGGCTACCCGGTGGGCCTCACGATCGCCCCGATCATGCCGATCGACGGCTGGCGCGAGCACTACGGCCGGCTGCTGGACGACGTCGCCGCGACCCTGCCCGCCGGCACCGACCTGACGGTCGAGTGCATCACGCACCGCTTCACGCCGGGCAGCAAGCAGACGCTGCTCGACTGGTACCCGCGCACCCGGCTGGAGATGGACGAGGAGCAGCGCACCACCAAGCGCGGCAAGTTCGGCGCGGTCAAGCACGTCTACCCGAAGGAGACGATGGGCGAGCTGCGGGGCTGGTCCACCGCCGCGATCGCCGACCGGCTGCCCGGCGCCCGGCTCCTCTACTGGACCTGACGGAGGACCCCGCTGTCACCTGGGGCGGTGCTGCACCAGCCCGACCGGGACCGGGCCGGGCCAGACGGCCTCCAGCGCCTCTGCGGTCTCCTCGCGCAGCTCGGTGGCCGCCCCGACGGTGCACACCCGGATCGGGTCGTTGCCCGGCGCGGACTCCCGGACGTCGGCCACCACGACGGTGATGTTGTCGGTCGGCGGACCGGCCAGCGCCGCGTCCCGCAGCCGGGCGGCGGCCTCGGCGGGTGTCCCCGGCGCGGCGAGCAGGTCGCGCAGCACGTCGGGCGGCACGACGTCGGACAGCCCGTCGGAGCAGACCATCAGCCGGTCACCGGGGCGGGCGTCCAACCGGAGCACGTCGACGGCCGCGACGTCGTCGTCCGCGCCGTGCAGCGCCGCGTAGACGGCCGAGCGCTGGGGGTGCACCTTCGCCTCGGCCGGGGTGATCGAGCCGGCGTCGATCAGCGCCTGGACCAGGGTGTGGTCGGTGCTGATCTGCTGCAGCTCCCCCTCGTGCAGCAGGTAGCCGCGGGAGTCGCCGATGTGCAGCAGCGCCAGCCCCTGCGCGTCGGAGTGCACCGCGGTCATCGTCGTCGCCATCGTGCGCAGCCGCGGCCGCTCGGTGTAGGCGGCCCGGATCCGCTCGTTCGCGCTGGCCACCACCCGCACCGGGTCGTCGGCGCCGTCGCCGTCGCTGCCCGCGGCCAGCGGGGCCAGCCAGTTGGCCACCAGGGACGACGCGACGGCGCCGCCCACGTTGCCGCCGACCCCGTCGGCGATGGCGATGAGCAGCGGTCCGGCGACCGCGGAGTCCTGGTTGTCCGGGCGCGGCCCGCGGGTGGAGACGGCAGCACTGTCCAGCACGAGCACGTCTCTCACCTCCTCGACCAGCCCCTGCGCCGCGAACGCAGCGTCGTCGAACGGTAGATCACGGCTCCGACGGCCGCCCGCGAGCGGCGTCCGCGGGACCCCGAGCCTGCCAGCTCGCGTCGGCCGGACCGGCGACGACACGTAACCTCGACCCCCGTGCTCGTGCTGCTGCCCCCGTCGGAGACCAAGCACCCCGGTGGGGACGGCGCCCCGCTGGACCTGACCACGCTGAGCAGCCCCGAGCTGACCCCGCTGCGCGAGCAGCTGCTGGAGGCGGTCGTCACCCTGGCCGGCGACGTCCCGGCCGCGCGGTCCGCGCTGGGCCTCTCCCCTGCCCAGGACGACGAGATCGCCCGCAACGCCGCACTCCGGTCCAGCCCGACGATGCCGGCGATCGAGCGCTACACCGGCGTCCTGTACGACGCCCTGGACGTCCGCTCGCTGTCCCGCGCGCAGCGGCGGCGGGCCGACGGCCGGCTGGCGGTCGGCTCCGCGCTGTTCGGGCTGCTGCGCGCCGACGACGCCGTCCCCGCCTACCGGCTGTCCGCCGGCAGCTCGCTGCCCGGCCTGCCCACCCTGCGGTCGCTGTGGAAGCCGGTGCTGACCGACGTGCTGGCCGGCGTCGACGACCTGGTGGTCGACCTGCGGTCCGGCGCCTACGCCGAGCTGGCGCCCGTGCCGGGGGCGGTCACCGTGTCGGTGCTCAGTGAGCGGCCGGACGGCACCCGCGCCGTGGTCAGCCACTTCAACAAGGCGCACAAGGGCCGGCTGGCCCGGCTGCTGGCCACCACGACCGGCGAGCCGGACTCCGTCGTCCGGCTGCGGGCACTGCTGCGGCGCGCGGGGTTGCACGTGGAACACGCCACCGACCGGGGGAAGCCGGGCACCGAGCTGACCCTCGTCGTCCCCGCCGCCACCGTGACCCGCTGAGAGCAGGTTCCTCAGCGCTGAGACACCCGGTACGGTCGCCGGGGTGACCAGCGCCGAGGACCTCTGCACCCGCCCGGCCACCGAGCTCGCGGCGATGCTGCGCGCCCGCGAGGTCTCGGCCCGCGAGCTGCTGGACGCCCACCTGGCGCGGATCGACCGGCTGAACCCGCAGCTGAACGCCATCATCACGCTGGACCCGGAGGGCGCGCGGGCCGCCGCCGACGCGGCCGACGCCGCACTCGCCGCCGGCGAACCGGTCGGCCCGCTGCACGGGCTGCCGATCGCGCACAAGGACACCCACGCCACCGGCGGGATGCGCACCACCTGGGGGTCGCCGCTGCACGCCGAGACGGTGCCGGCGCGCGACGAGCTGGCGGTGGCCCGGCTGCGCGCCGCCGGTGCCATCCGGGTCGGCAAGACGAACGTGCCGGAGTTCGCGGCCGGCTCGCACACCTTCAACACCCTGTTCGGCGCGACGCACAACCCCTACCGGCACGGCCTCTCCGCCGGCGGCTCCTCCGGTGGCGCGGCGGCAGCACTGGCCGCCGGCCTGGTGCCGATCGCCGAGGGCAGCGACATGGGCGGCTCGCTGCGCAACCCGGCCGCGTTCTGCAACGTCGTCGGCCTGCGCCCCACCCCGGGCCGGGTGCCCACCCACCCGGCGCCGATCGGCTGGTCGCAGCTGTCGGTGCAGGGGCCGATGGGGCGCACCGTCGCCGACGTCGCCCTGACCCTGTCGGCATTGGCCGGGCCCGACCGGCGGGTGCCGATCGCGCTCAGCGACCCGGGCGCCCCGTTCGCCGACCCGCTGCCCACCGAGCTGCGGGGTCTGCGGGTCGCCTGGGCGCCGGACCTGGGCGGCCAGGTGCCGGTCGACCCCACGATCACCGAGACGCTGACGGCCTCCCTCGACGTCTTCACCGACCTGGGTGCCACGGTCGAGGAGGCGTGCCCCGACCTGCGCGGGGCCGACGAGGCGTTCGGCGTGCTGCGCGCCTGGCTGTTCGAGGCGAGCTTCGGCGACCTGGTCCGCCGGAACCCCGAACAGGTCAAGGAGACGATCCGCTGGAACGCCGCCCGCGGCGCGGAGCTGACCGGCGCGGACGTCGGCCGGGCGGAGATCGCGCACACGAAGCTCTTCGAGCGGGTGGTGGCCTTCTTCGAGCGGTACGACGTGCTGCTGGCCCCCACCACCCAGGTGCTGCCGTTCCCGGTCGAGCAGGAGTACCCGACCGAGGTGGCCGGCGTGCCGCAGGAGGACTACCTGGGCTGGATGCGCTCCTGCACCCTCGTCTCGGCGACCGGCTGCCCGGCGCTGTCGGTGCCCGGTGGGTTCACCGCCGACGGGCTGCCGGTGGGGCTGCAGGTCGTCGCCGCCCCGCGCGCCGACCGCCGGGTGCTGGAGGTCGGCCACGCGTTCGAGCAGGCCACCGGGTTCGGCCGGCGGCGCCCCGACCTGGACTGAGTCAGTCGGCCTTCGGCCCGGCCACCCGGTAGGCGCCCCCGTTCCCGGGCGTGCCGGCGGGGCGGCGCGCCTTGGCGTCGAGGACCTTCTCCTCGTGCCGGGCGAAGACCACGGTGCCGACCAGGAACAGCCCGGAGATGATCAGGACGACGGCGGTGAAGGCGTTGACGAAGGGCAGGTCGACGCCGATCAGCGCCAGCACCCCGAGCGCGACGAGCACCAGCGCGGCCAGCACCGCCCCCGCGGCGCGCAGCGGGCTCTTGCCGACCTCCTCCACGCCCTCCTGGGCCTTCTCCTTCGCGTAGTCCAGCGGCTTGGCCGCCCACGGGAAGCGGGTGGCGAGCACCGCCAGGCCGGCGGCGACGAGCACGAACCCGGGACCGGGCAGGACGAGCAGGCAGACGCCGGCGAGGGTCAGCAGGCCCCCGAGGACGCCGATCACGACGGTCTTCACGGGTGAGTCGTGCCCCGCCCAACTCGGGTCCACGCCAGCCGCGCGCGTGTCGGCCGATCGGGTGCCGCTGACCGGCCGGGTCAGCGGCGGCGGCGCAGGCCGCGCAGGGTGCGGACGGCGACCAGCAGCTCGGCCAGCTCGTGCCGGTCTCCCCCGGCCAGCTCGGCCAGCTGGGTGGCCGCCCGCTGCTGGGTGACGTCCCAGGCCTCGACCCACCGCCCGACCAGCGCCGCGGCGTCCCCGGCCCAGCCGTCGGCCCGCAGGCCCAGCACGTCGGCGGTCAGCGTCGCCTGCTCGCTGGCCAGGTCGTCGCGCAGGCTGGCCCGGGCCATCGAGGGCCAGCGGCGGTCCCGGGGCAGCCCGATCACCAGATCGCGCAGCGGCACCAGGCCCAGCCGCTCGGCCAGGCACTGGGAGACCTGCGCGGCCAGCGCGATCGGCGCCCCGGTGTCCTCGGCGACGACCGCGAGGTCCAGCGCGGTGGGCAGCAGCGGCGCGGCGGCGACCTCGGCGGCGAGCTCCGGCGGCACCCCGGCGGCCCGCAGCTCGGCCGCCCGCTCGGCGTACGCCTCGGCGTCCGCACCCAGCAGCCAGCCCGGCAGCCCCGCGCAGACCTCGGCCACCGGCTGGGCGAACCGGTCGATGACGGCCGCCAGGGACGCCGCCGGTTCCGCGGTCAGCTCCGGCACCCGCAACAGCCAGCGGGCGGCCCGCTCGGCCAGCCGGGTGGCCTCGGTGCGCAGCTGCACCTGGGTCGCGGCCGGCACCCGGTTGTCCAGCTCGCGGGGCGCGTCCCACAGCCGGTCGACGTCGAACACCGCCCGGGCCACCGTGTGCGCGCGCACCACCGCCGACAGCGGCGCGCCGGTCTCCTCGGCCAGCCGGAACAGGCCGGTCACCCCGGCGGTGTTGACCGTCCGGTTGCTCAGCGCGGTGGCCACGATCTCCCGGCGCAGCGGGTGGCTGGAGATCGCGGCCGGGAACCGGCGGCGCAGCGGGGCCGGGAAGTAGCCGGTCAGCAGCTCGTCCAGCGCGGGGTCGTCGGGCAGCCCGGAGTCGAGCACCGCGTCGCCGGCCTCGATCTTGGCGTAGGCGAGCAGCACGCTCAGCTCCGGGTTGGTCAGCGCCTGCCCGTCCCGGCGCCGCTCCACGATCGCCCGGTCGTCGGGCAGCGCCTCCACCGCCCGGTCCAGCCGCCCGGACCGCGCCAGGGCCCGGAGGTAGCGCTGGTGGGCGTCGAGCAGGCCCCGCGCCGCCGCGGACTCCCCGGCCAGCGTGGCGTTCTGCGCGTAGTTGTCGCCCAGCACCGCCGCGGCGACCTCGTCGGTCATCTAGCCCAGCAGCCGGGCCCGGCCGGCCGCGTCCAGCCGGCCCTCGTCGACCACCCGGTTCAGGGCGATCTTGATGTTCACCTCGTGGTCGGAGGTGTCGACCCCGGCGGAGTTGTCGATCGCGTCGGTGTTCACCCGGCCGCCGGCCAGCGCGTACTCGACCCGGCCGCGCTGGGTCAGGCCGAGGTTGCCGCCCTCGCCCACGACCCGCACGCGCAGCTCCCCGCCGTCGACCCGCACCGCGTCGTTGGCCTTGTCCCCGACGTCCAGGGCGCTCTCCGACGCCGCCTTCACGTAGGTGCCGATCCCGCCGTTGAACAGCAGGTCGACCGGGGCCAGCAGCACCGCCCGCACCAGCTCGGCGGGGCTGAGCGCATCGACGTCGGCGGCCAGCCCGAGAGCGGCCCGCATCGGCTCGGAGACCGGCACCGACTTCGCCGTCCGCGGCCACACCCCGCCCCCGGGGCTGATCAGCGAGCGGTCGTAGTCGGCCCACGAGGAACGGGGCAGCGAGAACAGCCGGCGGCGCTCGGCGAAGGAGGCGGCGGCGTCCGGCGTGGGGTCGACGAAGACGTGCCGGTGGTCGAAGGCGGCGACCAGCTGCAGGTGCTCCGAGAGCAGCATCCCGTTGCCGAAGACGTCGCCGGACATGTCGCCGATGCCGACGACGGTGACCTCCTGGCTCTGCACGTCCACGCCCAGCTCGCGGAAGTGCCGGGTGACCGACTCCCAGGCGCCGCGGGCGGTGATGCCCATCGCCTTGTGGTCGTAGCCCACCGAGCCGCCGGAGGCGAAGGCGTCGCCCAGCCAGAAGCCGCGCTCGATCGCCACCGCGTTGGCCAGGTCGGAGAAGGTCGCCGTGCCCTTGTCGGCGGCGACCACCAGGTAGGTGTCGTCGCCGTCGTGCCGCACCACCCGCTCCGGGGGCACCACGGCGCCCTCGACCAGGTTGTCGGTGAGCGCCAGCAGCGCCCCGATGAACAGCTCGTAGCAGGCCTTGCCCTCGGCCAGCACCTCGTCGCGGGAGGCCCCGTCGCCCGGGCCACGCAGGACGACGAACCCGCCCTTGGCGCCGGTCGGCACGATCACCGTGTTCTTCACCGTCTGCGCCTTCACCAGGCCCAGCACCTCGGTGCGCAGGTCCTCCCGCCGGTCGCTCCAGCGCAGCCCACCGCGGGCGACCGCGCCGAAGCGCAGGTGCACGCCCATCACCCGGGGCGAGCTGACCCAGACCTCGCGTGCCGGGCGCGGCTCGGGCAGGTCCGGGACGGCGTGCGGGTCGAGCTTGAGCGCCAGCGGGGCGCCGCCGGTGAACACCCCGGCGGTGTAGGCGGTGGTGCGCAGCGTGGCGCGCACCGCGGCCAGCAGCGAGGTGAGCACCCGGTCGGCGTCCAGCGACTCGACCTGGCCGATCGCCTCGGTCAGCGAGTCGACCAGTGCCGTCGTCCGGGCCTCCCGGCCGGCGGAGCGGTCGGGGTGGAAGCGGGTCTCGAACAGCGCCACCAGCCGGGCGACGATCCCCGGGTGCGCGGCGAGCGTCTCCTGGACGTAGCCCGCGCCGAAGGGCAGCCCACCCTGGCGCAGCCACTGCACGTAGGCCCGCAGCACCGCGACCTGCCGCCAGGTGAGCCCGGCCAGGAGCACGAGCGAGTTGAGCGCGTCGTCCTCGGCCCGGCCGGCCCACACGGCGGTGATCGCGTCGGTGAACCGCTCGGGCAGGGTGCCGGGGAAGGGCACCTCCGTGGTCGGGGAGGCCAGGCCGAAGTCGTAGACCCAGGCCATCGGCGCGCCGATCCGGTCGATCTCGTAGGGCCGCTCGTCCAGGACGTCGACGCCCATGTGCTGCAGCACCGGCAGCACGTCGGACAGCAGCAGCCGCTCCCCCACCCGGTAGACGGTCAGCCGGCGCTCGCCGTCCGGGCCCTCGTGCGCCCACAGCCGCAGGTCGAGCCCGCCGGGGGCGAGCCGGTCCAGCCGGGCGAGGTCCTCCACGGCCACCTGGGCCGGGAAGTCCTCCTGGTAGGCGGCGGGGAAGGCGTCGGCGACCCGGGCCAGCAGCCGAGGCGCCTCGTCGCCGTGCCGCTGAGCGAGGGCGTCGGCCAGGTCGTCGGTCCAGCTGCGCGCGGCCGCGGCCAGCGCCGCCTCCAGCGCGGCGACGTCCACGTCGGGCAGCGTGGCCGCCCCGCGCCGGCTCACCGGCATCCGGACGACGAAGTGCAGCCGGGTGAGCACCGACTCGCTGGACCGGACGGTGAACTCGACGGTGGTGCCGCCCAGGGTCTCCAGCAGCAGGCGCTGCATGGTGAGCCGCACCTGGGTCGTGTACCGGTCGCGGGGCAGGTAGACCAGCGCGGAGAAGAACCGGTCGAAGGGGTCGCGGCGCAGGAACAGCCGGGTCTGCCGGCGTTCACGCAGGTGCAGCACGGCCAGCGCCACCGGCAGCAGCTCGTCCACGTCGACCTGGAGCAGCTCGTCCCGGGGGTAGGTCTCCAGGACGTCGAGCAGCTCCTTGCCCGAGTGGCTGTCGGCCGGCACCCCGGAGCGCGCCAGCACCGCCTCGGCGATCCGCCGGACCAGCGGTACGTCGCGGACGCTGCTGGTGTACGCCTCGTTCGGGAAGAGACCGACCAGCAGGTGCTGGCGGCCCCGGCTGCCGGGGGTGTCACTGGGCAGGTCGACGACCACCAGGTCCAGCCAGGCCGGGCGCTGCACGGTCGACCGCGCGTCGCCCTTGGTCACCCGCACCCGGCGGGCGGCCACCGCCCCCGGGACGGCCAGCGCCGCCGGGGCGACCGAGGTGGCCCGGTCGGGGGCGCTGCGCAGCACGCCGAGCTCCGAGCCGGCCACCACCTCGGTCGCCGGCTCGGCGGCGTCGCCGACCAGCTCGACCGTGCGGGCGCCGAGGAACAGGAAGTTGCCCGACGCGAGCCAGCGCAGCAGCGCCGCGGCCTCGGCCGGGTCGTCGGCGGGGTGCCCGGCGGGGTCGCCGTCCGGCTCGAGCCGCTCCAGGGCGTCGGCGACCTCGCGGGCGCGCTGGGCGAGGGCGCCGGCGTCCTCGTGGCTGCGGCGCACGTCGGCCAGCACCCGCTCGAGCCCGGCCAGCAGGTCGTCGACGGACTCCTCGTCGACGTGCCCGGACAGCACGACGGCCATCCAGGACTCGGCCAGCGCATCGGCGCCGCAGGCCGCGGCGTCCGAGCTGTCGCAGAAGGCGATCAGCTCTCCCTCGGCGTCCCGCCGCACCACGACCACCGGGTGGACGACGTGGTCGGGAGCTCCGCCCTGGCGCACCACCTCGGCGGTGACCGAGTCGACCAGGAACGGCATGTCGTCGACCACGCAGCGCAGCACGGCGCGGCCGGTGGCGGTGCGGTGGACGTCGACGACGGGGGTGCCGGGCACCCGCCGGGCGGCCAGCCGCAGGTGCTGCAGCGCCAGGGCGGCCAGCTCGGCCGGGTCGTGGCCGATGACCTCGGCTGCGGGCTCACCGGCGTAGAAGCGGTGCACCAGCGCCGTCGTGTCGGCCGGCTGCACCCCGGCCGGCAGCGCCTGCTGGCCGCTGAGCTGCGCGCGGGCCACCCGGCCCGCCTCGTCCAGCAGCCGGCGCTTCTCGTCCTGCGCGGCCTCGAGGGAGGCCATGTCGACGGCTCCGGAGGTGAGGTCGACGGTGCCGTGGTCGGGGTCGGCGGTCGTGCCCGCGGGGGTGACGGTGCCGACGCCGCCACGGGTGCCGACGTCCGCGGGACCGGCCCCGGCAGCAGTGGACCGATCGGACGTCGAACCGGGGCCAGCCATGCTCACCGACGCTAGTGGCCGGTCAGGTCGCCCGCACGTACATCCGCCCTCCGCACCGGCGGTGCCGCGAGACCGGTCAGCCGGCGCGCACCTTCAGCGGCAGCACGAGCTCGGCGATCCAGCTGAACAGCGCGATCAGGAAGCCGCCGAAGACGGCCGCCAGGAAGCCGTCGACGGTGAACCGGTCGGAGATCGCCGCGGTGAGGCCGAGCATCGCCGCGTTGATCACCAGCAGGAACAGGCCGAGGGTGAGGATCACGAAGGGCAGGGCGAGCAGCCGCACGATCGGCCCGACGATCGAGTTGACCAGCGCGAACAGCAGCGCCACCCAGAGGTAGGTGCCGGTCTCACCGAAGAACCCGGTGGGGTTGCCGATCACCTCGATGCCGTCGACCAGCCGGGTGACGGCGTAGATGATCGCCGCCAGCACGACGACGCGGACGGCGAACTTCCCGATCGTGGCCACGGCGGGCAGGCTAGCGCCCCACCCGTCGCGTGACGGGGATCTGAGACTGTCTAGGGCTCTCTAGCGTCATCCCCAGAATCGCTGCAACGGCGCGCCGGCGCGCCGTCCCGCTGTCATGATCACCGACGTGACCACCACGGACGTCGTCATCGAACTCCGCCCGCCCCGCGTCGCGCAGGTCCTGTTCGCGGCGTCCCTGGTCGTCGCGGCCGCGATGGTCGTCCTCTTCGTCCGCGACATCGCGGGCGAGGGCCCGCTCACCGTCCTCTTCCCGGTCGTCCTCATCGGCATCGTGGCGTTCAACGCGGCCACCGCGCTGAGCTGGGCCCGGGGGGACGCGGCCGGGTGCCTGACGGTGCGCAACAGGTTCACCACCCGCCGGCTGCACCGCTCGGACGTCGACCGGGTGATCACCGGGCGGCAGGCGGGCTTCGGGTCGCCCCGGCGGCTGGAGCTGCTGCTCATGGACGGCGACACCCTGCAGCTGATCGCCACGGAGGTGCCGCCGCTGCCCGGTCTACGGGCGCGCCTGGAGCGGCAGGCGGAGGAGCTGCGCGCCTGGGTGGCCGACCGACCGGCGCCCTACCTCACCTGAGGCCCGTGCCCCAGTCCCACAGAGTGACGTAGCGCGCCATCCGGTGGGGAACAACCGGACGGTCCTGACGTTGATCTGGGTGCCGGTCCGGACGGACCCCCGGGCTCCACCCCTCGTCGCCTCGTGCGACCACTCGCCGAGAGGCGCCTGCCGGGCCGGCCATCGCGCGCCCCGTCGGGACTCGGCTCCCGGCGGGGCGCTGCGCTGTCAGACTGACCTCGTGGGCGGCGCACCACCGGGCGACCCGGACCTGCGACCGCGCCACCGGGTGGCCGACCGGCTGCGCCGACTCCCCCCGCGTGCGGTTCGGCGGGCCCTCGTGCTGCTGGTCGTGCTGCTGGCCGGCTGCGCCGCCGCCCTGCTGGTCGACCTCCCTGAGGTGGCCACGCTGCGCCAGTGGCTCGCCGACGCCGGCCCTGCCGGCTGGGCCGTGCTGGTGTCCGGACTGGCCCTGGCCACGCTCGCCCCGGTGCCGCGCACCGCGCTGTCGGTGCTGGCCGGGGTGCTGGCCGGCTTCTGGGGCGGGTTGGCGCTCGCCGTCTCCAGCGGCGTGCTCGGTGCGGCGGCCGGTTTCACGCTCGCCCGGCTGCTCGGCCGGGAGACGGTCACCCGCCTGGCCGGGCCACGACTCGCCCGCGCCGACACGCTGCTCGCCGAGCGGGGCTTCCTGGCCGTGCTGATCGGCCGGCTCACCCCGGTCGTCCCGTTCACGGTGGTCAGCTACGCCGGTGGCCTGTCCGGCATGCGGCTGCGCGACCACCTGGCCGGCACCGCGGTCGGGCTGCTGCCGGGCACGGTGCTGCACGTGACCATCGGCGCCACCGTCGGGGACGGCGAACCCTCCTGGCTGCTCGGCGTCCTCCCGATGGGCCTCGCCGTGCTGGTGCTGGCCGCGGTGGGTCTGCGCCACCGGCGAGCCACGACACGACACCGTGCGGCCGACCACCCGGGGAGCTGAACGTCTTTCGAACGCGTGTTCGAAGGACGTGCTACGGTCGGTCCATCGAGCGAGCACCGCACCGATCGGCTCTGTGGTCGTCTCACACTGTCTAGCGCGCACACTAGACAGTGTGAGACAGGGGTCGAGACCGCCATCGCGCCGTCTAGCGTCTGTGCTAGAGAGGGCGAGACGGTCCTCGAGACGCCCGACCATGCCCTCGTCTACGCATGTCTACCGACGGCCTTAGACGACCCCATAGGCTGCTCGACATGGACCCCGTGCGGAACCCGTACGCCCCCGGCGCCGGCCAGCGCCCACCCGAGCTGGCCGGCCGGGACACCGAGCTGTCGGCCTTCGACGTCGTCCTGGAGCGGATCGCCCGCGGCCGGCCGGAGCGCTCGCTGGTGCTCACCGGGCTGCGCGGCGTCGGCAAGACCGTGCTGCTCAACCAGCTCCGCTCGGCGGCGATCAGCCGCGGGTGGGGCACCGGCAAGATCGAGGCCCGCCCCGACCAGTCGCTGCGCCGCCCGCTCTCGGCTGCGCTGCACATGGCCCTCCGCGAGCTGCGGCACCCCGACCAGGAGTCCACCGACGCCGTCCTGGGCACCCTCAAGGCCTTCGCGCAGCGGCAGGCCCCGGCCGACGCGAAGGTGCGCGACCGCTGGCAGCCCGGCATCGACGTGCCGGCCGCCACCGGCCGGGCCGACTCCGGGGACATGGAGATCGACCTGGTCGAGCTGCTGTCCGACGTCGCCGGGATCGCCGCCGACGTCGGCAAGGGCGTGGCGCTGTTCATCGACGAGATGCAGGACGTGCAGGCCGACGACGTCTCGGCCATCTGCGCCGCCTGCCACGAGCTGTCCCAACAGGGCTCCCCGCTGATCGTCGTCGGCGCCGGGCTCCCGCACCTGCCCGCGGTGCTCAGCGCCTCCAAGAGCTACTCCGAGCGGCTCTTCCGCTACCTGCGGATCGACCGGCTCGACCGCGACGCCGCCGACCGGGCGCTGCTCGCCCCCGCCGAGCGCGAGGACGTCGCCTTCGACCCCGAGGCCCTCGACGCCCTCTACGCCGCCGCCGACGGCTACCCCTACTTCGTGCAGGCCTACGGCAAGGTCACCTGGGACGTCGCCGCCGCCTCCCCCATCACCGCCGCCGACGTCGCGATGGCGGCACCGGCCGCCGAGGCCGAGCTCGCGGTCGGCTTCTTCGGGTCGCGCTACGACCGGGCGACCCCCGCCGAGCGGGAGTACATGCACGCGATGGCCGAGCTCGGCGGCCCGACCGGTGCCGCGGTCGGCACCTCCGACGTCGCGGTCTCGCTGGGCCGCAAGCCCGCCTCCCTCTCCCCCGCGCGTGACTCGCTGATCAAGAAGGGCCTGGTCTACTCCGCCGAGCGCGGGCAGATCGCCTTCACCGTGCCGCACTTCGGCCGCTACCTGCTCAGCCACGCCACCGACTAGCAGCAGGACCCCGAGAGGGGGCCACCGACGTCACAGGCCCCGGGTGCATGACCGTTCGGCCGTCCGGGCACCGGGCCGCCATGCCGGTGTGGGTCGAAGCAGGTCTCTGGGGGCTGCTCGGCGGGGGGGCCCTGGTGCTCGGTGCGCTGATCGCCTGGTTCCTGCGGGTGCCCTCGGGGGTGGTCGCCGGCGTCATGGCGTTCGGCTCCGGGGTGCTCATCTCCGCGGTCGCCTTCGACCTCATGCAGGAGGCGGCCGAGACCGGCGGGCTGGGCCCGACCGCCGCGGGCTTCCTCGGCGGTGCGGTGGTCTACCTCGCGGCGAACGCGCTGCTGGCCCGGCGTGGCGCCCGGCACCGCAAGCGATCGGGTGGCCAGCAGCCCTCGGAGTCCGATCAGCAGGGCAGCGGCGCGGCGATCGCGGTCGGCGCGCTGCTGGACGGCGTCCCGGAGTCGGTCGTGCTGGGCGTCGGGCTGATCGGGGGCGGCGGGGTGAGCCTGCCGGTGCTCGCCGCGGTGTTCATCTCGAACGTGCCCGAGGGGCTGTCCAGCGCGGCCGGGATGAAGCGCAGCGGACGGTCGGCCCGCTACGTCTTCGGCGTGTGGACGACGATCGCCGTGCTCAGCGGGCTCTCCGCGCTGCTCGGCTACGTGGCCCTGGGCAGCGCCCCGCCCGAGGTCATCGCGGTGATCACCGCCGTCGCGGCCGGGGCGATCCTCACGATGATCGCGGACACGATGATCCCGGAGGCGTTCGAGAGGACCCGCACCTGGACCGGCCTGATCACCACGGTCGGCTTCCTGGTCGCCTTCGCCATCGACCTCGCCTGAGCGACGTTCCACGTGCAACCTCCGGGCCCGGGCGGCAGGGTGATCGACGTGAGCACCCCAGCCGACGTCCGCTCCCCCGAGGAGATCACCGTCCCGGTCGAGGGCGGTGAGCTGGCCGCGCTGTACTGGGCCGCCGACGCCCCCGGCGCCCCGCTGGTCGTCCTGGTGCACGGCATCACCGGGAACGCCGCCGTCTGGGCCCCGGTGGCCGCCGCCCTGGCCGGCGAGTGCGAGGTGGTCGCCCCCGACCTGCGCGGCCGGGCCGGCAGCGCCGGTCTCCCCTCCCCCTACGGGCTGTCGCAGCACGCGGCCGACCTGGCCAGCCTGCTCGACCGGTTCGGCGCCGACGCCGCGGCCGGCGCCGACGCGACCGTGCTGGTCGGGCACTCGATGGGCGGCTTCGTGACCGCGCTGGCCACCAGCGGCGTCGCCCGGGAGCTGGTGCACGGCCTGGTGCTGGTCGACGGCGGGCTGCCCTTCGCCGTCCCGCCCGCCGCGGACACCGACGACATGCTGGCGGCCTTCCTCGGCTCGTCGCTGGCCCGGCTGGACGAGACCTTCCCCGACCTGGCCGCCGTCCGGCGGTACTGGGCCCAGCACCCCGCCGTGGGCCCGTGGGCCGACCGGCCCGAGGTGGCCGGGTTCCTCACCCGGGACCTGACCGGCAGCGAGCCGGAGCTGCGCAGCGCCGTGGTGCACGAGGCCGTCCGGGTCGACGGCGCGGACATGCTGCGCAACCAGACGGTGCTGGAGGCCACCACCGACCTGCCGGTGCCGGCCACCCTGCTGTGGGCCACCCGTGGCATGCAGGGGCAGGCGCCCGGCCTCTACGACGAGGTGCGGCTGGCCGGGATGGGGCTGGCCGGCGCACACGTCGCCGCCCGCGAGGTGCCCGACACCGACCACTGGTCGATCCTCTGGTCCGACCAGGGCGTCACCGCGATCACCGCGGCGGTGCGGGAGGCCGCGGCCCGGGACAGCTGACCTGCCGGTCAGGCGCGGACGGCGGCCACCCCGGACGGCGCCCGGTCGTCGTCCGCCGGCCGGCTGGGCTCGCGGTGGGCGCGCACGGCCAGCAGGGCCACGTCGTCCTCGGCGCCCTCGTCCAGCAGCGCGGCGAGCAGGCCGTCGCACAGCGCGTCCAGCGACTCCCCCGCCAGCGCCTGCACGGCCTCCCGCAACCGCGCCCGCCCCTGGTCCAGGTCACCGTCGCGCCGCTCGAAGAGCCCGTCGGTGAACAGCAGCAGGGTGCTCTCCGGTGGCAGCACGGCCATCCCGTCGACCCGGTCGCCCATCCAGCCCATGCCCAGCGGCGGGCCCACCGGCGCCTCCAGGTCGGCGATGGTCCCGTCGGCGAGCAGCAGCAGGGGCACCGGGTGGCCGGCGGTCGCCCAGCGCAGCCGGCGCACCCCTCTCGCGCGGTCGGCGTCGTCCTGCTCGACCCGGGCGACCAGCGCCGTGGCCAGCGTGGCGACGTCCAGGCCGGCCACCGCCCGGTCGACCCGGCGCACGACCTCCGCCGGCTCGTCCTGCCGGTCGTAGGCGATCGCCCGCACCAGCGTCTTGAGCTGCGCCATGGCGGCCGCGGCCTCCAGGTCGTGGCCCATCACGTCGCCGATCACCAGCACCGTGGCGCCGTCCGGCTGCTGGAAGGCGTCGTACCAGTCACCGCCGATGGCGACGTCCTGGGCGGCCGGCCGGTAGCGCACGGCCAGCTCCAGGTGGTCCGGCTGCACCGGCGCGGACAGCAGGCTGCGCTGCAGCCGCTCGGCGACCCGGCTCTGCGCGGTCACCAGCCGGGCGTTGTCCAGCGCGAGCGCCGCCCGCCGGGAGGCGATGTCGGCGGTGCGCAGCTCGGCGTCGGTGAACGCGCCGCGCGCCGGCCCGTTCACCAGGGTGAGCGCGCCGAACTGCTCGCCGCGGGCGACCAGCGGGAAGGTCGCCACGGCCGAGGGGGCCAGTGGGGCCAGCGCCGCCCGGGCCGCCGGCGTCGTCATCGCCTCGACCTGCTCGGCCTGCAGCTGCTGGATCACCACCGGCCGCCCCTCCCGCAGCGCGGTGGGCACCGGCGCGGTCGACTGGTTGGTGCGGGCCCGCAGGTCGGCGTACCGGTGCATCGCCTCGACCATGGCCGGGTCGCGGTGCGCCCGGCCGACGTCCCGCCGGCGGCCCTCCTCGACCACGCTCACCAGGCACCAGTCGGCCAGCTGCGGGACGACGAGCTGGGCGAAGCGCTGCACCGCCTCGTCGGTGTCCAGGGTGGCGGTCATCGCCTGGCTGATGTCGCCCAGCAGCATGAGGTGCCGGCCGGCCAGCTCGGCGGCGGCCGCCGACTCCGCTGCCCGGGCGGCCTCTTCCTCGCGGGCTGCGACGGCCTCCTCGCGCTCGCGCTCGACCCGGCGGCGGGCGGTCACGTCGTCGTAGGTGACCACCACGCCGGCCTCGGTGCGGAAGGCGTCGACCTGGAACCAGGTGCTCAGCGGCTCGAACCAGGCCTCGAAGCTCGCCGGCTCCCCCGTCGCCGCCACGTGCCGGTAGTGCTGCTCGAACGGGCTGCCGACCGCGTCCGGGAAGGCGTCCCAGACCACGCGGCCGGTGAGCGCCTCGACCGTCTGCCCGAGCAGCGCGGCGCCGGCGGGGTTGATGTAGCCGAACCGCCAGCCGTGGTCCAGGACGAACAGCGGCCGCGCCATGCCCTCGACGGCGAGCATCAGGAGGTCGGCCCGCGCCGCCCCACCCACCGTGGTCATGCGGTCACTGTGCCTCATGGCCCGCGCCGCGCCCCACCCCCTCGGCCGGGCCGGGCGCGGCGCGTCCCCCCGCCGGGTGACCCCGACGCCGGGTCAGCGCGCCGCGGGCAGCTCGGCCGGGGCCTGCGGTGCGCCGCCGTGGTCGGTGCCGTGCCCGTCGTCGACCATGGTCGCCTCGTCGAACGGCCGCTCCCCGGACAGGACGGCGTCCAGCTGCTCGCGGTCCAGCTCCCGGGTCCAGGTGGCGACCAGGACGGCGGCGATCGAGTTGCCGGCGAAGTTGGTCAGCGCGCGGGCCTCGGACATGAAGCGGTCGATGCCGACGATGAGCCCGACGCCGTCCAGCAGCTCCGGCCGGTGCGAGGAGAGCCCACCGGCCAGCGTCGCCAGGCCCGCGCCGGTCACGCCGGCCGCGCCCTTGGAGGCGATGATCATGAAGACCAGCAGGCCGACCTGCTCGCCCAGCGACAGCGGGTCGCCCAGCGCCTCGGCGATGAACAGCGAGGCCATCGTCAGGTAGATCGCCGTGCCGTCCAGGTTGAACGAGTAGCCGGTGGGCACCACGATGCCGGCCACCGGCTTGGAGACGCCGACGTGCTCCATCTTGGCGATCAGCCGGGGCAGCGCCGTCTCCGAGGAGGAGGTGGAGACGATCAGCAGGAACTCCCGCCCCAGGTACCTGAACAGCTTGAAGACGCTGACCTTGGCCACCAGCCGCAGCAGCGTGCCCAGCACGCCGAACACGAAGATCAGGCAGGTGGCGTAGAAGCCGAGCATCAGGATCGCCAGGCTCTTCAGCGCGTCGATGCCGGTCGCGCCCACGACCGCGGCGATGGCGCCGAAGGCACCGATCGGCGCCACCCACATGATCATCGACAGCACCCGGAACACCAGGCGCTGGAAGTGGCCGATCCCCCGCAGCACCGGCTCGCCGGCCGGGCCCATCGCCTGGATGGCGAACCCCACCAGCAGCGCGACCAGCAGCGCCTGGAGCACCGAGCCGTCGGTCAGCGCGGAGACGAGCGTCTCCGGGATGAGGCCGAGGATGAAGTCGGTCGTGCCGCCGCCGCCCTCGGCCTGCTCGGCGTACTCCGCGCCCCGGGAGCGGAGGTCGTCGGTGATCTGCAGCCCGTCGCCGGGGTGCAGCAGGTTGCCCACCACCAGCCCGATGGCCAGCGCGAAGGTGGACATCAGGATGAAGTAGCCCAGCGCCAGGCCGCCGACCCGGCCGACCTGGGCCGCCTGCCGGATGGAGCCGATGCCCAGCACGATCGTGCAGAAGATGACCGGGGCGATCAGCATCTTGATCAGGGCGACGAAGGCGTCGCCCAGCCACTTGAGGCCGACCGCGAACTCGGGGAACACCAGGCCGACCAGGATGCCCAGGGCCACCGCGGCGATGACCGCCAGGTAGAGCCAGTGGGTGCGGTCCCGCCGGCGGCTCGGGGTGCCGGTGTCCGCCCCCCGGTCGACGGGGGTGCTGCCTGTGGCCATGACTGCTCCTGTGGAGTCGGCGGCCGGGGCTCCTGGCCTCGGATCAGGTCACCCGGACGACGGGCGACCTGAGCACCTTGACCCGCACCGTGACGGCGGTCACCCATCTGTTCATAGCGTTCACGGGCGGGCCTGCTCCCGGTGGACACTCGGCGGGTGCACCCTCCCGCCGTCCCCGGCCGCCGGCCCGGCCGCGGCAGCCTGGCCCGTCAGCTGCTGCTCCTGCAGGCGAGCGTCGTGCTCGTCGTGGTGCTGGTCGCCAGCGGGGTGGCCTACACCTCGGCCCGGACGGCGGTCCGGGAGGCCGCCGAGTCGGAGGTGCTCGGCATCGTCGAGAGCCTGGCCAACTCGCCGTTCGTGCTCACCGCGGTCTCCGGCCCGGACACCACCGCACTGCTCGAGCCCTACGTCGAGCGGATCCGGGCCGACACCGGGACGTCGTTCATCACCGTGCTGGCCCCCGACCGGACCCGGTACACCCATCCCGACGTGTCGCAGATCGGCCGCCCGTTCCTCGGCACGATCGGCCCGGCGCTGGACGGGCGCACCTTCACCGAGACCTACACCGGGACGCTCGGGCCCTCGGTGCGGGCCACCGGGCCGGTGCTGGACGGGCAGGGCCGGGTGGTCGCCCTGGTGTCGGCCGGCATCACCGTCTCCGCCATCGGCGACGACCTCCGGGGCGCCCTGCCCGGCATCGCCTGGACGGCGCTGGCGACGCTGGCCGTCGGCGGGGTGGGCAGCTGGGCGATCAGCCGCCGGCTGCGCCGGCAGACCCACGGCCTGGGTGCGGCCCCGCTGGCCCGGATGCTGGAGTACTACGACGCCGTCCTGCACGCCGTCCGCGAGGGTCTGCTGCTGGTCGACGGCGGCGGCCGGGTGCAGCTGGTCAACGACGAGGCCCGGCGGCTGCTCGACCTCCCCGACGACCCGACCGGCCGGCACGTCACCGAGCTGGGGCTGCCGGCCGGCCTCACCGGCGTGCTCACCGGGCAGCAGCTGACCGTGGACGCCGTCCAGGTGACCCGGTCGCGGGTGCTGGTGGTGAACCAGGCGCCGGCGCGGCAGGCCGGGCGGGCGGTGGGCGCCGTGGTCACCCTGCGCGACCACACCGACCTGCAGGCGCTGACCGGCGAGCTGGACAGCGTCCGCGCGTTCGCCTCCTCGCTGCGCGCGCAGTCGCACGAGGCGGCCAACCGGCTGCACACCACCATCTCGCTGGTCGAGCTGGGCCGCACCCAGGAGGCGGTCGAGTTCGCCACCACCGAGCTCGCCGTCGCCCAGCGGCTGACCGACGAGGTCGTCGCCGCCGTCGAGGAACCGGTGCTGGCCGCCCTGCTGCTGGGCAAGGCGGCCGCGGCGCACGAGCGCGGGGTGGCCCTGGTGGTCGACCCCGACTCGGCCGTGGGCAGCACCGGGCTGCCCGGCGGCGACCTGGTCACCGTCGTGGGCAACCTGCTGGACAACGCGGTGGACGCGGCGCTGGAGGGTCCCCCACCGCGCGAGGTGCACCTGCTGCTGCGCGCCACCGGGACGACGTTGGAGGTGCGCGTCGAGGACACCGGCCCGGGGCTGACCGAGGAGCAGGCGCGGCACGTGTTCGACCAGGGCTGGACCACCAAGCAGGCGCCGGCGGGAGCGCCGACCGGTCTGGGGCGGGGCCTCGGCCTGGCGCTGGTGGCCCAGGCCGTCCGCCGCCACGGCGGCACGATCGAGGTGCGGGTCGGCCCGGGGGCGGAGTTCACCGCCACCGTGCCGCTGCCGGCCCCGGCGACCGCCCGGTGACCGGCACCCCGCCCGTCCGGGTGCTCGTGGTCGAGGACGAGCCGATCGCCGCCGAGGCGCACCGGCTCTACGTCGACCGCACCCCCGGGTTCACCGCGGTGGGCGTGGCCGGCACCGGCGCGACGGCCCGCGAGGCGCTGGCCCGCCAGCAGGTGGACCTGGTGCTGCTGGACATGAACCTGCCCGACGCCCACGGCACCGACGTCGTCCGCTGGCTGCGGGCCACCGGCCAGGACGTCGACGTGCTGGCCGTGACCTCCGCCCGGGAGCTGGCCACCGTCCGTGCCGCGGTCTCCGCCGGCGTGGTCGGCTACCTGCTCAAGCCGTTCACCTACCCCGCGCTCCGCGACCGGCTGACCGCCTACGCCGACTACCGGGACCGGCTGGCCGGCACCGGTGACCTGCACGGCCAGGACGACGTCGACCGGGTGCTCGGCGCCGTGCGCACGCCCCGCCCGGCGGTGCTGCCCAAGGGCATGTCGCGGGAGACGCTGGAGGCGGTGGTGGCCGCGCTGCGCTCCGCCGGCGGGACGGCCACCACCGACGGGCTGTCCGCGGCCGAGACCGCCGAGCTGATCGGGGCCTCCCGGATCACCGCGCGGCGCTACCTCGAGCACCTCGCCGACGCCGGGCTGGCGACCCGCAGCCCCCGGTACGGGACGGCCGGGCGGCCGGAGGTGGGCTACCGCTGGCGGTGACCGGTGCCCGGGACGACGGGCCCCCGACACGACGAGACCGGGGGAGCCGGCCTGGTGTCAGGCCTGCTCCCCCGGTCCCGGGTGCGTGCGGTGCTCGAGGTCAGTGCGCCATCACGATGGACAGGTTGCCCGAGCCGTAGCCGGCGACGTCGACCTTGAGGTCGATCCGGTTGAACGCCGCGGCGAGCCCGGCGATGTCCCCCGGGACCGCCTCCCCCGGCGCGTGCAGCTTGTACAGCTTCGAGTGGTTGACGCCCTCGCCGTTGAACATCGACGCGGCGATGTTGACGACCTCGTAGAGCGCCTCGAGGTGCATCGGGTAGAGCTCGCCCTCGTCGATGGCGTCCTCCAGCCCGCCCTTGGGCAGCAGGGCCAGCGCGCCGGCCAGCCAGGCACCCAGCCGCAGGTCGACCAGGCACAGGGCCGTGGTGGCCATCGTCGGGTCGACGTAGACGGCGACGGCCGGCTTGTCGTTGAGCGAGACCGGGTCACCGGGGGAGACGACGACCTCCTTGCCGAAGAGGCCCTCGAGCATGTCGCGGACGTCCTTGGCGGTGGGCAGCGTGGCCGGCTGCAGGGCGGCGGTCACGCGATCACCCCGTCCAGCGCGTCCTTGAAGGTGTCCTCGTTGAACGGCTTGGCGATGAGGAAGAGCGCGCCGGCGTTCGCCGCCTTCTCCCGCATCTCCGGGGAGCCCTCGGAGGTCACGAAGCCGAAGGGCACCTGCGAGCCGGAGGCGCGCAGCGCCTGCAGGCACTCGATGCCGGTCATGTTGGGCATGTTCCAGTCCGACAGGACCAGGTCCGGCTGCTCGGAGCCGACCTTCTCCAGGCACTGGGCCCCGTCCTCGGCCTCGACGATGTCGTGGTCGTCGTACCCCGCCTGGCGCAGGGTGCGGATGACGATCTGCCGCATGACACGGCTGTCGTCGGTCACCAGGATCTTCACTGCGGCACCTCAGTTCCGCTCGGGTGCGGGGCGGTGCCCTGCACGGTGATGGTCAGGTAGTTGCCTCGCCACTGACCGACGAGGGCACGGACGTCGTCCAGCCGCCCGCGGGCGGGGGCCGAACCGATCTGGGGGAGGCCCAGCCGGGACTCACCGGGCAGGACGCTCTTGACGTTGCCGCCGAGCACGTTGGCGAGCTCGCCGAGGGCGTCGGCGACGTCCTCGTCGTCCACCACGGTGGGCGGGCGGGTCATCAGCACCGACTCGGTCAGCGCCTCGGCCGTGGCCGGCGCGCAGGTGACGACGACGGAGCCGTTCCAGGGCCCGATGATGTCGACCCAGGCGCTGACGACCTCGGCCGGCGGGGGCACCGGCACCGGCACGAACGCCTCGCCGTCGCCGACCAGCGACGGCCAGACCTCGTCGCAGATGCTCTGCACCGTCGCGGTGTCCAGCAGCTCGGTGATCGGCTGGGCGATCGGCTGGCTGGGGGACAGGGTCATGCGGACACCCCCTCGGGGAGAAGGCCGAGGAGCGCCAGCTTGTCGCGGAGCGCGTCGGCGGTGAACGGCTTGATCAGGTACTCGTGGGCACCGGCGGCCAGCGCCTTGACGATCTGGCCGGTCTCGCTCTCCGTGGTGACCATCATCAGCGTCACCTGGCGGAACTCGGGGTTGGCGCGGACGGCCATGACGAACTGCAGGCCGTCCATCACCGGCATGTTCCAGTCGATGCAGCACAGGTCGGGGACCCAGCCCTCGGCCTTCCCCTCCTGCAGCGCGTCGAGGGCCTGCTGACCGTCCCCGGCCTCACGCACCTCGAATCCGAAGTCCTTGAGGATCGTGCCGACGATCCGCCGCATGGCGCGGGAGTCGTCGATCACCAGAGCTCGCACGGTCAGGCTCCCTTCTTGGGGCGGTAGGCGGAGCCGCGGCCGAGGACGACCCGCTCCCAGCTGTCGTCCACGCCGAGAGTGGTCTCGGCCGCACCCAGGAACAGCCACCCGTCGGGGCGCATGATCTGGCGGACGCGGTTCAAGATGCCCTGCTTGGTGGGCAGGTCGAAGTAGATGAGCACGTTGCGCAGGTAGACCACGTCGAACGGCCCCAGGCGGGGCAGCGGCGCGGCCAGGTTGCACTCGGAGGCGGTGACCATCCGGCGCAGCGCCGGCGCGATCTCCCACTCGTTGCCGGCGCGGGTGAAGTGCCGCACCAGCATCGAGGCCGGCAGGCCGCGGTTGACCTCGAGCTGGCTGAACCGGCCGGCGCGGGTCCGCTCCACCATCTCGCGGGAGAGGTCGGTGGCGGTGATCGACACGCGGGTGGTGGCGTTGGGCAGCGCGTCGGACAGCAGCATCGCGATCGTGTAGGCCTCCTGCCCGCTGGAGCAGGCGGCCGACCAGATCTGCAGGCGCTCGTCGGGACGCCGGGCGGCCACCAGCTGCGGCAGGACCGTGCCGGTCAGGGCGGTGAACGGGTCGCCGTCCCGGAACCAGGACGTCTCGTTCGTGGTGAGCGCCTCGACGATGCGCCGGGTGATCGCCGGGTCCGGGCGGTTGCGGACGGACTCGACGAGCTCGCTGACCCCGGAGAGGCCACGCTGCTGGGCCATCGGCAGCAGCCGGGCCTCGACCAGGTACTCCTTGCCGGGTTGCAGGACGATCGCGCTCTCTCGGTGCACCAGCTGGCGCACCCAGTCGAAGCTCGTGGCGGTGAGTGTCATCGGAGGCCTCCCATCGGGGTTGCGGCGCGCGCCGCGGCGAAGCTCGCCGCGGGGCGGGGGGTGGGCAGGAGCCGGGTGATCGCCTCGGCGACGCGCCCGAGGGGCAGCACCTCGTCGGCGAACCCGGCCTGGGTGACGGCGCCGGGCATGCCCCAGACGACCGAGGTGGCCTGGTCCTGGGCGACGACGGTGCCGCCGGCCTCACGGATCTGACCGGCACCGATGCGCCCGTCCGAGCCCATGCCGGTGAGCACGACACCGAGCACGGCGCCGTCGTAGGCGGCCACCGCGGAGCGGAACAGCACGTCGACGGCCGGGCGGCAGAAGTTCTCCGGCGGGGCCTGGTTGAGCGCCGTGCGCTTGGTCGCGCCGCTGGTGCCCACGGTCAGGTGGAAGTCGCCGGGGGCGACGTGCACGGTGCCGGGTGCCAGCGGGGTGCCGTCGACGGCCTCGACCACGGTGAGCGCGCACAGCCGGTCCAGCCGCTGGGCGAACTGCCGGGTGAACACCGGGGGCATGTGCTGCACCAGCAGGACCGGCACCGGCAGCGAGGCCGGCAGCAGCGGCAGCACCTTGGTCAGCGCCTCGGGGCCACCGGTGGAGGAGCCGATCACCAGCACGGCGGGCTGCTTGGGGGCCCGGGTCCGGGCCGCCGGGGGCCGGACGGCGACCGGCGCGGCGGCCGGGGCCGCGGCGGGACCGCTGGTCATCGGCCGGCCGGTGAGGGCCTTGATCTTGGGGACGAGCTGCTGGCGCACGCTCTCCATCGACTGGGCGACGCTGCCGACGTTGGCCGGCTTCGTCACGTAGTCGTTGGCCCCGGCGGACAGCGCGTCCAGGGTGGCGGAGGCGCCGCGCTCGGTCAGCGTGCTGAACATGATGATCGGCACCCGGCTGCGCGTCGCGCGGATGGCGCGCACCGCCTCGATGCCGTTCATGTCCGGCATCTCGATGTCCATGGTGACCAGGTCGGGCTTGAGCTGCTCGAGCTTGGTCACGGCCAGCCGGCCGTTGGGCGCCGTACCGACGACCTGGATCATCGGGTCCTCGGAGAGGACGTCGGTCACGATCTTGCGGACGACGACGGAGTCGTCGACGACCATCACCTTGATCTGTTCCACGCGTTCCCCCGCTGCCGATGGTCCGGCCGGTGGGGCCGCTCCAGACCTGTATCGGCATCGACCGCCGGGGCTTGAGCGGATTCGGGCGTGTACTACGGATCTGTGGGCGACTCACCCCGCGAGGGGGAGGGACCTCCCGGTCACCATGGCCCAGGGGCCGCCGAGCACGGCCAGCGACTCCTCGTCCAGCAGGTCGGCCATCGCCAGCCCCTGCACGCAGCCGGCCAGCGCGTTCCACACGCCCTCGGCGCCGTCCCGGGCGGTGAACCCGGCGTCCAGGAAGGCTGCGACCGTCAGCAGCTGGGCGGCGGCGAGGGTGCGGGTGCGGCCGGAGACGTGCGCGGCCCAGGCCGCGCCGTGCATCGCGGCGGCCCAGGGGCGCCGCTGGGTCCGGCTCGCGTCGACGGCCAGCCGCCAGCGGCGGCGGCCGGCCTCGTCGAGGGCGCGGAGCTCGCCGAGGAGCTCGGCCAGGCCGGGGGCCATCGGGCCGAGGTCGGGCCGGGGGCCGTGCTCCCAGGCGGTGGCGGTCGCGTAGGGGGAGGTGAGCTCCTGCCGGACGGCGACGTCCAGGGCGTCGGCGGCCCACCAGCCGGTCGCGGCGTCGGCCAGGACGTCGGCGGCGAGGCCGGCGACGGCCGGGTCGAGGTCGGCGACGACGGAGTGCTCGGGGCCCAGCACGTCGTCGCGGACCAGCCGCTCGAGCGCCGGGGTGTTGCCGATGGTGCCGCGCTCGAGGAGGGCGACCAGCCGGGCGGAGCGGCTGTCCTCGTCGCCGCCCGGGTCGGTCATGTCCCGCAGCTGGGGGACGCCGGAGGCGGCGAGCTCGTGGGCGCGGCGGGCCCGCACGGCCTGCGCGGCGCGCTCGGCGTCGGGGCGGCCGGCGGCGGGGTGGGCCCCGGCCAGGCGGTGCAGGGTGTCGGCGTCGGCACCGAGGCCGGTCACCAGCACGTCGGCGACCTGCCCGCCGGCGGGCAGTCGGACGAGGTCGAAGCCGAGCGTCGCAGCGCTGACCAGGGAGTAGGGCACGTCGCCTCCAGGGAAGTGGTCAGGCCATCGTGCGGCGGCCCCGGTGCACGACGCGACACGGAGGTCACCCGCTCGCAGGACAGCGAGCCGGTGACCTCCGCGCGTTCGCGTCGCACCGTCAGTGCCCGGTGACGGTGCGTTGAAACAGGGTCGCTCAGAAGGTGAAGCGCGCGACGCTCCCCCGCAGGTCGTCGGCCATCCGGGACAGCTCGTCCACCGCCTGCCGGGTCTGCCCCAGCGCCTGCGTGGTCGACGACGCCGCCGCCGAGACACCGGTGATGTTCGTGGCGATCTCGGTCGACCCACCCGCGGCCTCCTGCACCGACCGGGACATCTCGTTGGTGGTCGCCGTCTGCTCCTCCACCGCCGAGGCGATGGTCAGCTGGAAGTCGTTGATGCTGCCGATCACCGTCGAGATCCCACCGATGGCGTCGATCGCCTTCGCCGTGTCGCCCTGGATCGCCTCGACCCGGCGGGCGATGTCCTCGGTCGCCCGCGCCGTCTCCTGCGCCAGTTCCTTCACCTCGTTGGCCACCACCGCGAAGCCCTTGCCCGCCTCACCGGCCCGCGCGGCCTCGATCGTGGCGTTCAGCGCCAGCAGATTCGTCTGCTCGGCGATGCTGGTGATGGTCTTGACCACCGCGCCGATCTCCTTCGAGCTGGCCCCCAGCGCGGTGATCGTGGCCGTCGTCGCCTCCGCCTCACCCACGGCCTGGGCGGCCACCCGGGCCGCCTCGTTGGCGTTCTGCGAGATCTCCCGGATCGAGGCACCCATCTGCTCGGCACCCGCCGCCACCGTCGCCACGTTGCGGGACACCTCGTCCGCGGCCGCCGACACCACCCCGGACTGGGCCGAGGTCTCCTCCGCCGAGGTCGAGATCCGGGCCGAGGAGCTGGACAGCTCGCGGGAGGAGGCCGACACCGCGTCGGCCGAGGAGACCACCGAGGCCATGACCGTGCGCAGCTCGGCCATCGCGCCGTCCAGCGCGGCCGCCGTCCGGCCCACCTCGTCGGAGGAGGTGACGGCCGCGCGCCGGGTCAGGTCGCCGGCGGCGAGCCCCTCGGCGGTGTGCTGCACCCGGCGCAGCGCCCCGGTGATCCGGCGGGCCACCAGCACGCCGAAGCCCAGCGCCACGGCGGCACCCGCGGCGATGACCGCCACCAGCAGCCAGCGGGTCTCGCCGTAGGAGTCCCGCGCCTCGGTCGCACTGGCCGCAGCCGCCTCCTGGCGCAGCGTCGACAGCTGGTCGAGGTCGGCGATGATCGACTCGGCGATCGGGGCGACGACCGTGTCCCGCATCTGCGACCAGGCGGCCAGGTCGCCGGAGTCGGCGAGCTCGTCCAGCGCCGGCATCGCCGCCTTGTACCGGTTCAGCTCGACCAGCGCGTGGTCGATGAGCTCCCGGCTCTCCGCCTGCGGCTGGGTGGCCAGGTAGTGCGAGGCGGCCAGCGCCAGGCCCTCGTAGGCGGCCTGCCGGTCACCCATGTAGCTCTGCTTGGCGGCGGAGTCGGTGGCCACGGCGTAGTTCACCGCTGAGAGCCGCAGCGCGTACAGCTGCCCGCGCACCTCCGCCACGTCGACCGTGCCGACGAGCTCGTCCTGGTACATGCCCTCGGTCCGGTCCGCCGACTGGCCGAGGGTGTGCAGCCCGACCAGGCCGACGCCGATGGCGACGAGCACCGCCACGCCCACCGCCGCGACGATCTTGGCCATGATGCCGCGGTCGCGGAACCGGGCGAGGACGGACGGTGCGCTCACGGTGGTGCCTCCTGGCTGGGACGGGCGCGCGGGTGTCGGCCGCGCTGCGCCACGAGTGGGACGGGCGTGACTCGTGGTGCGACCCAGATCATCGGAGAGCGGAACGGCCACGGATCACCATTTCCGCGCGTGTCGCGGAATGGCGTCCAGATCGCGCGACGACCATTCCGCGGAGCACATTTGTCGACACGGGTGACGTCGGGCGTGAACGCGACGCGGCCGTCGCCCCCGCGCGGGGGACGACGGCCGCGTCGTGCTGCGGACCTGCCGGCAGGCCGGCTCAGAAGGTGAAGCGCGCGACGCTCCCCCGCAGGTCGCTGGCCATCCGGGACAGCTCGTCCACCGCCTGCCGGGTCTGCCCCAGCGACTGGGTGGTCGACGACGCCGCCGCCGAGACGCCGGTGATGTTCGTGGCGATCTCGGTCGACCCACCGGCGGCCTCCTGCACCGACCGCGACATCTCGTTGGTGGTGGCGGTCTGCTCCTCCACCGCGCTGGCGATGGTCAGCTGGAAGTCGTTGATCGACCCGATGATCTCCGAGATCCGGCCGATCGCCGACACCGCGCCGGTGGTGTCGCCCTGGATGGCCTCGACGCGGCGGGCGATGTCCTCGGTGGCCCGCGCGGTCTCCTGCGCCAGCTCCTTGACCTCGTTGGCGACCACGGCGAAGCCCTTCCCGGCCTCCCCGGCCCGGGCAGCCTCGATGGTGGCGTTCAGCGCCAGCAGGTTCGTCTGCTCGGCGATCGAGGTGATCACCTTGACCACGTTGCCGATCTCCCGCGAGGAGTCACCCAGCTTCACGACGGTCGCGTTGGTGGTCTCGGCCTCGGCCACCGCCTGCGCGGCGACCCGGGCGGCCTCGTTGGCGTTCTGGCTGATCTCCCGGATCGAGGCACCCATCTGCTCGGCACCGGCGGCCACGGTGGCCACGTTGCGCGACACCTCGTCCGCGGCGGTCGAGACGACGCCGGACTGCGCCGAGGTCTCCTCCGCCGACGCGGAGATCTGCGCGGAGGACGCCGACAGCTCCTCCGAGGCGGCGGCCACCGCGTCGGACGAAGCGACGACGGAGGCCATCACCGAGCGCAGGTTCTCGACCGCGGCGTCCAGCGCCTGGCCCATCTGGCCCATCTCGTCGCGGGTGGTCAGCCCGCTGCTGCGGGTCAGGTCACCCTCGGCCAGAGCCTGGACGACGTCGCGCACCCGGCCGGCCGCGCGGGCGATCGCCGAGGCCACGAAGTAGCCGAGCCCCAGGGCGAGAGCCACGCCACCGACGATCAGCAGGATCGAGGTGGTGCGCTGCGCCTCGTAGTCGCTGCGGATGCTCGCCGCCGCCGCCTGGGCGTCCGCGGCCTCCATGTCGCGCAGCGTCTTGATGTCCTCGGTCGCCCGCTCGACCAGCGGCGCCGACTGCGACGCGTTGGTCGAGATCCAGGTGCCGAAGTCCTGACTGACCGCCAGCGGCACCAGCACGTCCTGCTGCAGGGTCACGTACTCGGCCATCGACGCCTCGACGCTGTCCAGGATCGCCAGCTTCTCCGGGTCTGCGGTGACCTCGCGGTAGCCCTCCACGGCGGCGGAGAAGTCGTCTCCCAGGGTGCCGATCCGGGTCATGGCCGCCGACGGGTCGCTTCCCAGGATGGTGTCGCGGATGTTGACCCGCAGGTCGCCGACCAGGCCGTCCATGTCCGCGGCGCGGGCCACGCCCAGCACGTTGTCCGCGTAGAGGGCCTCGGCCGCGGTGGCCGCGCCGCTGAGCGCGGTCAGGCCGGTGATCCCGATGCCGGCCGCGACGACGCCGGCGACGCCGGCGGTCGCGAGCACCTTGGTCCGGACGCTGCGGTCGCCCCACCAGGAGCCGGGACGGGCCAGCGAGGTTCGGGACATGGTCTTCTCCTGAGGGGTCGAGCAGAGGACGGGAATGGTCCGCGGGAACAGGCCGTCCGGCCGTTCCCCCGATTCCGCGAGAGGCGGGATCAGCGGTACCGGGACCATGGTGTCGAATGCGGAAACGCCCCGTGTCGTATCGCGGACCGTGTCGTGTCGAACGGGACCAGAAAGCGCGATGACCCACCCAGGTCGTCCTCATGTCGACATCGAGCCGAGAACGGTGCCGGAATGGTCGGGGAACGACACCGGCCGCCGTGCCCCTGGGAGCACGGCGGCCGGACGGTCGGGCGGTTCCACCCGCCGCGGTTCACCAGGTGAACGTGGCCACGCTGCTGCGCAGGTCGCTGGCCATCCGGGACAGCTCGTCCACGGCCTGCCGGGTCTGCCCGAGTGACTGCGTGGTCGACGACGCCGCCGCCGAGACGCCGGTGATGTTCGTGGCGATCTCGGTGGAGCCACCGGCGGCCTCCTGCACCGACCGGGACATCTCGTTCGTGGTCGCGGTCTGCTCCTCCACCGCCGAGGCGATGGTCAGCTGGAAGTCGTTGATCGAGCCGATGATCTCCGAGATCCGGCCGATCGCCGACACCGCGCCACCGGTGTCACCCTGGATCGCCTCCACCCGCCGGGCGATGTCCTCGGTGGCCCGCGCCGTCTCCTGCGCCAGCTCCTTCACCTCGTTGGCCACCACCGCGAAGCCCTTGCCCGCCTCACCGGCCCGCGCCGCCTCGATCGTGGCGTTCAGCGCCAGCAGGTTCGTCTGCTCCGCGATCGAGGTGATCGCCTTGACCACCGCACCGATCTCCTGCGACGACGTCCCCAGCTTCTGGATCGTCTGCGTGGTCGTCTCCGCCTCCGTCACCGCCTGCGCCGCCACCCGCGCAGCCTCGTTCGCGTTCTGGCTGATCTCCCGGATCGAGGCGCCCATCTGCTCAGCACCGGCGGCCACCGTCGCGACGTTCCGCGACACCTCGTCGGCGGCGGCCGACACCACACCCGACTGCGCCGAGGTCTCCTCCGCCGACGCGGAGATCTCCGCGGCCGACGCCGAGAGCTCCTCCGAGGCCGCGGCCACCGCGTCCGAGGACGCCGCCACCGCGGCGACGACGGACCGGAGGTGCGCCTGGGCCGTGCCCAGGGCCGCCGCCATCTGGCCGACCTCGTCGCGGGCGTCGACGCCGGCCCCGACCGTCAGGTCACCCCGCGCCATCGCCTCCAGGGAGGCCCGCACGCGGCCGATCGGCCGGGCCAGCGACCGCTGGATGAGCAGCGCGAGGGCCACGACCACGGCCAGCCCGACACCGACGGCCACCATGCCCGCCACGTCGGCGCGGGCCATCTCCTCGTCCATGCCGTCGTGGGCCACCACCATGGCCGCCGCCAGCGCGTCCTTGGCCTCGCCGACCGCCGCGTCGGTGACGTCGTTGGCCACCTGGATCTGCTCGAACCGGGCCCGGGCGGCGGCCTGGTCGGCGACGGCACCCTCCGCGATCGCGGTGATCGCACCGGTGTAGGCGCCGAACGCCTCGTCCAGGGCCCCGACCGTCTCCGCCGGCTCGCCGGTCAGCGGGACCTGCGCCAGCTCCGCCAGCAGCCCCTCGGCCGTGGCCACGTCGTCGCGCAGGTTGGGCAGCTCCGCCTGCGGATCGGGGCGCACCAGCGCCCGGAAGGCGTCGACCTTGAACTCGCTGGCCCGGGTGTCCAGCTGGAGGACCAGCGCCTGCGCGTCGGCCAGCGCGGTGCCCTCGTCCTCCGCCTGCCGAACGGCGGCGTTGGACGTCAGCAGGGTCGTGAGCAGCGAGCCGAACGCCACGACGACGACGCCGACGAGCACGGCGAACCGGACGGCCAGCGGGCGGTCGGTGAACCAGTGGGTGGGGGAGCGCATGGCGGGTCTCCGGAGGGTGGGGAGGAGGACGCGGTCGGTGTGTCCGGGGCGGACCCGGGTCGAGCAGTGCCCGCTGCTGATGGGAACGATTGCACGAGTGGGTGGCGGAACGGTGTTCCGGGCGGCAGGACCCCCCGCACCATTCCGTCACCGGGACCGAGAGCCACCGGGAACGGGTCGTGCACGACGAGGATGGCGGATGCGGTAACGCCGGTTACCGCTTCACCCGGCGTGTCGCTGGAATGCGGCGAGAATGGTCGATGACCGGTTCAGACGGGCGCCGTGTCGACATCCTCGCCGGGGGCCGGCGGGTCCGGAGAACGGCGTCGAGCGGATTCCGGGCACTCCCGGGAACGGCCACGGCCGCCACCTCGCCCGGGGAAGGGGGCGGGGCAGCGGCCGGGGGTCGGTGGGTGCTGCGTGGTCCAGGCCCGTGCCCCGCCGGTGGCGGGGCACGAGGACCTGTCAGTAGCTGAAGCGGGACACCGTGGTGCGCAGGTCGCTGGCCATCCGGGACAGCTCGTCGACGGCCTGGCGGGTCTGGCCCAGCGCCTGGGTGGTCGAGGAGGCAGCGGTCGAGACGCCGGTGATGTTGGTGGCGATCTCGGTGGAGCCACCGGCGGCCTCCTGCACCGACCGGGACATCTCGTTCGTGGTCGCGGTCTGCTCCTCCACCGCCGAGGCGATGGTCAGCTGGAAGTCGTTGATCGAGCCGATGATCTCCGAGATCCGGCCGATCGCCGACACCGCGCCACCGGTGTCACCCTGGATCGCCTCCACCCGCCGGGCGATGTCCTCAGTGGCCCGCGCCGTCTCCTGCGCCAGCTCCTTGACCTCGTTGGCGACCACCGCGAAGCCCTTGCCCGCCTCACCGGCCCGCGCCGCCTCGATCGTGGCGTTGAGCGCCAGCAGGTTCGTCTGCTCCGCGATCGAGGTGATCGCCTTGACCACCGCACCGATCTCCTGCGACGACGTCCCCAGCTTCTGGATCGTCTCGGTGGTGGCCTGCGCCTCGCCCACCGCCTGCGCCGCCACCCGGGTGGCCTCGTTGACGCTCTGGCTGATCTCCCGGATCGCCGAGCTCATCTCATCAGCGCCGGCGGCCACCGTCGCCACGTTGCGCGACACCTCGTCGGCGGCGGCCGACACCACACCCGACTGCGCCGAGGTCTCCTCCGCCGAGGCGGAGATCTGCGCGGAGGACGCCGACAGCTGCTCGGAGGCGGCGGCGACCGCGTCGGAGGAGGCGACGACGGAGGCCATCACCGAGCGGAGGTTGTCCTGCGCCTCGGCCAGCGACTGCGCCATCTGGCCGATCTCGTCCCGGTCCCGCGCCTCGGGGGCGACGGTGAGGTCACCGTCGGCCATCGCCTCGACGGAGGCCTGCACCGAGCGCACGGTGGTGAGGATGCGGCGGATGACCAGGAAGCCCAGCCCGGCGGCGACGACGATGGCGGTGAGCGACACCGTCAGGAGCAGGGTGATGGAGCTGCTCGCCTCGTCGGCGGCGGCGGCGTTGCGGGCGGCGGCCAGCTCGGACTGGGCGATGCCCTCCTCCTCCAGCCCGTCGGCGATGTCGTCGAAGTAGGGCTGCAGGGTGTTGCGCACGAGCTGGCTGTAGCCGGCGATGTCACCCGTCGCGCCCAGCGGGAAGGCGGTGCTGGTCAGCGTCTGCAGCAGGCCGGACCGTGCGGTCAGGTACTTGTCCATCGCCTCCTGGGAGACGATGTGCGACTCGTACTCGGCCAGCCCCGCCTCCACGTCGGCCTGCTTCTCGTCCATCTGGCCGATCAGCTCCTGCTGGCGGGCCGGGTCGGAGAAGGCGTACTCCAGCACCCGGGCGCGGTGCGCGGCGGTCGCCCGCTGGACGGCGGAGAGGTCGTTGAGCGGCTTGAGGTTCTCCGTGTAGATGGCCTCCTGGCCGGTGTGCATGTCGTTGATGCGGGTGACGGCCAGCATGTTCGTGCCCAGCACGACGACGGCCAGCAGCGCGATGACCGCGCCGATCTTCACGCCGATGGGACGGTCGGCGAACCACCCGAGCCGCCGGGAGGGGAGGGCGACGTTGCTCATTCTGGATCTCCTGGAGAGGGTGCGGACGGGCGATGCGGAGACGGCCCGGCCGGCGGCTCGGGTCGTGCGGGTGGTGCTGGGTGGTGCTGGGTGGTGCGGTCAGGCCCCCTCGCAGGGTCCCGCCGCGAGGTACGAGCGGTGGGGGGCGAGGGGGTCCTTCCTCAGGTGCCGACGGCGCGGTTGACGTCGAGGGCGAGCAGCAGCTGGCCGGAGAGCTTGTAGGCGCCCCGGATCAGCTCGCGGGCGGCGCCGTCCAGGGTGTCCGGCGGGGCCTCGAAGTCGCGGACGTCGACGTCGACGACGTCGGCGATGCTGTCGACCAGCAGGCTGACCGCCTCACCGTGCAGCCGGACGACGATGACCACGGCCTCGGTGCCCTGCGGGCGGGCCGGGCGGCCGAGGCGCTCGCGCAGCTCGATCGCGGTGACGACCTGGCCCCGGAGGTTGATCAGCCCGGCGACGGCCGGCGGGGCCAGCGGCACCCGGGTGATGCTCTGGCTGCGCAGGACCTCCTGGACGTGCTCGACCTCCACGCCGTAGAGGTCACCGTCCAGCCAGAAGGTGGCCAGCTGGCTGGTGGCCGGCACGGTCCGGGCGGCAGCGGCGGTGGCGGTGCTCATGTCAGACCTCCATCAGGGGGGCGGGGGAGCCGGCGCCGTCGAAGGCGAAGGCGTCAGGGGCGAGGGCGGCGGGGGCCGTGGTGTAGAAGGCCGGGTCGGCGGCGAGGATCGCGGCCCGGACGTCGAGCAGCTCGGTCACCCGGTCGCCGATGACGGCCGAGCCGAGCAGGCCCAGGTCGTCGATGTCGCTCTGCACCGCGGCCTCGCCGTCGACGATGTCGAGGATCTCGTCGACCACGATGGCCACGCTGCGGCCGTGGTCGGCGTAGACGATGACCTCGAGGGTCTCCCGGTCGGTCTCGCCGAAGGCCCCCAGGTGCCGGTCCAGCCGGACGATCGGCAGGATCGCGCCGCGGTACTGCACGACCTCGCGGGAGCCGACCCGCTCGACGGTCTCGCTGCGCACCTGCTCCAGGCGGGTGACGGTGTCGAGCGGGATGGCGACCCGCCGGCCGCCGCCGATGGCCGCGAGCAGCATCCGCTGCCGCTCCTGCGCCGCGGTGGCGACCGAGGCGGCGACGCGGCTCTCCTGGCGCTCCGCGGACTCCGCCCGCAGTGCCCGGCGGGCCAGCGCCTGGACGTCGAGGATCAGCGCCACGGCGCCGTCGCCCAGCACGGTGGCCCCCGAGTACAGGCCGATCGACTTGAGCTGGCCGCTGACGGCCTTGACGACGATCTCCTCGGTGTTGATGACCCGGTCCACGACCAGGCCGAAGCGACGCCCCTCCGACCGCAGCACGGCGATGACGACGTGCCCGTCGTGGCGGTCCGAGGGCAGGCCCAGCACCTCGGCCAGGTGCACCAGCGGGAGCAGCTCGCCACGCAGCCGGTAGACCGATGCGCCACCGACCTCCTCGACCGCGGCGGCCGCCTTCTCGGCGTCCAGGGCGACGAGCTCCTGCAGGCTGATCTGCGGGATGGCGTAGCGGTCGCCGGCGCACTCGATGGTCAGCGCCGGGACGATCGCCAGGGTCAGCGGGATGCGCAGCCGCATGCAGGTGCCGCGGCCCACGGTCGACTCGACCTCGATGGTGCCGCCGATGCCCTCGATGTTGGTCTTGACCACGTCCATGCCGACGCCACGGCCGGAGACGTTGGTGACCGCGGCGGCGGTGGAGAAGCCGGGCTGGAAGATCAGCTGCAGCAGGTCCTGCGGGCTCATCCGGCTCATCGCGTCGGCGGTGATCAGGCCCTTCTCGACGGCCTTGGCCCCGATCTTGGCCGGGTCGATGCCCGCGCCGTCGTCGGCGACCTCCACCACGACCTGGCCGCTCTCGTGCCGCGAGCGCAGGGTGAGCACGCCCTCGGGGGACTTGCCGGCGGCGATGCGGCCGGCCGTGTTCTCGATGCCGTGGTCGACGGAGTTGCGGACGAGGTGGGTCAACGGGTCCTTGACCGCCTCGAGGAGGGTCTTGTCCAGCTCGGTGTCCTTGCCCTCCATCTCCAGCCGGATGTTCTTCTGCAGCTGCAGGCCGAGGTCGCGGACGACGCGGGGGAGCTTGCTCCAGATGTGGTCGATCGGCTGCATGCGCGTCTTCATCGCGCTCTCCTGCAGCTCGCTGGCGATCAGGTTCAGCCGCTGCGAGGCGCGGATGAGGTCCTGGTCGTTCTGCCGGCCGACGTACTGGACGATCTGGTTGCGGGTGAGCACCAGCTCACCGACCAGCAGCATCAGGTTGTCCAGCAGGTCGACGTCCACCCGGATGGTGCTGTCGGCGACGCCGCGGCCCTTGGGCTGGGCCTCCGGGGTGCCCGGCTCGGGGGCGAGCGCGGCAGGCGCGGCGGGCTCGGTCGGCACGGGGACCTCCTGGGGGGTCGGGGCGGGCGCCGGGACGGCGGCCGGCGGCGTCGGTGCGGCGATCTGCTCGACCGCGGGCACGGGGGCCGGTGCGGGCACGGCGGCCTTCGCGCGGGGCGCCCGCTTGGCCGGGGCCCGCTTCGCGGCCGGCTTCTTCACCGGCGCGGGCGCCTCGGCCGGCGCGGCGGCCTCGACCACCGGCTCGGCCACGGCCGCCTCGACGACCGGCTCAGCAGCCGGAGCGGCGGGGGTGTCCTCGAGGGCGCTGGCGAGCACGCTGACGGTCTCGGCGACCTCGACCGAGCCCTCGCCGCCGCTCGCCTCGATCTCGGCCAGCAGCGCGCGGATGGTGTCGGTCATCAGCAGCAGCGCGCTGGTGCGCGCCGGGGTGAGGTCCAGGGCGCCGTCCCGCAGCCGGGAGAGGAGGTTCTCCCCGACGTGCGCGACCTCCTCCAGGCGGTTGAAGGCCAGGAAGCCACTGGTGCCCTTGATGGTGTGGATCGTCCGGAAGACGCTCGAGAGCCGGTCCCGGGAACGGGGGTCCTGCTCCAGGGCCACCAGGTCCTGGTCCAGCTGATCGAGGTTCTCGTGGCTCTCCACGAGGAACTCCTCGACGATGTCGTCCAGACCTTCCACGCCTGCCTCTTCCCCTTGGTGCGCCGTCCGGGCCTGCCCCGCACAGTGATGGCTTCATCGGCGCGATCCAGGTCACCTGAAGGTGAGATCCGGGCTCGCGTCCGCATTTTCAGAATTGCTCAGTCATGGCCCGAGAATGGTCATTCGCGGTCATGTCGACAATTCACGCAGGTCACCGTCCGACCAGGTCAGCACCTGTGACTGCAGCGTGATCTGACGATCGGCAGGGGTGCAGACGACTGTGACCGCCGACCCGGCGGGTCGGCGGTCACAGTGGGGGAGCAGGAGGTGGGAACGGCCTGGTGAGGCCGGTGGGACTCCCGGGTTCAGGAACTGGGCGGCGGGCTCTTGACGGCCAGGATCGGGCAGTCGACCTCGAGCAGGATGCGCTGGGCCGCCGACCCCATGAGCAGCTTGCCGACCGGCGTGCGCCGGCGGACGCCGATCACCAGCAGCTCGGCGCCGGTCTCGGCGACCACGGCGGAGAGCTCCTCGGCGACGTCCCGGCCGTGCACCGGCTGGCGCACCTCGAACGGGACGCCGGCGGCGGCCAGCTCCTCGTGCAGCCGGCGCAGCGCGTCGCCCTGCAGGAACTCCTCGTCGACGAGCGCGTCACCGCGGGAGGTGTTGACCACCACCAGCCGGGCGGCACGCTGCCGGGCCTCGCGCAGGCCGTGCTGGAGGGCGGCCTGCCCTCGGGGGTTGGGGACCATGCCCACCACGACGACGGCCACGGGCCGCTCCTCTCCGGTCACCGGTCCGCGCTCCGGACCGTCTCGTCCTCATCGGCAGCCGCGTCGGCGTGCTGGAGCTCGGCGGGGGAGGGGCGCGGCCCGCGCACCGCCCGGAGCACGATCGGGCCGACCAGGGCCAGCACGGCCAGCGCCAGCACGATCCGGCTGAACCAGGTGTCGACGAGCACGCCGAGGTCGCCGTTGCTGATCGCCAGCGCCCGTCGCAGGTTGGTCTCCGCGATCGGTCCGAGGATCAGCCCGATCACCGCGGGGGCCACCGGCCAGCCATACCGTCGCATGACGAAACCCAGCAGGCCCAGCAGCAGGAGCAGCACCAGGTCCAGCGGGTCGGCGTTGACCGCGAACGAGCCCAGCGAGGCGAAGGCGAGGATGCCGGCGTACAGGTAGGGCCGGGGGATGCGCAGCAGCTTCACCCAGAGCCCCACCAGCGGCAGGTTGAGCACCAGCAGCATCGCGTTGCCGATCAGCAACGAGGCGATCAGCGTCCACACGAGCGGGCCCTCGGTGGTGAGCAGCGTGGGCCCGGGCTGGATGCCGTAGCCCTGGAAGGCCGCGAGGATGATCGCCGCGGTGGCCGACGTCGGGATGCCCAGCGTCAGCAGCGGCACCAGCACCCCGGCCGCGGCGGCGTTGTTCGCCGCCTCGGGGCCGGCGACGCCCTCGATGGCCCCCTTGCCGAACTCCTCCGGGTGCTTGGTCAGCTTCCGCTCGGTCGCGTAGGACAGGAACGTCGGGATCTCCGCGCCACCGGCGGGCAGCGCCCCGAACGGGAAGCCGAACGCGGTGCCCCGCAGCCACGGCGCCCACGAACGGCGGAGGTCCTGGCGGGTCATCCAGCTGCCCTGGTGGTCGATCACCTGCACCGCACCACGGCGCAGCCGGGAGGCCACGTGCAGCGCCTCGCCCACCGCGAACAGGGCCACGGCGACCACGACGACGTCGATGCCGTCGGACAGCTGCGGGATGCCCAGGGTGAACCGCTCCTGCCCGGTGAGCACGTCGGTGCCGACCAGCCCGAGGTAGAGGCCCAGGCACAGCGCGGCCAGCCCGCGCAGCGGGGAGGACCCCAGCACGGTGGCGACCGCGACGAAGGCGATCACCGCCAGGGCGAAGTAGTCGGCGGAGGTGACGCCGATGGCCAGCTCGACCACGGTCGGCGCGACCAGCGCGAGCAGCACCGTGGCGATCGTGCCGGCCACGAACGAGCCGATCGCCGCCGTGGCCAGCGCCGCCGACCCCCGGCCGGCCTTGGCCATCCGGTTGCCCTCGAGGGCGGTCATGATCGAGCTGGACTCACCGGGGGTGTTGAGCAGGATCGACGTGGTCGACCCGCCGTACATGCCGCCGTAGTAGATGCCGGCGAACATGATCAGCGCGCTGGTCGGCTCCAGCACGTAGGTGGCCGGCAGCAGCAGCGCCACGGTCATCGCCGGCCCGATGCCGGGCAGCACGCCGACCGCGGTGCCCAGCAGCACCCCGAGGAGGGCGAACAGCAGGTTCAGCGGGGTGAGCGCGTCGGCGAAACCGCCGAGCAGTTCGTCGATGGCCATCAGATCCAGCCCGTCAGCCACTCGAGGACCGTGCCGCCGGGCAGCGCCACGTTCAGCGCCTTGACGAACACGGTCCAGACCACGCAGCCCAGCAGCAGGCCGATCAGGAACGGCCGGACGACGCCCACCGCACCCAGCGCCCAGGCGACCGCGGCGAACATCAGCGCCACCGCCAGGGGCCAGCCGATCACGTTGATCAGCAGCGCGTGGGCGAGGAAGGCCACCGCGATGACCCCCACCGCCCGCCAGTCGGTCGGGGCGTCGGGGTCGATGTCCTCGCTGTCCTCGGCCGGGCCGCGGTCACCGCGGAGCACCCGCAGCGCCAGGCCCGCTCCGGTGAGCACGGTCAGCGCGCCGACGGCGTAGGGGAAGAAGCGGGGGCCGACCGTGTTCGAGGAGCCGGGAACGGCGATCGCCCCGGCGTCGACGAGCAGGTAGACGCCGAGCGCGGCCAGCAGCGCGGCCAGCACGGCCTCGCCGGTGTGCCCGCGCTGCTGCGCCCCGGGTGGGGTGGTGGACGTGCTCACGACGCCTCCTGGCTGAGCGCTGTGGTGCCGGCTGCGGGTCGGGTGCGGGTCACTCGATGAGCCCGATCTCGGTGAGGACGGCCCGCACCCGGACCTCCTCGTCGGCGAGGAACTCGCCGTACTCGTCGCCGGTCTGGAAGGTGTCCAGCCAGCCGTTGAGCTCCAGCGCCTCGGCCCACTCCTCGGTGTCGTGGGCCTGCTGGACGACGTCGATCAGGTCCGCCCGGGCGTCCTCGCTCATCCCCGGGCGGGCCATCAGCCCGCGCCAGTTGGTCACCTCGACGTCCCAGCCGCTCTCGATGATCGTGGGGACGTCGGGCACCTGGTCCGACCGCTCGGCGGTGGAGACGGCCAGCCCCTTGAGCCGGCCGCTGGTCACCTGCTCGCCGTAGTCGGCGGTGCCGGAGATGCCGGCGGCGACCTGGTTGCCCAGCAGGGCCGACAGCGACTCCCCACCGCCGGAGTAGGGGATGTAGTTGACCTCGCGGGGGTCGATCCCGGCGGCCTGGGCCAGCAGCCCGGCGAGGATCTGGTCGGTGCCGCCGGCCGAGCCACCGGCGATCGGGGTGCCACGCGGGTCGGCCTGCCAGGCCTCGACGAAGGACGCCAGGTCGTCGTACGGCGACTCGGCCGGGACGACGATCAGCTCGGTCTCGGCGATCAGCTGGGCGATCGGGGTGACGTCGGTCAGCCGGGTGGCCGAGTCGTTGGTGTCGACGGCGCCCACCATGACCAGGCCCATCATCATCAGCAGCGCGTCGTCGTCCTCGCGGGCGAGCTGGCCCAGCCCGATCGTGCCGCCGGCGCCCTCCACGTTGAACACCTGCACGTTGCGGGCGACCCCACTGGACTGGATCACCCGCTGGAGCACCCGGGCGGTGGTGTCCCAGCCGCCGCCCGGGCTGGCCGGGACCATCAGCCGCAGCCGGGAGAGGTCACCGGGCTGCACCACCGTGCCGGCGCAGCCGGCCAGCGCGCCGAGCGCGGGGGCGGCGAGCGCCCCGGCGAGGAAGGACCTGCGGGTCAGTGCCACGGCGAGGGGACCTCCGGGCGGACGCGGGCGACAGAGACGACGATCACGCTGCGCGACGCTATGCCCCCGGGGGCGTCGTGGCACCACCGGGTGGCGCGCCGTCCCGGGACGCGGAGGATCAGGCCCCGAGCGTCGCGACCAGCCGCTCGAGGACGGCCCGGACGCCGGCCAGGTCGGGCACCCGGTGGGCCGCGGCGGTCTCGCCCTCGCCGACCTTGACGGTCACCCCGGCCGGCGCCAGCGCCCGAAAGCCGTCCTCGTCGGTGACGTCGTCGCCGAGGTAGAGCGCGCCCTGCGCGCCCAGCTCGTCCCGGAGCCGGACCAGGGCGGTGCCCTTGTCGGCGTCGGTGACCGCGAGCTCGAGCACGTCCTTGCCGGGCTTGGGGGTGTGGTGCGGGCCCGCGGCGGCCGCGGCCCGCTCCAGCAGCGCCGGACGGGCGGCGGCCTCGGGCACCGTGCGCACGTGGACGGCGACGGCGGCCGGCTTCACCTCCAGCCGCGCGCCGGGGACGGCGTCCACCAGCGGCGACAGGGTGGCCACCAGCTCGTCGCGGGCGGCGCGCAGCTCCCCGGTGAGCGGGCCGTCGAACTCCGCACCGTGGCTGCCGATCCAGCGGAACGGGCCGGTGAGCCCGCTGGTGGCCTGCAGGTCGGCCACCCCGCGGCCGCTGACCAGCGCCACGGTCACCCCGTCGACGGCGGCCAGCCGGCCGAGCAGCTCGGCCACCCCGGGCTCGGGCACGGCGGCGGCGGGGTCGTCGCGCAGCCGGGCCAGGACGCCGTCGTAGTCGCTGGCCAGCAGCAGCGGCCGGCGGCCGGCCAGGCCGTCGAGCGCCTGGGCCAGGGCCGGGTCGAGCGGGTCGCTCACGCCTGGGCCTGCAGCGAGTCGAAGAACGAGTTCGCCCAGTGGTCGAGGTCGTGCTTGGCGATGTACCGGCGCATCGCGCGCATCCGCTTGACGCCCTCCGCGCGGTCCATCCGCAGCGCCCGCAGCAGCTGGTTCTTCACCCCGGCGATGTCGTGCGGGTTGACCAGCAGCGCCTGCTTGAGCTCGGCGGCGGCGCCGGCGAACTCGCTGAGCACCAGCACCCCGCCGTCGTCACCGCGCGCGGCGACGTACTCCTTGGCCACCAGGTTCATGCCGTCCCGGTAGGGGGTGACCAGCATGACGTCGGCCGCCCGGTACATGGCGGCGAGCTCCTCGCGGGGCATCGACTGGTTGAAGTAGTGCACGGCGGGCCCGGCGATCGAGCCGTAGACGCCGTTGATGTGGCCCACCTGCTGCTCGATCGTCTCGCGCATGGTCACGTAGTGCTCGACCCGCTCGCGGCTGGGCGTGGCCACCTGCACCAGCACCGTGGACGGCGCCTCCAGCGCGCCGTCCTCCAGCAGCTCCTCGAAGGCCTCCAGGCGCACGCCGATGCCCTTGGTGTAGTCCAGCCGGTCGACGCCGAGCACGATCTTGTCCGGCTGGCCCAGCTCCTCGCGGATCTCCGCGGCCCGCGCCAGCACCTCGGGGGTGCGGGCGAGCTCGTCGAAGGCGGCGACGTCGATCGAGATCGGGAAGGCCCTGGCGGTGACCGTGCGGCCCTCGTAGCTGATCGTGTTGCCCTTGGTGGGCAGGTCGTGCAGCCGGCGGGCGAGGTTGACGAAGTTCGTCGCTGCCGTCGGCTGCTGGAAGCCGATCAGGTCGGCACCCAGCAGCCCCTCGATGATCGCCGAGCGCCAGGGCAGCTGGGTGAACAGCTCGTAGGGCGGGAACGGGATGTGCAGGAAGAAGCCGATGGTCAGGTCGGGGCGCCGCTGGCGGAGCATCGCCGGCACCAGCTGCAGCTGGTAGTCGTGCACCCAGACGATCGCGCCCTCGGCGGCCACCTCGGCGGCCCGGTCGGCGAAGCGCTTGTTGACCTGGACGTAGGCGTCCCACCAGGTGCGGTGGTACTCGGGCTTCTCCACCACGTCGTGGTAGAGCGGCCACAGCGAGGCGTTGGAGAACCCCTCGTAGTAGCGGTCCACCTCCTCCTCGGACAGCCCGACCGGCACCAGCGACATCCCGCCGGACTCGAACGGCTCCGGGGCGTCGCCCGCGGCGCCGGACCAGCCGACCCACGCGCCGCCGCGGCCGGCGACGAACGGCTCCAGGGCGGTCACCAGCCCACCGGGGCTGCGCTGGTACCGCGTCGTCCCGTCCGGGTCGGTGACCTGGTCGACCGGCAACCGGTTGGCGACCACGACCACCGGACTGTCGGCGCTCACTGACGTCCTCCGCGCTCGGTTGATCCACTCATCCTGAGCCGACCCTAGGCGACGGGCGCCCTCCAGCGCGCGCCCGGCGACTCAGCGGGCCAGCAGGTACCCGGCCGCGGCGGCGCCCAGCCCGAGCACCACCGAGCCGGTGAGGTAGGCCAGCGCCCGCACCAGCACCCGCTCCTCGACCAGCCGGACGACGTCGGCGCCGAAGGTGGAGAAGGTGGTCAGCGTGCCGCAGAAGCCGGTGCCGACCAGCGCCAGCACGGCGGGGGAGACCCCGCGCAGGCCGAGCAGCACGCCGAGCAGGGCGCTGCCGGCGACGTTCACGGTCAGCGTGCCCAGCACGCTGCCCCGGCCGCGGCGGGCCGTGGCGACCCGGTCGGCGAGCAGCCGCAGCGGGGCACCCACCAGGGCGCCGAGCACCACCCACAGCGCCGTCACGCGACGCCGTCCGCGGGCACCGCGGCCAGCCGGCGGCCCAGGGCGACGCCACCGGCGGCGGCGAGCACCCCGCCGAGCACCGAGGCGAGCACGTAGCCGGCGGCGGTGGCCCAGGCGCCCGCCTCGGCCAGCCGCACCGTCTCGACGGCGAAGGTGGAGAACGTCGTGTAGCCGCCGAGCACCCCGGTGCCCAGCAGCGGCCGCAGCCACGGGGAGTCCGGGCGCCGGGCGGCGAGCACCGCCAGCAGCAGCCCCAGCAGCAGGCAGCCGGTGAGGTTGACCAGCAGGGTGGCCCACGGCCAGCCACCGGCGGGGGAGGGCAGCGCCTCGGCGACGCCCCAGCGGCCCAGCGCACCCACGGCACCACCGAGCGCGGCGGCGGCGTAACCGATCAGCGGTCCTCCCGGGGGGTCGGGTCACCCGGCCGGCGACCGGGAGGAGCATGCCACCGGCCCGGTGGCGGCGCTCAGTCGCGACGCGTCTCGGGGAACAGCAGGTCGACGAAGCGGGCCACGGTGGGCTGCGGCTCGTGGTTGGCCAGCCCGGGCCGCTCGTTCGCCTCGATGAACACGTGCTCGGGGCCCTCCACGTCGGGCACCATGAAGTCCAGCCCGGTCACCGGGATCCCGATCGCCCGGCTGGCCCGCACCGCGGCCGCCGCGATGTCGGGGTGCAGCCGGTCGGTCACGTCGACGATCGTGCCGCCGGTGTGCAGGTTCGCCGTCCGCCGCACCCGCAGCCGCTCCCCGTGGGGCAGCACGTCCTCCATCGCGTGCCCGGCGTCGGCCACCACCTCGGCGGTCGCATCGTCCAGCGGGATGCTGGACTCCCCGCCGGTGGCCCGCTCCCGGCGGCGGCTGGTCTCCCGGACCAGCGCGGTCACGTCCTGCCGCCCGTCCCCGACGACCTCGGCCGGACGACGCAGGGCCGCGGCGACCACCCGGTGGTCGATGACGACGACCCGCAGGTCGTCACCGGCCACCAGCTCCTCGACCAGCACGTCGGGGCAGTGCTGCAACGCCAGCGGCACGGCCCGCTCCAGCCCGGCGACGTCCCGGACGCCGACGGTGATGCCCTTCCCCTGCTCACCGCGGGCCGGCTTGACCACCACCGAGCCGCAGGTGGCGAGCAGCTCGCGGGCGGCGGCGTCGTCGCCGTCGCCGACCACCACGCCCCGTGGCACCCGGACCCCGGCCCGCTCCATGATCCGGCGGGCCACCCGCTTGTCGTCGCAACGGGTCATCGCCACCGCGGAGGTGAACTCCGACAGCGACTCCCGGGTGAGCACCGACCGCCCGCCCAGCGACAGCCGCAGCTCGCCGGACTCGGCGTCGGTCACCTCCACCCGGATGCCGCGGCGCAGCGCCTCCTCGGCGATGACCCGGGCGTAGGGGTTGAGCTCGGTGAGCCCCGGCGGGGGAGCGGCGAACAGTGGGGTGTTGATCGGGTTCTTCCGCTTCACGGAGACCGCCGAGACCCGGTCGAAGCCCAGCTTCCGGTACAGGTGGATCGCCGCGCTGTTGTCGTGCATCACCGACAGGTCCAGGTGCGCCCGGCCGCGGGCGGCGTACCGCTCGGCCAGCACCCGGACCAGCGCCTCCCCGGTGCCGGGCGGGGCGTCCTGGGCGTCGACGGCCAGGCACCACAGGCTCGCGCCGCCGTCGGGGTCGCCGAAGGCCAGGTGGTGGTCGACCCCGGTCACCGTGCCGACGACGTCGCCGGTGCGGCGGTCCTCGGCGACGAGGTAGGTGAAGCTGCGGGTGCGGTGGTTGGCCCACATCGTGGCGGTGTCCGCCGCGACCATGCCGGCCCGGGCGTAGAGGTCGTTGACCAGCTCCATCTCCGCCGCCGAGGTGACGGTGCGGACGAAGACCCCGCGGATGAGCTCCTCGCGGGGGCGGTAGCGGTGCAGCGGCAACCGGAAGATGAACGACGGGTCGATGAACAGCTCGTCGGGGGCCATCCCGACCAGCACCTGCGGGTCCCAGGGGTAGACGCAGATGTCCCGCCGGCCCGACTCCTCGGCGCGCAGCGCGGCCAGCACACCGGAGAGGTCGGCGAAGGTCTGGCCGAACACCAGGCGGCCCCAGCCCATGTCCAGGACGACGTCGGTGCGCATCCCGCGCAGCTGGTGCGCCGCCGGCTGCTGCCAGGACCGGCTGGTCAGGGGCGCGGGGGCACGGTGCGGGCGGTGGCCGGCGAGGCGACGGGTGCTGCTGGTCACCTCGCTCATCGTGCCGTACATGCCCGTGCGGGTGCCCGGCGAGCACGGGTCGGACACGTCACAGCGGCGCGGCACCGCGGCTGTTCCACGTGGAACCGGCCTCAGCCGTAGTAGAGCGCCACCGGCCGGCCGTCGATCTCCCGGACGTCGACGGGGGTGTCGTAGACGGCGGCGAGCACGTCCGGGCGCATGACCTCGCGCGCCGGGGCGTCGGCCACCACGACGCCGTCCCGCATCGCGACGATCCGGTCGGCGTAGCTGGCCGCGAAGTTGATGTCGTGCAGCACGATGACCACCCGCTTGCCGAGCTCGTCGGCCATCCGCCGCACGAGCCGCATGATCTCGGTCATGTGCCGCAGGTCTAGGTTGTTCAGCGGCTCGTCGAGCAGCACGTACTCGGTGTCCTGGGCCATGACCATCGCGACGAAGGCCCGCTGGCGCTGCCCGCCGGAGAGCTCGTCGAGGAAGCGGTCCCGGTAGGGGCCGAGCTCCAGGTACCCGATCGCCTGCTCGATGTGCTCCCGGTCGTGGGTCGTGAGCCGTCCCCGCGAGTGCGGGAACCGGCCGAACTCGACGAGGTCGTGCACGGTCAGCCGGGCCGCGACGTGGTTGTCCTGGCGCAGCACCGCGAGCACCTTCGCGAGCTCCCCGGACGGCGTCGAGGCCACGTCCATGCCGTTCACGGTGACCCGCCCGGCGTCGGGCTGCAGCAGCCGGCCGACGAGCCCGAACAGCGTCGACTTCCCGGCCCCGTTCGGCCCGATGAGCGCCGTGACGCCCTCCCCGCCGAACGTGATCGAGACGTCGTCGACGACCGGCTGCCGGCCGTAGCGCTTCGTGACGTGCTCGAGCGCGATCACCGCGCCCCCTTCCGCAGGACGAGGTACAGGAAGAACAGACCGCCGGCGAACTCGATGACGGTGGACAGGGTGCCGCCGAAGTCCAGCGCCCGGTCGAGGACCAGCTGGCCACCGAGCAGGCAGACCATCCCGATGAGCACGGCCGAGGGCAGCGTCCAGACGTGCCGGAACGACCCGGCCCAGGAGTAGGCGAGGTTGGCGACGATGAGCCCGAAGAAGAGGATCGGCCCGACGAGCGCCGTCGAGGCGGCGACCATCACCGAGACCACCGTGAACAGCGTCATCACCACCCGCCGGTGCTCGACACCGAGGCCGGTGGCCGCCGACGCACCCAGCGTCAGGACGTCCAGGGTGCGCAGCAGCGGCACGACCGCGGCGCAGCCCAGCGCGACGAGGCCGGCGGTGAGCGCGAGCAACGTCTCGTCCGGCCGGGTGAGCGAGGCGAACATCGCGTCGGTCAGCACCTGGAAGTCCAGCGGGTCGAGCATGCGCTGCAACCACTCGGTGAGGGCACGGAAGAACGTGCCGAGCACGATGCCGACCAGCAGCATGAGGTGGATCGAGCGCCGCTTGCCGCCGAACAGCCAGGTGAACAGCGCGACGCTGAAGGCCACCATGACGACGACCTGGACCGCCCACAGGGTGAACGGGTCGACCGCCAGGAACGACGCCGAGCCGGCGCCGAACACGATCACGGTGCTGATCAGCCGGTAGAAGGCGTCGAACCCCATGATCGCGGGGGTCAGGATGCGGTTCTGCGTGATGGTGTGGAACACCACCGTCGAGACGCCCACCGCCGTCGCGACCACGACCATGGCGGCGACCGCGAGGCTGCGGATCTCCACCGCGTAGGCCAACGACCCGGGGACGTCGGTGAACAGGTAGCCGGCCACCAGCGCCAGGACGACGGCACCGAGAACGGCCAGGCGCACCGGGGGCCGGGCCCACCGCTCGCGCGCCCACCCGTCACCGGGCCGCAGTCCGGTGCGGTGGTCGGGGGCCGGGGCCGAGGTCGCCGGGTCAGTGAGCACGGCTCCTCCTCCGCAGCAGCAGCCACAGGAACAGCGCCGCCCCGATGACCCCGACGATGAGCGACAGCGGGATCTCGTAGGGGAAGCGGACGACCCGGGCCAGGATGTCGCAGGCGACGACGAAGACGGCACCGAGCCCCGCCACCCAGGGGACCGCCCGCCGGACGTCGTCCCCGACGAGGAGGCTGACGACGTTCGGCACGACCAGCCCGAGGAAGGGCACCATGCCGGCGGTCACGAGCACCGCCGCGGTGATCACCGCGACGACCACCATGCCGACGGCGACCACCCGCCGGTAGTCGAGCCCGAGGTTGGTGGCGAACTCCTCGCCGAGGCCGATGACGCTGAACCGGTCCGCGGCGACCCAGGCGACGACGACCATGAGGCCGGCGACCCAGACCAGCTCGTAGCGGCCCTGCATGACACTGGCGAAGCTGCCCTGCGACCACTGCTGCAGGGACTGGAGCAGGTCGAGGCGGTAGGCGAAGAACGTCGTGACGGCCTCGACGACGCCGCCGAGCATCAGGCCGACCAACGGGATGAGCACCAGCTGGCGCACGGGCACGAACCGCACCACGCGGAGGAAGACCCAGGTGCCGACGAGGCCGAAGACCGCGGCGACCCCCATCTTGCCCAGCACGGCCATCCCGGGGGCGAACACCATCGTGACGAGCACGCCGAGCGTGGCGAACTCGGTGACGCCCGTGGTGCTCGGCTCGACGAACTTGTTGCGCACGAGCATCTGCAGGATCAACCCGGCGATGCCCAGGGACGCGCCGACGAGGACGACCGCGACGGTGCGGGGGATCCGGCTGGCCACCAGCAGGAAGGCCGCGTCACTCTCGACGCCGCCGGCCAGCAGCGAGGCCGGGGTCACGTCGGAGACCCCGACGAACAGGCTGGTGACCGGGAGGACGACCAGCAGGACGCCGAGGAGCACCCCCACCCAGGTGCGGCGGGGCCGCGCCGGGGTGGGGGTGCTCCTGCGGGTGGTGTCGAGCGCCGTCACCGGGATCCGGCGGGCTGCTCGGTCCGGGCCGGCACGGTCACCCGGCGACCTGCAGCACGTCGTCGATCATGATCTGCGTGGTGTCGAGACCACCGAACACGATGTACCAGGCCTGCGGGTCCAGGTAGAACACGCGGTCCTGCTGGGCTGCCGTGGTCTGCCGGACGATCTCGTTGTCGAGCACGGCCGCCGCCGCCTGCGAGCCCTCCCCGGTGGCGGCGTCCCGGTCGATCACCCACAGGGAGTCGGGGTCGGTCTCGAGCAGGAACTCGAAGGACACCGGCTCGCCGTGCGTGGCCGCCTCGACGTCCTCCACCGCGGGCTCGACGCCGAAGACGTCGTAGAGCAGGCCGCCCCGGACGGCGGGCCCGACGGCGTCCGGCCCCGCCGGCGCGAGGGCGCTGAGCTCGCCGCCGGAGACCATCAGGCCCAGGCCGGTACCGGCGTCGGCGGTGGCCGCGCGCGCCTCCTCGATGCCCGACTCGATCTCGCCGAGCGCCGCGGCGGCCTCGTCCTCGGCGCCGAGCACCTCACCGAGGAAGGTGACGTTGCGCTCGAGGTTCTCGGTGAAGGAGCCCCGGGTGCTGAGGTCGACGGTGGGGGCGATCTCGTTCAGGTCCTCCCAGAGCGCCGCGGACCGGTTGGCGATCACGATGAGGTCGGGCTGCTGCGCCTCGATCTCGACGAGGTCGGCCTCGAAGAGGGTGCCGACGTTGTAGGCGTCGTCGGCGAGGTACCCCTCCAGGTAGCCCGGCACGGAGTCCAAAGGGGCGCCCACGACCTCGCCGCCCAGCGCGCCGATGGTGTCCAGGCTGGCCATGTCGAACACCACGATGGACTCCGGGTCCTTCGGCACCTCGACCGTCGTCTCCTCGTACTCCGGGTCGGCGTCCTCGGCGGCGACGTTGCGGTTCCAGGTGAAGGAGACGGTGGCGGCCTCGTCCGCGGCGGCGGTGTCGACCGCGGCGTCCTCCCCGCAGGCGGTCAGCGCGAGCAACGCCGAGAGGGACAGGGCGGTCGCGGCGAGCGGCCGGGCGGTACGGGGCATGCGGGGCTCCAGGCTCGGACGTGTGAGGGAAGGCTGACCTCACTGAGGCCCGCCTAACCAATCAGCTCGGTCGCCCGTCTGTCACCTCGCCGTGACCATTTCGTGACCAGCACGGCTGGATCTCCCACTGGGCGGGAGGCGGGTTGCCCTCGCGCCCCGATGGGCACCACCGCGGCATGCAGACACGGAAGCTCCGCGACCTGACCGTCTCCGCCCAGGGCCTGGGCTGCATGGGGATGAGCGAGTTCTACGGCACCGGCGACCAGACCGAGGCCGAGCGCACCATCGGCCGGGCCCTCGACCTGGGGGTCACCTTCCTGGACACCGCCGACATGTACGGCCCGTTCACCAACGAGCAGCTGGTCGGCAAGGCCATCGCCCGGCGTCGCGACGAGGTCGTGCTCGCCACCAAGTTCGGCAACGAGCGCACGCCGGACGGCGGCATGGTCGGCATCAACGGCAAGCCCGACTACGTGCGCCAGGCCTGCGACGCCTCGCTGCAACGGCTCGGCGTCGACGTGATCGACCTGTACTACCAGCACCGGGTGGACACCACCGTGCCGGTCGAGGACACCTGGGGCGCGCTGCACGAGCTGGTGGAGGCCGGCAAGGTGCGGCACGTCGGCATCTCCGAGGCCGCCCCCGACACGATCCGCCGGGCGCACGCCGTGCACCCGGTGACCGCGCTGCAGACCGAGTACTCGCTGTGGACCCGCGACCCCGAGGACGACGGCGTGCTGGCCACCTGCGCCGAGCTCGGCATCGGGTTCGTCGCCTACTCGCCCATCGGCCGCGGCTTCCTGTCCGGGCAGATCCGCAGCGTCGACGACCTGGCCCCCGACGACTTCCGCCGGCACAACCCGCGCTTCCAGGGGGAGGCGTTCGAGCAGAACCTGCGGCTGGTCGACCGGGTCCGGCAGCTCGCCGAGGCCAAGGGCGTCACCGCCACCCAGCTGGCGCTGGCCTGGGTGATGGCGCAGTCCGACCGCGCCGGCAACCCCTCGGTCGTGCCGATCCCGGGCACCAAGCGGGTCCCCTACCTCGAGGAGAACGCCGCCGCCGCCGACGTCGAGCTCACCGAGGACGACCTGCGCGCCCTGGACGAGGCCGCGCCCCGCGGGGCCACCGCCGGCGACCGCTACCCGGACATGTCCACCGTGCACCGCTGAGCCGCGCGCCGGGGCGGGCGGGGGCCGCGGCGGGCACGCGAGAGGATGAGCGGGTGCGAACCCCTGCTGCCGGCCGGCGCCGATGAGCACCGCGCTCGTCGTCGCGGCGACCGTGGCCGCCGTCGTCCTGGCCGTGCTCGGCGGGCTGAGCACCGCACTGCGCCGGCGCACCGGCACCGCCCACCTGGCCGCGACCGGCGTCCTGGAGGTGCTGCTCGTCGTCCAGGCCGTGGTCGCCGGGATCGGGCTGGCCGGTGGCCAGCGACCCGCGGAGCTGGCCACCTTCCTCGCGTACCTGGGCAGCGTGGTGCTGCTGCCGGTCGCCGGCCTGCTCTGGGCCCGCAGCGAGCCCACCCGCTGGGCGGGCACGGTGCTCGCCGTGGCCGCGCTCGCCGTCGCCGTCATGCTCTGGCGGCTGCTGGACCTGTGGCAGGTCACCGGTGGCTGAGGCGCCCGGCGGGGCGCTCGGCGGTCCGGCACCGGAGCCGACCGGGGCCACCCCCGACACCACCCGCGGCCCCGGCCGGGTGCTGGTCGCCCTGTACGGGGTGTTCGCGCTCGCCGCCGGCGCACGGGCCGCGGTGCAGCTCGCCACGCAGTTCGACGAGGCACCGCTGGCCTACCTGCTGTCCGCCGTCGCCGCGCTGGTCTACGTGCTGGCCACGATCGGCCTGGCCCGCGGCGGGCGCGGCGGCCGGCGCACCGCCGTCCTCGCCTGCTCGGTGGAGCTCGCCGGCGTCCTCGTCGTGGGCACCCTGTCGCTGGTCGACCCGGCGGCCTTCCCCGACTCGACGGTGTGGTCGGGGTACGGATCGGGCTACGGCTTCGTCCCGCTGCTGCTGCCGGTGCTCGGCCTGCTGTGGCTGCGGCACCAGTCCGAGGTGGCCGCCGAGCAGGGCCCCGGTCCGGACGGCGGCCCGGGCGCCCGCTGAGCCCCGGGCCGGCCGGCCGGTCGTCAGGATCCGCCCCCACCGCCGCGGTCGCCACACCCCAGTCGCCACCGCCCGGGTCACCACCGACCCAGCCACGTGCCCGGACGACGATCGCCCTCCGCCGGGCGTTCCCGACCGTCGCCACCCGGCCCGGGCTGGCGAACCCGCTGCTCACCTGCACGCTCCGTGGTGCGCAACCGAAGCGTCTCGTTACGATCTGCCGGTGCCGTCCGACAGACGACCCGCCGACCCGGCGACGGGTCAGGTCCCCCGAGAGGCCGCCGCTGCACTCGCCGAGGGGCTGACCGCGACGGCCGAGGCCCCCGAGCGCCGCCAGCAGGCGTCCATCGTCGGCGCCGCGGAGGCCGTCGTCTCCGGCTCCGACGGCAGCGCCCAGTCGGCGCTGCCGGGCGTGCTGGCCGACGTCCCGGTCGCCGTCCTGGTCATCGACCAGACCGACGGCACCGTCACCTACGCGAACACCGCGGCCAACGACCTGGCCGGCAACGTCGGCCTGCCGGTGGCCGTGGACGCCTGGGGCGCGGCGGCCGGGCTCACCGACCTGTCCGGCTCGCCGCTGGCCAGCTCCGCGAGCCCGCTGTCCCACGTGGCGTCCGGCCGCCCGGTGGCCGGCGAGGCGGTCCGGCTGTCGGCGCGGCGCAGCTCCGACCGCGAGCGGGCGGCCACCGCGGCCGACGACCCCGACCAGGTGCTCTGGGTGACCGGGTTCCCGCTGTCGCACGACGCGAGCGAGCAGCGGCTGTCCCTCGTCGTCTTCCTGCAGCTGGACGACGCCGCGGGGGCCGACGACCCGGAGACGCAACTGCAGGCGCTGCGCGATCGGGCCGTCGTCGCCACCGACATCGCCTTCACCATCACCGACCCCCGCCAGCCCGACGACCCGCTGGTCTGGGTCAACCCGTCGTTCAGCCGGATCAGCGGGTACTCCTACGAGGAGAGCGTCGGGCGCAACTGCCGCTTCCTCCAGGGGCCGGCGACCGAGCGCAAGGCCGTCGACGACCTGCGCCAGGCACTGCAGGACCACCAGCCGGTCACCACCACGCTGCTCAACTACCGCAAGGACGGCACCGCCTTCTGGAACCAGCTGTCCATCACGCCGGTCTTCGACGGCGAGGGCACGCTGGTCAGCTTCGTCGGGGTGCAGACCGACGTCACCGAACGGGTGCGGGTCGAGGACGACCGCAAGGCCGCCTTCGCCGCCGAGCAGGCCGCCCGCCGGGACGCCGAGGAGGCGCACGCCGCCGCCGACGCGGCCAGGGTCGCCGCCGAGCGGGCGCAGAGCCGGCTGGCGCTGATGGCCGAGGCCACCAGCACCCTCAGCGCCACCCTGGACCTCGACGACCTGCTCGACCGGCTGGCCTCGCTGTGCGTGCCACTGCTGGCCGACTGGGTGTTCGTCACCCTGGTCGACGAGCACGGCGCGGTCTCCGGCACCTCGGCCGCCCACCGCCGCGGCATGGTCGAGGAGCTGCGCCGCTTCGCCACGCTGCGCGTCGCCGACCTGCCCGAGGCCGCCCCGATCCGGCGGGTACTCACCTCCAGCGAGCCGGTGCTCGTCCCGGAGATCACCGCGGAGATCCTGGCCGCGGCCGCCCCCGACCCGGCGCTGCGCGAGGTGATGGCCGAGCTCGGCACCTCATCGCAGCTCACCGTGCCGCTCGTCGCCCGCCGCCGCACCCTCGGCGCGCTGACCCTGGTCGCCGAGAGCCAGGCCCGGCGGTTCGGCCAGGACGACGTCGACCTGGCCCGCGACCTCTCCCGCCGGGCCGCCCTGGCGATGGACAACGTGAGCCTGTACCAGCAGGAGCACTCCGTCGCCGAGACGCTGCAGCGCTCGCTGCTGCCCCAGCTGCCCGACATCGCCGGGGTCACCTCGGCGGCCCACTACCTCAGCGCCTCCAGCGCGGCCGAGGTCGGCGGCGACTTCTACGACCTGCTGCACCTGCCCGACGGCAGCGTGGGCATCGCCATCGGCGACGTCGTGGGCCACGACGTGGCGGCCGCCGCCGCCATGGGCCACCTGCGCGGTCTGCTCCGGGCCTGCGCCTGGGACGCCGGCGAGGGCGACCCCGGCGAGATCCTCGGCCGGGTCGACCGGCTGGTCCAGGGCCTGCACGTGGCCCCGATGGCGACGATGGTCTACGGCCGCGCCGAGCGCCCGGACCGGCCCGGCGGGTCGTGGCGGCTGCAGCTGGCCAACGCCGGACACCCGCCGCTGATGCTGCGCGCCGTCGACGGGACGGTGCGCGTGCTGGACGGCGTCACCGGGCTGCTCATCGGCGTCGACGCGACCTTCCCGCGCACCTCACGGACGATCGAGATCCCCGCCGGCGCCACCCTGGTCGCCTACACCGACGGCCTCATCGAGCGGCCCGGCGCGGACATGGACCAGGGGATCGCCGCGCTGGCCGCGCGGCTGGCCGGGGCTCCCGTGGACGCCGACCCTGCCGCACTGTGCCTGCAGGCCCTGGGCACCGACCCCGACCGCCGGGACGACGTCGCCGTCATCGCCGTCCGCTTCGACTAACCCTCAGCCGCTTCCCGGCCACTCTGCAGGGGCCCGCCGCGAGCCCGCGAGTGGTGGGGGGCAGGGTGGTCCTCCTGCTGCTGCAGGCCGTAGGCGCCGCGGTGGAAGAGGAGCGGGGTGCGGGCGGCGTCGGCGCCGAGGTCGAGCACCCGGGCGACGACGATCGTGTGGTCGCCGCCGTCGTACTCGGCCCACAGCTCGCTGTCGATCCAGGCCACCACGTCGTCCAGCACGGGGGAGCCGTGCGGGCTGGGCGTCCAGCCGACGCCGGCGTACTTGTCGGCGCCGGAGCGGGCGAACTGACGGGACAGGTGGCTCTGCTCCTCGGCGAGCACGTTGACGCAGAACCGGCCGGCCTCCCGCAGCCGCGGCCAGGTGCGGGAGGTGCGGGCCGGGGCGAAGGCGACCAGCGGCGGGTCCAGTGACAGCGAGCTGAACGACTGGCAGGTGAAGCCCACCGGGCCGTCGGCGGCCATCGCGGTCACCACCGTGACCCCGGAGACGAAGTGCCCCAGCACGTCGCGCATCAGCCGGGGGTCGACCACCTGGGGCGGCGGGCCCGCCGCGTCTGCACTCACACCGTCGATCCCATCACGCCCCGCCGCACCCGGCAGCGTGCGGGCCGTCACGCCGGGACGACGGCCCCCCGCGGCTGGTTGCGCCCACCGGCCCGGTACAGCGAGCTGGGCAGCTCGTGGCCGACCGCGCGCTCGGTGACCGCCGCCGCGGCGAGGACGGCGTCCAGGTCGATGCCGGTGGCGACCCCGGCGTCGGCCAGCCAGTAGACGAGCTCCTCGGTGGCGATGTTGCCGCTGGCGCCCGGCGCGAACGGGCAGCCGCCGAGGCCGCCGACCGAGGCGTCGAGCTGGGTGGTGCCGGCCTGCAGCGCCGCGAGGGCGTTGGCCTGGCCGGTGCCGCGGGTGTCGTGGAAGTGCACGCCCAGCGGGGTGCCGGGGCAGGCGCGGCGGACCTCGTCGATCAGCCGCACGACCCGCAGCGGGGTGGTCGTGCCGATGGTGTCGCCGAGGCAGAGCTGGTCGGCTCCGGCGGTGACCGCGGCCCGGGTGACGTCGACCGTGCGGGCCACCGGGGTGCGGCCGTCGAACGGGCAGTCCCAGGCGGTGGCCACGATGACCTCCAGGGAGCCACCGGCGCCGTGGGCGAGCTCGGCGATCTCCGCGACCGCGCCGACCGCCTCGGCGGTGCCGCGCCCGGCGTTGGCCCGGCTGTGCGAGTCGGCGGCGGAGACGACGTACTCCAGGTGGGCGATGCCGGCGTCGACCGCCCGCACCGCGCCCCGCGGGTTGGCGACCAGCGCGGAGAAGTGCACCCCGTCGAAGCGGTGCAGCTCGGCGGCGACCTGGTCGGCGTCGGCCAGCGCGGGCACCGCCTTCGGGGAGACGAACGAGGTCACCTCGATCCGGCGGACGCCGGTGGCCACCAGCGCCTCGAGCATCGCGAGCTTGTCGGCCAGCGGCAGCGGGGCCTCCAGCTGCAGGCCGTCGCGCATGCCGACTTCCCGGACGTCCACCGCCGCGGGCAGCACCAGGTCGAACTCGTTCACGATGGCCTCCTCGCCGTCGGTCAGCATGATGCCCCTCCGGGCGGTTCCACGTGGAACGGCGTCACGCCGGCCAGCGGGTGAGCACCTCGCTGAACGCGGCGGCCGCCTGCTGCACCTCGGCGACCTCCACGTACTCGTCCACCGCGTGCATCACCGCCGGCGTGCCCGGGCCCCACACCACGATCGGAGCCGGGCCCACCACGTCACGGAGCACCGAGGCGTCGGTGAAGTAGGTGGCCGGGGCCGGTTCGACCGCCGCCGGCAGGCTCGTCACCCACGGGTCGTCGGGGGGGGGGGGGGCGGGGGGGGGGGGGCGGCCCCCCCCGCCCCCCCCCCCCCCCCCCCGCCCCCCCCCCCCCCCCCCCCCCCCCCGGCCCCCCCGCCCCCGCCCGC